>CAYJMY010000120.1:3980-15224 GCA_964371125.1 uncultured Mesorhizobium sp. | reverse complement strand
CTCTTCGCGTTCACCTTACGCGTAGGTGTCGTACTCGACATGTACCATCATGCCCGTCGCCATGTGGTAGAGATGGTGGCAGTGGAACGCACAGATCCCCGGATTGTCGGCATCGAAGGCGATAGCGACCTCGCGCATCGGCGGCACGACGACGGTATCCCGGATCGGGCCCGCGAACCGCCGCCCGTCGATCCCGATCACTTGGAAATGGTGGCCGTGCAGATGCATCGGGTGCGCCATCATGCTCATGTTGCGCATGATGATCTCGATCCGCTCTCCGGCTGCGACCGGCTGCGGATCGGGCATTCCTTCCATCGCCCAGCGATAGCCGTGCATGCCGCCCGTCAACAACAGCGTTGCGCGGCGGTCTGCGGGTTTGGCGGCCAACGGATCGGTCGCCCGCAGAACGGCGTCGAGATCGACGCCGACCAGCGGTCCCGCCTGCGCGGCCAAGACCGCGACGCGGTCGACTGCCGCGCCCGACGGCGCGAGCACGAAGCCAGACTGCTCCGGCGCGCCTTCGCGAAGCGCCAGCACGACGTGCGCCCTGCCGTCCGCGGGAAGCCTCAGGCGTATGTCGAGGCGCTGCGCTATCCCGAAGGGGAAGCGGCGCGCCACGTAAGGCTCCACCGGCATACCGTCGACGGCTATCAGTTCGCCGTCGAGACCGCCCAGGTCGATCGTGTAGGCAGTGGTGGTCGAGGCGTTGATCAGCCGCAGCCGGACCTGGCCGCCGCGCTCAACCGCGAATACTTCGGGATCGTCGAGTGTACGGTCGTTGGCGAGATAGGCGTCGTATTCGATGTCGTTGACATCCATGCCCATGCCGCCCATCGGTATGGAGTCGGATCCGCCCATCATTCCTCCCCCCATCATGCCGCCGCCCATCATGCCGCCGTGGTTCATCGCGCCGTGATTCATGCCTGCGGTTCCGCGCTGCAGCGCTGCGAGCAGTTCCTCGGGCGGCCGGAACGAGAAATCGTGGAACATCACCACGATTTCCTGTTCGTCGAGGCCGGCTTCAGCGGGATCGCGCACGAGCAGGGGCGCGGCCATCAGCCGCTGCTCCTGCAGCGTGTGGGCATGCATCCAGTTGGTGCCGGGCCGCGCGAGGACGAAATCGTAATCGGCGTTCGCGCCGTCCGCGATCAGCGGACCGGAGACGTCCGGCGTGCCGTCCTGCCGCCACGGCGGGGTCAGTCCGTGCCAGTGCACGAGCGTCGGCTCGCCCGACCGGTTGGCGAAGCGGACAGCGAATCGATCGCCCGCTTCGAAGGCAAGGCCGTGGCGGCCCTTGTCGTCGACGAGGCCGAATACCGTCGCGGCTTTGCCATTGACCTCGATGGTCCGTGTTTCGGCGCGAAGGCTGCGGATGGCAACCGCTTCGGCAAGGCCAAGGCGCGGCGAAAGCGCGGTCGCGGCGGCGAGGGTTGCGGCGCCGTGCAGAAAGCGCCGCCTGTTGAGGCGTGTCATAGTCATAATTCCTTGAATTCGTTACACGATTGTCAGCAGGCGTAGCCCGCGCTAATCATGCCTGGGTTCGCGGCGGCGGGCGCTCGCATTCGGCAACGAGGGCAGCCAGAAGCGGTTCGCGCCCGGACGCCAGCGCATGGCGAACCGGTTCGCGCGTGATCGGGTACAATACCGTGACGATATAGCTGTGGGTGGGGCAGCCAGCCATGTCGAGGCAGCCGAGCGCGTCAGCGGTCGTCCCGCCGGGCCCGTCGTCGGCGGCGCTTGCCGTGCCATGCATCCCGTGGATCGCGGCAACATGCGCATGAACGCCGGAGGTGTCAGGCGATGGCGTGCCCCTGCTTCCCGCCGAATGCAGCAGCGGCATGAGCACGACCGCAAGCAACGTCAGCAGCGTCGCGGCGAACGATGCAAATCGCACGGGCCGACACCGGGATCGGGAGAGGGACACGAACCGCATAGGGACTCGCCGCTTGCTCATTTCAAATATGGGATCGCCCGGAACGCTTTCCAACATCTTGACGATGGCGCGCCCTATTCCCTCTTGTCCGCAACCCCCACCCCGTCCAGTGCCGCCGGCTTCGGCCCGCCATAGGCCCAGTCGAGCAGGGCGACCGTGTGCACGATTGGCATGTCGGCGCGGTCGGCGATCTGCGTCATGCAGCCGATGTTGCCGGTCGCGACGATCGCCGCACCCGTGGCGGCGATGTTCCTCACCTTGCGGTCGCGCAGTTTTACCGAAATCTCGGGCTGCATGATGTTGTAGGTGCCGGCCGAGCCGCAGCACAGGTGCCCCTCGCGCGGCTCGCGCACGACGAACCCGGCTTTCGCCAGCAGGTCCTTGGGCAGGCGGGTGATCTTCTGGCCGTGCTGCATGGAGCAGGCCGAGTGATAGGCGACGGTGATGCCGGGGGCCTTCGCCGGCGCCGGCAGGTCGAGCGTGGCGAGGTATTCGGTGACGTCCTTGGCCAGCGCCGAGACGCGCGCCGCCTTTTCCGCGTAGGCCGGATCGAGGCGCAGCATGAAGCCGTAGTCCTTGATTGTGGTGCCGCAGCCCGACGCCGTGATGACGATCGCGTCGAGACCGCCGGCCTCGATCTCGCGCGTCCAGGCGTCGACGTTGCGCCGCGCATCGGCCAGCGCCTCGTCCTCGCGGCCCATGTGATGCACGAGCGCGCCGCAGCAACCTTCGCCCTTCGGCACCACGACCTCGATGCCGAGCCGGGTCAGGAGGCGGATCGCCGCCTCGTTGATTCCCGGCTCAAGCACCGGCTGGGCGCAGCCGGTGAGGATGGCGACGCGGCCGCGCCGGACCCCGGCCGCGGCATGGGTCGAGGGCTTTGCCGCCGCCGATGGCGCCGGCACGCGGGCCGGCGCCAGTCGCAGCATGGCCGCGAACGGCTTCAGGGCCGCAACCGCCTCAAACGGGCCGGCGAAGGGCCGGCCGATGCGGGCGAGCGTTAGCGCCGCGCGGAACCGGGCCGGATAGGGCAGCACCGCGGCCAGGATGCCGCGCGTAAGCCGATTGATAAACGGCCGCCGGTAGGTTTTCTCGATGTGGGCGCGGGCGTGGTCCACCAGGTGCATGTAGTGGACGCCCGAGGGGCAGGTCGTCATGCAGGCGAGGCAGGACAGGCAGCGGTCGATGTGTGTGACGATCTCGGCGTCGGCCGGCCGCCCGTTCTCCAGCATGTCCTTGATCAGGTAGATGCGGCCGCGCGGGCTGTCGAGCTCGTTGCCGAGCGTCACATAGGTCGGGCAGGTCGCGGTGCAGAAGCCGCAATGTACGCATTTTCGCAGGATCTTCTCGGCCTCCTCGACATGCGGATCGGCGAGCTGGGCGAGGGAGAAGGAGGTCTGCACGAGCGGTCCTTTGTGGGCTGAACACCGGTCAGTTGCCGAGCATCCAGCTTTCGGGGTTCTTGATCGGCTCGCCGCGGCCGACGGCTTGGAGGCCGATGACGCAGCGTGCGATGAACCAGACGGCCGTGGCGAAGGCGAGCAGGATACCGACCAGCACGAACACCAGAAGCACGGAGATGAAGCCGTAGAGCAGGCCGATCCAGAAGGTGCGGATCAGATAGGTGTAGTGGCTCTCCACCCAGCCGCCGGCCTTGCCGCGGTTGATATAGGCGATGACGATGCCGGCGATCGCCGTGATGCCGACGACGAAGCTGACGAGATAGAGGATATAGATCACCTGGACGTTGGTCGGTCCGGGCTCGAGCCAGCGGTCGGTCTGGCGCGGGGCGGGCGTCTGCGGGTCGGTCGTGCTCATGTCCGTGTCTCCCTCGTTCAGGACAGGCCCATGCGGGACGGGGCGAGTCTATCAGATGGCGCGGCGGCGGCCATCCGCCCGGGATTGAGGATCCCCTTGGGATCGAACTGCTCCTTCACGCGCGCCGACAGCGCGGCCAGCGCAGGGGGCTGCGGCTCGAAGACGGGCAGCGCGGCGCGCCACTGCGGATCGACGCGCACCAGCGTCGCGTGCCCGCCACCGAAGCGCCCGAGCAGCCGGCGCACGGCCTCGGCCTCCGGATCAGCCTCCATGCGCAGCCAGACCAGCCCGCCCTGCCAATCGTAGAAGGCGTCGGCGCCGGCTTCCATCCTGAGCGCGAGAACGAAGCGCGCTGCTTCGCCGGGCGTCATAGAGACGCGCCACACCGGACGCGCGGTGCCGTCGTCGAAGGGCGCGCAGTCGCGCAGGTCGCGCCAAAGTGCCCGCGACGGCTCGCCCGCGACGATCTCGATCGCGCCTGCGGTCTTCAGCAGGCCGCGAAGCGTGTCGACCCGGTAGGCGACCGACGGACCGAAACCCTCGACGCGCAGCAGCGTCGCCGGCCCGCCGCCGAGCGCGACGCCGGCGATGCGCGCCGCAACGCCTTCCGGCAGGTGTGCCGCGCTCGATACCTCGGCGCTCGATCCCATCGCCAGCGCCATGGCGGCAATCGCGTCGTCGTCGATCAGGCCGCGCACGGCGACGGTCGTCTCGGTCTCGGCCGCCGGCAGCACCTTGAAGGTGACGTCGGTGACGACGGCGAGCGTGCCCCATGACCCCGCCATCGCTTTGGACAGGTCGTAGCCGGTGACGTTCTTGACGACGCGGCCGCCGGCCTTGAAAGCCTCGCCGCGTCCTGAGACAGCGGCGACGCCGAGGATGTGGTCGCGCGCCGCGCCGGCCTTCAGGCGCCGCGGTCCGGAGAGGTTCGTGGCCAGCGCGCCGCCGATCGTGCCGCGCCCCGGCTTGGTGCCGAACAGGCGGCCGTAGTCCATCGGCTCGAAGGCCAGTTCCTGGCCCCGGTTTTGCAGGAGTGCCTCGATCTCGGCGAGCGGCGTGCCGGCGCGGGCGGAAAGGACCAGTTCCTCGGGTTCGTAGAGCGTCACGCCGGTCAGCCGCGACAGGTCGAGCACGTGCTCGGTCTGCGCCGGCCGGCCGATGCCGCGCTTGGAGCCGTGGCCGACGATCTCGAGCGGCTGCTCCTCGGCTGCCGCCCAAGCGACGGCGGACAGGACTTCGGCGGCGGTGTCGGGGTTGAAGGTGGTCATGGGAGCACGCGTTCCTCGCACCGCATCGTCAGAACCTCGGAATGTCCGGGAACGCCAGTTGTCCGCGATGCACGTGCATGCGGCCGAGTTCGGCGCAGCGGCGGAGCTGCGGGAAGACCTTGCCGGGGTTGAGCAGGTGGTTCGGGTCGAAGGCGCATTTGACCCGCATCTGCTGGTCGAGGTCGGCCTGCGTGAACATCTCGCCCATCAGGTCGCGTTTTTCCACGCCGACGCCGTGTTCGCCGGTCAGCACCCCGCCGACCTTGACGCAGAGCCTGAGGATGTCGGCACCGAAGGCCTCGGCCTTGTCCAGTTCGCCGGGAATGTTGGCGTCGTAGAGGATCAGCGGGTGCAGATTGCCGTCGCCGGCGTGGAAGACGTTGGCGACGCCGAGACCATATTGCTCCGACAACTCGCGCATGCCCGCGAGCACGCGCGGCAGTTCCTTGCGCGGGATCGTGCCGTCCATGCAGTAGTAGTCGGGCGAGATGCGCCCGACCGCCGGGAAGGCCGCCTTGCGCCCCGCCCAGAAGGTCAGCCGTTCCTGCTCCGACGTCGATACCCGGCAGGTCGTCGAGCCGTTGTTCAGCGCGATCGCCTCGACCAGGCCGATCAGATGGTCGACCTCGACGCCCGGCCCGTCGAGTTCGACGATCAGCAGCGCCTCGACGTCGAGCGGATAGCCGGCGTGGACGAAGTCTTCCGCCGCGCTGATCGCCGGACGGTCCATCATCTCCATGCCTCCGGGCACGATGCCGGCGCCGATGATGTCGGCGACGCACTGGCCGCCCTGCTCGCTGGTCGGGAAGCCGATCAAAAGCGCCCGCGCCGTCTCCGGCTTCTTCAGGATGCGCACCGTGACCTCGGTGACGACGCCGAGCAGGCCTTCCGAACCGGTCATGATGCCGAGCAGGTCGTAGCCTTCGGAATCGAGGTGCTTGCCACCGAGCCGCACCACCCCGCCGTCCATCAGCACCATCTCGATGCCGAGCACGTTGTTGGCTGTAAGTCCGTATTTCAGGCAGTGCACACCGCCGGAATTCTCCGCGACGTTGCCGCCGATCGAGCAGGCGATCTGGGAGGAGGGGTCGGGCGCGTAATAGAAGCCCTCCTGCTCGACGGCGTGGGTGATACCGAGATTGGTGACGCCTGGCTGGGCGACGACGACGCGATTGGGGTAGTCGACGTCGAGGATGCGGTTGAAGCGGCTCATGACCACCAGCACGGCGTCCTCGAGCGGCAGTGCGCCGCCGGACAGCGACGTGCCGGAACCGCGCGGCACGACGCGAATGTTGCGCTCGTTGCAGTATTTCAGGATGCGCGCGACCTGTTGCACCGTCTCGGGCAGCACGACGACGAGCGGCAACTGGCGATAGGCCGTCAGCCCATCGGTCTCGAAGGCGCGCATGCCGTTGACCGTATCGACGACGCCTTCGCCGGGGACGATGATGCGCATGTCGGCGACGATCTCGGCGCGCCGCGAAAGCGTCGCCGCGTCGGGCTTGGGCATCAAGAGACCAGACATCGGCGCCTCCTTACTGGTTAAAAACATTTACCAGTAGGAGACATTCTTGGCAAATCCGCGGCCCGGTCGCGTCAGTGCCTGGCGTCGTCGGCGTGGGAGCGGCGAATGCGGCGTACGAAAAGCCACATGCCGACGACGACGAGCGGCACGGAGAGCGCCGTCACCAGTTCCGGCTTGACGGTGACGCCGGCGATCGTGACGCCCTTGGCGAGATAGCCGATCAGGCCGACGACGTAGTAGGACACGGCCGCCACCGACAGGCCCTCGACTGTCTGCTGCAGGCGCAATTGCAGCCGGGCGCGGTTGTTCATCGACGCCAACAGGTCGCGGTTCTGCTTTTCCACCTCGACGTCGACCCAGCTGCGCAGCAACTGCGTCGCCCGCGTCAGCTTGCGCGACAGGTTCGCCTGGCGCTCCTCTACCGAGCGGCAGGTGCGCATCGCCGGCGCGACGCGGCGCTGCAGGAACGCCGCCCAGGTGTCGTGGCCGGGCACAGCCTCTTCGGCGAGCGCCGCCAGACGTTCCTCGACGATGCCGTCATAGGCGCGGCTCGCGCCGAAGCGGTAGAGGCTCGCCGCGGCGTCGGCCTCGAGCTCTGCCGCCAGTCCGGTCAGTTCGGCGAGAAGCTTCTGGCTGTCGCGGCTCTCCTCGGCACGCATCTCGCTTGTCAGCTGCGCCAGGCGGTCCTCGATGCGCCGCAGCCGGGGCGACAGCGACTGGGCCAACGGCAGGCCGAGCATGGCGAGCGTGCGGTAGGTCTCGATCTCGAGCAGGCGCTGCGCCAGCGCACCACGCCGCGAAGCCGAGAGGCCGCGGTCGAGGACGAGGATACGCGTCAGCCCGTCGCCGTCCTGGCGGAAGTCGGTGACGATCGCCGCCGCGCCGCTCTCGACCAGCGAGTAGCACAGGCTGTCGGCATCGAAGCCGGCGATCAGCCGCTCGCTCTGGGCGGTCCATCTGCGGAATTCCATGCGGATGCCGGAAATCACCGTGCCGGGCGCGCTGAAGCTGGCGCCGAACGGCGTATCTTCCGACGCGCGGCCGCCGCCGCCGTTGAGCGGACCGTCCCACAGATAGGTCGAGAATTCGGTGTGCCGCTCCCAGCGCAGCATGCCCTTGCCCCATTTCAGCGCGTGGTGGCGCGCCAGCCGGTCGGGTGCGGCGACGCCCTGGCGCCGCGACAGGTCGGCAAGGACGGCTTGGTCAACCGCCGAGCCGCCCTCGGTCATGAACGACAGCTGCACGAGCAGGCGCGGCGCCTCGACGGACGGGTGCGGGCGGGCGTGGACCTCGCCAATCGCGCCCGGCCGCGCCGGATGTGCGGGCAGGCCCATGACGGTGCCGGTCAGGGACGAGACAGGATCTGGGTTCGGCTTGGCCATGGGCGTGTTCCTGGGGCCCTTTCGAGGTACCGGTTTTACCTTACGGGAGCGACGCCGCGATGTGCGACGATGTCGCGCCGCCCGCTGGCGTCTTTGCGACGCTTTCGGGGCACCGTCCTGGATCGTCGCGGCCGTCAGCAGATGCGTTCGCGGAAAGCGAAATCCGCAATCGCCGGATAAATAAATTGACCAGTCGCGCCCGCCGCCACTAGAGTCGGGCAAAACAGGGGTCGTCGCGATCTTGGGCGAAGTCTTTTCCAGGATAGAGCATTCGCGCACCGCCGACGAGGTGGTGCAGCAGATCGAGGGGCTGATCCTCGAAGGCGTGCTGCGCGTCGGCGACCGCCTGCCGGGCGAACGCGAACTGGCGCGGGACTTCGACGTCTCGCGGCCGATTCTGCGCGACGCCCTGAAGAGCCTGGAGGGCCGCGGCCTGCTGGTGACGCGGCCGGGCGGCGGCACGCACGTCGCCGACGTCATCGGCCAGGTTTTCGCACCGCCGGTGATGGACCTGATCGCGTCCCATCCGAAGGCGGCGGCCGACTATCTCGAATACCGCCGCGAGATCGAGGGCATCGCCGCCGAATATGCCGCGCGCCGCGCGACGAGGGACGATCTCGCTTTGCTCGACCGCATCATGGCGCGCATGGAGGCGGCCCACGAGCGCGCCGATCTCGACGAGGAAGCGGCCATCGACGTCGAGTTCCACGCGACGATCGGCGAATGCGCCCACAATATCATCCTCCTGCACACGCTGCGCTCCTGCTACAGGCTGCTTTCGGACGGAGTCTTCCGTCACCGCCTGCTCGCCTTCGAGCTTCCGGGCGTCCGCGAAGAGCTGCTTGCCCAGCATCGCGCCATCCATGCCGCGGTGGTCGACCGCGACGCAGTCCGCGCCCGGCAGGCGGCAATGGACCACATCACCTATGTCGAGCGCTCCATGCACGAGGCCGAGCGCACGGGCGACTGGCAGCGCGTCTCGCGGCTGCGCCTGATCCAGAGGATCGACGGCACGCGTCGCGGCGCGGATCGGCAACAACGGCAGCAATGAACGGGTAAAGATGGCGGGCATGAACGATACGACTGATCATAGGCCGCGCGTCGGCCTGTTCGTGACCTGCCTGGTCGACCTGTTCAGGCCGACGGTCGGCTTCGCCGCGGTGAAGCTGATCGAGGATTCCGGCTGTACGGTCGAGGTGCCGATGACGCAGACCTGTTGCGGCCAACCGGCCTACAATTCGGGCGACCGCGCCGACGCTCGCGCCATCGCCGAGGCGACGATCGAAGCTTTCGAGGGCTTCGACTACGTGGTCGCGCCGTCGGGCTCCTGCGCCGGCATGCTGAAGAAGCACTATCCGGGTCTGTTCAAGGGCGATACGGCCTGGGAGGGGCGCGCCGCGGCCTTCTCGGCAAAAGTCTTCGAACTGGTCAGCTTCCTCGTCGACGTGCGCGGGGTGCGAGGCGTCGGCACGAAACGCAAGATGAAGGTCACCTACCATGATTCCTGCTCGGGCCTGCGCGAACTCGGCATCCGAGACCAGCCGCGCGCGCTGCTGTCGTCGATCAAGGGGCTGAAGCTGGTCGAGATGAAAGACCCGGATGTCTGTTGCGGCTTTGGCGGCACCTTCTGCGTCAAATATTCCGACATCTCCAACGCGATCGTCGAGAAGAAGACCGAAAGCATCGACGCCGCCGGCGCCGAGACGCTGCTCGCCGGCGACCTCGGCTGCCTGATGAACATGGCCGGCAAGCTGAAGCGCGAGGGATCGCCGGTCGAGGCGCGCCATATCGCCGAAGTGCTCGCCGGCATGGACGAGACGCCGCCGATCGGGGGGTGGAAATGATCGGAGCGGCCTCATGCAGATAACCTCACCGACCTTCAAGGCGAATGCCAGGGTGGCACTGGCCGATGGCCAGTTGCAGAAGGCGCTGGGAAACGTCCGCGCCGGCTTCATCGACAAGCGCAGGAAGGCCGTCGAGGCGCTGCCTGAGTTCGAGCTGCTGCGCGACCGTGCCCGCGACATCAAGAACCACACGCTGGAGCACCTCGACCTGTATCTGGAAACCTACGAGGCCAAGGTCCTGTCGTCGGGCGGCGTCGTGCACTGGGCCGAGACGGCCGAGCACGCCCGCGACATCATCCTCGACATCTGCCGCAAGGCAGACGCCCGCACCGTGACCAAGGGCAAGTCGATGATCACCGAGGAGATCGGGCTCAACGAATTCCTCGAGACGAATGGTATCCGGCCCGTCGAGACCGACCTCGGCGAATATATCATCCAGCTGCGCGGCGAGCACCCGAGCCACATCATCGCGCCGGCGGTGCACCTCAACAAGGAACAGGTCGAGGCGGACTTCCGCCGCGTCCACGACCATCTGCCCGACCATCGCGACCTGTCGGAGCCGGAAGCCCTGCTCGGCGAGGCGCGGCGCGTGCTGCGTTCGCAATACTTCGAGGCCGATGTCGGCATCACCGGCGCCAACTTTCTCGTCGCCGAGACCGGTACGTCGATCATCGTCACCAACGAGGGCAACGGCGACCTGACCCAGGTCCTGCCGCGCGTCCACGTCGTCGTCGCCTCGATCGAGAAGATCGTGCCGACGCTGGAGGACGTTTCGCAGATCCTGCGCGTGCTGGCCCGCTCGGCGACCGGGCAGGAGATGAGCGTCTACACGACGCTGTCGACCGGCCCGCGACGCAACGGCGACGTCGACGGACCCGAGCAGTATCACGTCGTGCTTCTCGACAACGGCCGCTCGTCGATGCTCGGCACGGAGTTCCAGGACATGCTGCGCTGCATCCGCTGCGGCGCCTGCATGAACCACTGTCCCGTCTATCACGCGGTCGGCGGCCACGCTTATGGCTGGGTCTATCCAGGACCGATGGGCGCAGTGCTGACGCCGTCGCTGATCGGCGTCGACAAGGGCGGGCACCTGCCCAACGCCTCGACCTTCTGCGGGCGCTGCGAGAGCGTGTGCCCGATGAAGATCCCGCTGCCGAAGATGATGCGCCACTGGCGCGAGCGCGAGTTCGAGCGCGGCCTCAACCCGGCGACGCAGCGCTTCGGCCTCGGCCTGTGGGCCTATTTCGCCAGGCGGCCGCGGCTCTACCGTCTCGCCGCTGCGCTGGGCATCCCGGTACTTTCCTTGATGGGCGGGCGCAAGCGGCGCTACAGCTGGCTGCCCTTCGCCGGCAGCTGGACACGGCATCGCGAACTGCCGGCGCCGGAGAGCCGCACCTTCATGCAGCAGTGGCGGGGGCGCCGCCGGGCGCGCGCGCCCGGGGCGCGCGCGCGGCCGCCGGCCCCGCCCACGCCC
>CAYJMY010000120.1:0-3970 GCA_964371125.1 uncultured Mesorhizobium sp. | reverse complement strand
CGCGACACGATCCTCGGCAAGGTGCGTTCTGCCCTGCATGCCGGTCCGGCCGATGCCGCACGCCGGAAGGCGGTCGAGGAGCGCCTGAAGAAGGCGGCACCGGGCGTCGTCCCGGCGCGCGGGCAGTTGCCTCCCGCCGAGCGCGTGGCCCTGTTTGCCGCGATGGCTGAAAAACTGGCGGCGAGCGTCGAGCACGTCCGGAAGGCCGCCGACGTTCCAAAGGCGGTCACGGAGTATCTGCGCGGCAGGAACCTGCCGTCGGCGGTGCGCATGGGCGCCGACCCGCGGCTCGCCGCCATGCCGTGGGCGAAGCAGAGGGCGCTGGAACTGCGCTCCGGGGCCTCCGACGGCGACGACGAGGCGGGCGTCAGCCACGCCATGGCTGCCGTCGCTGAGACGGGGACGCTGGTGATGACGTCCGGCGCCGACAACCCGACGACGATCAACTTCCTCCCCGAACACCACATCGTCGTCGTCGACGCCGCCGACATCGAGGGCGACCTCGAAACGGTGCTGGCAAAGATTCGCAACACCTACGGCAAGGGCAGCATGCCGCGCACGGTGAATCTGATCTCCGGCCCATCACGCTCGGGCGACATCGAGCAGAAGATCATCCTCGGCGCCCACGGCCCGCGGGCGCTGCACATCATCGTGGTGGGCGGCTAGGCCATTGGCTGAGCCGGGCGTCCACTTCCACGATGCGCGCGGACCCGACGGCATGCGCCTCTACGCCATCGGCGACGTGCACGGCCGCCTCGACCTCCTGCGGCCGATGCATGAACGCATCGCCGAAGAGATCGCCCGCGACCGGCCTGACGACTGGCGCATCGTCCATCTCGGCGACTATGTCGACCGCGGCGCCAACTCGGCGGGCGTGATCGACTTCCTCATCGCGGCGCGGGCGGCCGATCCGCGGGTGCTGGCGCTGGGCGGCAACCATGATCTCGGCTTCCTCGAATTCCTCGGAATTCCGGATCCGTCGGGCCTGTTCGCGCGCTTCGGCGGCGTGGAGACGGCGCGATCCTATGGCGTGCGCCTCGATCCCCGCGACGGCAGGGCGTTCGCCGGGCAGGCGGCCGAGCTTCGCGCCGCCGTGCCCGAGGCGCACCGCGCTTTCCTGCGCGGGCTACCCTATTCTCTGACGTTCGGCGATTTTTTCTTCTGCCACGCCGGAATCCGGCCCGGCGTGCCGCTCGACCGGCAGGAACCGCGCGACCTGATCTGGATTCGCGACGCGTTCCTCAACTATGCCGGCCTCCACCCAAAAGTGGTCGTGCACGGCCATACACCGTCGCCGGAGGCGCAGGTCCTCGCCAACCGGGTCAATGTCGACACCGGAGCCTATCAGTCGAACCGGCTCACTGCGCTCGTCGTCGACGGCGCGGCGAAGCGGACGATGGATGTATCTTTCTAGCGGACGGCGGCGGTGATGCCGTAGCCATCGACCGCCTGGTGGCCGGCGGCGGCGTCGGCGGCGTAGATGCCGAACCCGCCGAGGGCGAGGCCGGAAAGCATGAGGAAGGAGAGCAGGGCAGCGCGCACGGCGGTCATCTCTTGGTCAACGTCCTCGGCATTCGATAGGAACTAGGTTACGATTCCGTTGCGAAACCCGTTCGCACGTCCAGTGGTTCCGGGCGTGTTTCCCTGATTTTCGTTTCAGCTTCATGTCGCCAGCGAATGACGTTCGGTTACGTTTGCCGAAGCGGTCCGTCAGGCGCGCGCCCTTCTAGCCGCGCGGCGCGGCGGGCGCCATCGGGAAAAGACTGAAAATCCACCGATTTCGGCGGACGTGGCGTAAATGCAACGGGGAGCGGAGCCCCATCTCCCTTTCTGCCGGAACGCCTTACGCCGTCTTCGCCGCCACCAGGCCGAGTTCGTCGGCCATCGCCTGGCGCATCAGGAATTTCTGCGGCTTGCCGGTCACCGTCATCGGCAGGTCGGACCTGAACCGCACGTAGCGCGGCACCTTGTAGTGGGCGATCTGCCCGGCGCAGAAGGCCTTCACCTCTTCCTCTGTCAGCGTCTCGCCCGGCGCCGTGACGATCCAGGCGCAAAGCTCCTCGCCGTATTTCGGATCGGGTACGCCGAACACCTGGACCTCGCGGATCTTCGGGTGGCGGTAGAGGAACTCCTCGACCTCGCGCGGGTAGACGTTCTCGCCGCCGCGGATGACCATGTCCTTCACCCGGCCGACGATGTTGCAGTAGCCTTCGGCGTCGATCGTGGCGAGGTCGCCGGTGTGCATCCAGCCGTCGGCGTCAATCGATTCGGAGGTGCGATCGGCGTCGTCCCAGTATCCCTTCATCACCGAATAGCCGCGCGTGCAAAGCTCGCCGCGCTCGCCGACCGCAACCGTGCTGCCGTCGGCGTCGATGATCTTGACTTCGACATGCGGATGGATGCGACCGACGGTGGAGACGCGCTTTTCCAGCGGGTCGTCAACATGGCTTTGGAAGGAGACCGGGCTGGTCTCGGTCATGCCGTAGGCGATGGTCACCTCCTCCATGTGCATCAGCGACACGACCTTCTTCATCACCTCGATCGGGCACGGCGCCCCCGCCAATCTGCCGGTGCGCAGTGAGCCGCGGTCGAAGGCGGCGAAGTCGGGGTGGTCGAGGATGGCGACGAACATGGTCGGCACGCCGTAGAGGCCGGTGCAGCGCTCGGCCTGGACGGCGCGTAGCGTCGCCCCGGTGTCGAAACCCTCGCCGGGGAAGACCATCGCCGCGCCCTTGGTGACGCAGCCGAGCGTCCCCATGACCATGCCGAAGCAGTGGTAGAGCGGCACGGGGATGCAAAGCCGGTCTTCCGCCGTGAGGCGGATCGTGCCGGTGACGAAGTTGGCGTTGTTGAGGATGTTGACGTGGGTGAGCGTCGCGCCCTTCGGCGCGCCGGTGGTGCCGCTGGTGAACTGGATGTTGACCGCGTCGCCCGGTTCCAGCGAGGCAGTGATAGGGTCGAGCCGGGCGCGTTCGGCCGCCCCGCCCATCGCCATCACGTCCTCGAAGTTGAACATGCCGGGCGAGGTCTCGGCACCCATGCGGACCACGGTCTTGAGTTGCGGCAGCCGCGCCGCCTGCAGCCGGCCGGGGGCGCTGTGCTCGAGTTCGGGGGCCAGCGTCGCGATCATGCCGAGATAGTCCGACGTCTTGAAGCGCGCGGCGGTCACCAGGGCGACGCAGCCGACCTTGTTCAGCGCATATTCGAGCTCGGAGAGCCGGTAGGCGGGATTGATGTTGACCAGGATCAGGCCGATCCGCGCCGTGGCGAATTGCGTCACCAGCCATTCCCAGCGGTTCGGCGACCAGATGCCGATGCGGTCGCCCTTGGAAAGGCCGAGCTTGAGCAGGCCGGCCGCCAGCGCGTCGACGGCCTCGGCGAATTCGTCCCAGGTGAAACGGCGGCCCTGCTCGACGAACACCGCGGCGTCGCGCGGGCCGTTGGCGGCAACCGTCTCGACGAGCATCGCCGGGATCGTCTTGTGCAGCAGCGGCTGCGAGCGCTCGCCGGACACGTTTGACAGCCCGTCGAGCGGGGCGACGAAGGTTCTGCCCATGCGCAGGCCGTGGCCGCGTTGGTTCTTGACGTCGTCGAGCGATTGAAGTGCCATGTATTCCTCCCGAATTGCGCGGGACACTAGCAAGCCGTTTGCGGCTTAGGAATGTCCCGCCTGCCGTTAGCCGGCCGCCGCGGCGACGCGCCGGGCGATCTCGGCGATCAACGCCGCGTCGGCCGCCGGCCGCTCCTTCAGCGACGAGACGAGGCAGGCCTGCGACTTCAGGATAACGCCATCGGCGAGGATCTTCAGGTGGTTGGCGCGCAACGTCGAGCCGGTCGTGGTGATGTCGACGACGATGTCGGCCGAGCCCGCCGCCGGCGCGCCTTCCGTCGCGCCCAGGCTCTCGACGATGCGGTAGACCTGGATGCCGTGCATCTGCGAGAAGAACTGCTGGGTCAGCCGCCAGTATTT
>CAYJMY010000119.1:0-15677 GCA_964371125.1 uncultured Mesorhizobium sp. | reverse complement strand
CAGAAGGTCTGGGAGGAGGCGCCCTTCGCCGGGCTAGCCGAGGACGTTCGCGCCCGGCTGTGCGGCTCGGCGGTGGCGCTCGCCGAGGCGGTCGGATATTCCGGCGCGGGCACGGTCGAATACCTCTACGACGACGCCACCGGCGCCTTCTTTTTCCTCGAGATGAACACGCGCATCCAGGTCGAGCATCCGGTGACCGAGATGATCACCGGCATCGATCTCGTCGGCGAGATGCTGCGCATCGCCGGCGGCGAGAAGCTGCGCTTTGCCCAGGCCGACATAAGCCGCAACGGCCACGCGATCGAGGTTCGGCTGAACGCCGAGGATCCCGACAACGGCTTCCTGCCGGGGCCGGGCGTGGTCAACGACTTCAGGACCCCGGGCGGGCCGGGCGTGCGCTTCGACACCATGCTCTACGACGGCTACTCGATCCCGCCCTTCTACGATTCCCTGCTCGGCAAGCTGATCGTGTGGGGCGAGGACCGGCCGACGGCGCTGGCGCGGCTGCGCGTCGCGCTCGGCGAACTCAACATCGGCGGGCTGAAGACGACGAAGGGCCTGTTCGAGAAGCTCGGCAACGACGCCGACGTCAGGGCCGGCAAATTCCATACGCGCTGGCTGGAGGGCTGGCTGGACGGCCAGGCCGGCGGCAAGCAGTGAGGCGATCACGAGAGGTGGGCTGACGATGAAAACCCGGTATTCGTTCGGCGGAGACGAGCACGTCTTTGTCGAGATCGACGAGGAGATGTCGCTGGAGGCTTTCTTCAAGAGCCTTTCGATGACCAATGCGGTGCGCGACGCGCAGATCAGGGGCGTCACCGAGATATGCCCGGCGAACGCCTCGTTCCAGATCAAGTTCGATCCGGACGTGATTTCGCCCGACGACATGCTCGCCGAGATCAAGAGCCTGGAGAAGCAGGCCGACAAGGCCGATCCGGTGATCAACACGCGCATCATCGAGATCCCGGTCTTCTACAACGATCCGTGGACGCACGAGACGCTGATGCGCTTCCGCGAACGTCACCAGGATCCGAAGTCGACCGACATCGAATACGGCGCGCGGATCAACGGCTATGGCTCGGTCGCCGACTTCATCGCCGCCCATTCCGGCTCGCCCTGGTTCGTCTCGATGGTCGGCTTCGTCGCCGGGCTGCCGTTCCTCTACCAGATGGTCGAGCGCGGCCGGCAGATCCAGGTGCCGAAGTACCTGCGCCCGCGCACCGACACGCCAAAACTCACCGTCGGCCATGGCGGCTGCTTCTCGTGCATCTATTCGGTGCGCGGCGCCGGCGGCTACCAGATGTTCGGCATCACGCCGATGCCGATCTACGATCCCGAGCAGAAGATCAGCTACCTGCGCGACTTCATGTGCCTGTTCAACCCGGGCGACATCGTCAAGTGGAAGCCGATCGGCCGCGAGGAGTACGACCAGGCGGTCGCGGACGTCGACGCCGGCCGTTTCGTGCCGACGATCCGCAACGTCACCTTCGACCTCGCCGAATTCAACCGAAACATCGACGCCTACAACGCCAAGCTCCTGGAGGTCCTCCATGCTTAAGGTCGTCACGCCGGGTCTCGCCACGACTGTCCAGGATCTCGGCCGCCCGGGCTACTATCACCTCGGCATTCCGCTGTCGGGCGGCATGGACCGCTTCGCGCTGCGCGCCGCCAACATGCTGGTCGGCAACGACGAGGGCGCAGCCGTGCTCGAGGCGGTTTTCATGGGACCCCAACTCGTCTTCGCCGAGGACGCTAGCGTCGCCGTGACCGGCGCCGAACTGCCGATCCTGGTCGACGGCAAGGAACAGGCCACCTGGACGTCGTTTTCGGTGAAGAAGGGGCAAACGCTGTCGTTCGGCTTCCTCAAGTCCGGCGCGCGCATCTACATCGCCGTTTCCGGCGGCATCGACGTACCGCTGGCGCTCGGCTCGCGCTCGACCTACGCCATCGGCGCGCTCGGCGGCTACAAGGGCCGGCCGATCGCGGCGGGCGACGAGCTGCCCGTCGGCGCTGGCAAGGGCGCTTCCGCCGGCCGCAGCGTGCCCGAGGCGCTGCGCCGCAGGCCCGGCCAGCCGGCCGAACTCAGGGTGCTGCCCGGTCTTTACTGGCATCGCATCACCGCGGAGGCCGGCCGCCAGTTCTTCGCCGACACCTGGAAGGTGGCGCCCGAGGCCGACCGCATGGGCTGCCGCTTCCGCGGCGGCAAGCCGATCGAGTTCGTGCCGCACGAACAGCCGTTCGGCGCCGGGTCCGACCCGTCCAACATCGTCGATGCGTGCTACCCATACGGCTCGATCCAGGTGCCGGGCGGCACCGAGCCGATCGTGCTGCACCGCGACGCGGTATCCGGCGGCGGCTACTTCATGGTCGGCACCGTCATCTCCGCCGACATGGACCTGATCGGGCAATTGCAGCCGCACACGCCGTCGCGCTTCGTCGAGGTGACGATGGACCAGGCGCTCGCCGCCCGGCGCGACCGCAAGACGCTGCTGGCGAAGGTGCGCGAAGCGCTCGCCGCCTGACGGCCCGGCGCGGCGGTCGCCCCGCGGCCGCCGCAACTGTCGCGAAAAAGGCAGGATCCGACAATGACGGAGGCTGGTGGCGTCGCCACCAGCCTTCTTGCTGCGTCGAGGCAGGATGCGGTTCAGTTGTCCCGGCGGGCCTGCTGCTGCCGGTAGTCCTTCGGCGAGATGCCGAACTGCGCCTTGAAGGCGCGCGAGAACTGCGCGTGGTCGGAGAAGCCGTAGCGGTAGGCGACCTGGGCGATCGAATCGCCGCCATTGGCGTCGCGCAGCTTTTCGCGGGCGGCGGCGAGCCGCTGGTCGCGGATCCACTGGCCGAGCGTCTGGTTGGTGTCGCGCAGCAGTTCGTGCAGGTAGCGCACCGAGATGCCGCAACTGCGCGCCACCTTCTGCGGATCGAGCTCGGGATCGTGGAGGTGCCGGCGCAGGAAGGCGTCGATGCGGGTGAGGTGGGAGGCACGCACGGCCGAGCCGTGGCTGGTCAGGGTGCGCTCGTCCGTCTCCAGCGCCAGGGCGAGAAGGTCCATGAGCTGGCGGCCGACGGTGGCGCAGACCTCCTCGTTCATCGCCTCGTAGCGGCGCGGGATGAGATGCAGCATGTCGACGAACAGCGCGCTGGCGCCGTTGGTGGCGTCGAACTGGTAGGAGCAGAAACGGTCGGGCTGGCGGATGCGCGCGCCGAGCGCGGAGGCATCGACCTTGAGCACCCACATGTCGGCCGTCTCGGAATGGCTGAACACGTAGGGCTCGTCGCTGCGCTCGAGGATGAAGCCGCCGGGATTGCAGCGGACCTCGCGGCCGCACTGGCTGAACTGGATTTCGGCCCGTGCCGGTATCGTGACCAGAAATTCCTCGCGGCGTTCCGGCCGAAGGTGCTTCGGAAGGCGGCGGTATTGCAGCGACTGCGACTGGAGACGCGAGATCGAGACGTCGCCCAGCTGCCAGTTTACCAGTTCGCCGGTGAAGGATGCCGGGTTCCCGAACTCGAGGTCGAGCGGGAAATAGGTGTTGGCGATCGCCTCGTGCCAGTGACGGCTGCGGTTGGCAGGATCGATGCCTCGGGTGGTGATGATCGAACTCTTCACAGTCCCGGAAACCTCCTCTGACAGCAAATCTAGGCACGTTTGAGCAAGGCTGTAAATGCGATATGGCGCCCTGTGCGCTGGCGGACAAACTGCCGTGCCTCCCATGCAAAGACACGGCTTCGAGCGCGTCGCTACCCTGCGCGATGACAGGCTGCGGAAATGGTTGCCGCCGCCCGCGGCCGGTCCGACCGGCCCTCACCAAGCAAGAGGAGGAAGCAGCCTATGTCCAAGGCCAGCCCCGCAAAGAAGGCGAAGACGGCAGCCGCCGCCCGCGCCAAGCCGAAGCGTCCGGCGCTCAAGGTCGATCCGATCACCCTGTCCGTGGTGCGCGGCGTCCTCGAGACGACCCAGCGCGAGATGACGCTGTCGCTGGAGAAGACGGCGCGTTCCTCGGTGTTCAACCTCGCTCACGACTATTCGACGGCGCTGTTCAACGCGCGCCCGGAGATGATCCTGCAGGGCCAGGACATCCCCATCCACCTCGGCTCGCTGATCCCGGCGATGAAGGCGGTGGCAAAATTCTTCGAGGGCGACATCCACGAAGGCGACCTGTTCCTGCACAACGACCCGGCTTTCGGCGGCAGCCACGCCATCGACACCTGCATGTACAAGCCGGTCTTCTACAAGGGCGAGCTGGTCTACTGGACGGTGTGCAAGGGCCACCTGACCGACATCGGCGGCCCGGTGCCGGCCGGCTACAACCCGGCAGCCAGGGAGATATACGCCGAGTGCCTGCGCATCCCGCCGATCAAGATCTGGGACCGGGGCAAGCCGCGCAACGACATCCTCAACATGATCTTCACCAACATGCGCGCCCGGCGCGACCAGGAAGGCGACTTCAACGCGCTGATCGGCGCCTGCCAGGTCGGCGAGCGCAACCTGATCGCCATGCTCGACAAGTACGGCAAGGAGACCGTCGATGTCTGCATCGACGAACTGCTCGACATGGCCGACCGGCACATGCGCGACCTGATCCGCACCGTGCCCGACGGCACCTATGAGGGCGTCGCGGTGCTCGAGGACGCCGGCCACGGCTTCGGCGACTTCGAGATCAAGGCGACGGTGACGATCAGGAAGGACACCTGCCACATCGTCATCTCCAGCCCGCCGCAGATCCCCTACTTCATCAATTCCTACGAAGGGAACTCGCACTCGGGCGTCTATCTCGGCCTGATGATGTTCGCCGCGTTGCCGCCTCCCTACAACGAAGGCCTCTACCGCTGCGTCAGTGTCGACTTCGGGCCGAAGGGCACGATCTGCAACGCGCAGGAACCGGCGCCGCACATGAACTGCACGACGACGCCGATGGAGACGCTGACGGACGCCGTGCGGCTAGCCTTCGAGAAGGCGATGCCGTCGAAGGTGGCGGCGAGCTGGGGCCACGCCAATGGCCTCAACATCGCCGGCTGGGACACGCGCACTAACGAGGAGTTCGTGACGATGGTGCTGGCCACCATCATCTCCGGCGGCGGCGCCACGCCGCAGCAGGACGGCTGGCACGCGGTCGGGCCGGAGTGCTGCTTCGGCGCGCTGACCTCGGGCGACGTCGAACTGCTCGAATACTCCTACCCGATCATCATCCACCGCTACGCGCTGATGACCGACTCCGGCGGCGCCGGCAAGTTCCGCGGCGGTTCGGGCACGGCCTGGGAGGTGGAGCCCCTCGACAAGGAGATGATGTGCATCGGCTTCGGCGAGGGCCGGCGCATTCCGGCCATGGGCGCGGCCGGCGCCGGCTCGGCGATGATCGACGAGAAGGTCGGCCGGGTCGAGCTGAAGAAGTCGGGCAAGGTCGACGTGATGCGCACCAACATCATGGAGACGATCAAGCCGGGCGAAACCGTCACCAACATGAACCCGGGCGGCGGCGGCTACGGCAATCCGCTGGAGCGGCCAGTCGAGAAGGTGGTCTGGGACGTCAGGAACGGGCTCGTCTCGGTCGAGGGCGCCAGGCGCGACTACGGCGTCGTCATCAAGGACGCCGAGACGCTCGAAGTCGACATGGCCGCGACCAAGCGGCTGCGCAAGGCGGCGTAAGGAGGCCATGACCATGAAGACCAACTATCGCCTCGGCATCGATGCCGGGGGCACCTTCACCGACTTCGTCATCGCCGACCGCGACAGCGGCCAGGTCAGGCTGTTCAAGGCCCTGTCGACGCCTTCGGACCCGACCAAGGCCATCGAGAACGGCCTCAAGCTGATCTCCGAGAACCTCGGCGTGCCGGCGGCCGACATCGTCTCGAACTGCGACCTTTGCATCAACGGCACGACGGTCGGCCTCAATGCGCTGATCACGCATCGCGGCGGCAAGACCGGCCTGATCTGCACCGCCGGCCACGAGGACTCGATCGAGATCCGCAACGGCCACAAGGAAGACGGCTTCCGCTACGATCCCGAATACCCGGCGGCGACGATGCTGGTGCCGCGCTACCTGCGCAAGGGCGTGCGCGAGCGCGTGCTCTCCGACGGGTCGGTGCGCACGCCGATGCAGGAGGAGGACGTGCGGGCGGCCTGCGAGCTTTTCCTGAAGGAAGGCATCGAGACCGTCGCCATCTCCTTCGTCTGGTCGGTGCTGAACACGGCGCACGAGCGCCGCGCGGCCGAGATCGTGCGCGAGATGATGCCCGACGCGATCCTGACGGTAGGCTCGGAACTCTACCCGCAGATACGCGAATACACGCGCACCTCGACGGCGGTGGTCAACGCCTATCTGGCGCCGGTGATGCGCAAGTACGTCGCCGCGGTCGACGCCTACTTCCGTTCGCTCGGGGCGAAGCAGCCGGTGCGCTACTTCCAGTCCAACGGCGGCCTCGCCATCGGCCAGGTGATGACCGACCGCTCGGTCTACGCCATCAACTCCGGCCCGGCGTCGGCACCGCAGGCCGGCCTCTACGTGGCCGCGCCGTTCAAGAAGAAGAACGTCATCACCGTCGACATGGGCGGCACCTCGTTCGACATCACGCTGACCAAGGACGGCCAGACCAACCTCAACAAGAACATCGACTTCCTGCGCTACCGCATCGGCGTGCCGATGATCCAGGTGGAGACGCTGGGGGCGGGCGGCGGCTCGATCGGCTGGATCGACTCGCTCGGCATCATCCAGGTCGGCCCGCAGTCGGCCGGTTCCGAGCCGGGCCCGGCCTGCTACGGCCAGGGCGGCACCGAGCCCGCGACCTCGGACGCCAATCTGGTGCTCGGCTACCTCAATCCCGACGGCCTGCTCGGCGGCAAGTTGCCGCTCGACCTCGCCAAGGCGCGCAAGGCGATGGCGAAGGTCGCCGATCCGCTCGGCCTGACCGTCGAGCAGGCTGCCTACGGCATGTTCACCATCGTCAACAACAACATGGTCAACGGCATCCGACGCGTCTCGGTGGAACGCGGTTACGACCCGCGGGACTTCGTGCTCGTCGGCGCCGGCGGCGCGACCGCCGCGCACATCACCGCGCTGGCGCGCGAAATGGGCATCGACACGATCATCCTGCCCAAGCTCGCCTCCGGTCTGTGCGCCTTCGGTCAGATCATCTCCGACGTGAAGTACAACTACATGGCGACGGCACCGGCACGCCTCGACAACGCCGCCGCCTACAAGCGCATCGACAAGCTGTTCAAGGAGATCGAGAAGCAGGGCGTTCGTCACCTGGAGAAGGACGGTTTCACGAAGGACCGCATCGCGATCAAGCGCAGCCTCGACATGCGCTATGTCGGCCAGGTCCACGAATGCACCGTCGACATCGGCACGTTCGAGATCAACACCAAGACGATCGACCAGGTGAAGGACGCATTCCACAAGCGCCACGAGGAACTCTACACCTACTCCGAGCGGCACAACCCGGTCGAGGTCGTCAATATCGAGTCGACGGTCTACGGCCTGATCGACAAGCCGAAGGCGCCGAGACTCGCCAAGGGCGCGGCGGCGGACAGGGCGCTCAAGGGCCATCGGAAGGCGATCTTCAGCGCCGACGGCAAGCAGGTGAAGACGCCCATCTACGACGGCGAGAAGCTTGGCGCCGGCGCTACGATCAAGGGCCCGGCGATCATCGAGGAGGTGACGACCACCATCGTCATCGAGCCGGGCTGGACGGCGAAGCTCGACGCCAGCGGCTCCTACCTGATCACCGGCGGCGGCAAGTGATCCTCTTCCCGGCAGACCCGACGGCGGCAGGCCGCCCGGTCGTGCCGGGATCAGCCGGCGTCGAAGGCGGCGAGGAAGCGGCGCACCAGCGGCAGCCGAGGCCCGCGCCGCCATGCCGCGCTCACCGCAAGCGGCGGCACGCCGGCGAGCGGACGCACCGCGATGCGCGGGTGCGCGTAGACGGCCGGATCGCCGGCATAGAGCGTGACGCCGACGCCGCGCGCCACCAGGCCGAACAGGGCTGCCGCGCTCGACGCCTCCTGGGCGATGCGCGGGCTGGCGTCGTGCTCTGCATAGAGCGAGAAGACCCGGTCGCGGAACGTCGACCACTCGCCCTCGCTGCCGAGCAGCAGCGGTTCGGCGAGGATGTCGCGTGGCGAAACCCGCTCGTGGCGGGCGAGCCGATGGTCCGCCGCCATGGCGACGACCAGCGGTTCCTCGGCGAGCAGGCGCGTCTCCACCGACGGCGCGCTCATCGTGCCGATGATGATGCCCAGATCGATGCGGCCTTCGAGCAGAGCCTGGCGCTGCAGGGCTGTGGACATGTAGACGAGCTCGGCGCGGATGCCCGGCTCGCGCAGGCCCGCGGCCGCGACCATGTCGGGCAGCAGCCGGTGGACGGCGAAATCCATGTAGGCGAGGCGCAGCGTGCCGGTGGCGCCGCTGTCGGCCTCGCGCGCGGCGCGCACCGCGCCGGAAAGCTGGATCAGCGTCGCGCGGGCGTCGTCGAGGAACACCTTGCCCGCCTCGGTGAGGCGCACGTGGCGCGTCGAACGCTCGAGAAGCGAGACGCCGACCTCCTCCTCGAGGTTCTTGATCAATCGGCTGAGCGCGGGCTGCACGATATGCAGCCGCTCCGCCGCGCGATGGAAGTTGAGCTCCTCGGCGACCGCAACGAAAGCCTTCAGGTGGCGGATATCGATCATCGGGCCATTGATAGCGTGGCGGCATCAATCGATCAAAGGATAACATTTCACAGACGCCGTCGCGTGGCGGAAGCTCTCCCCAGGATCGCTTCGAGGAGACACCCCATGCAGACCAGCGACGAAGTCAAGAACGCGCTCGAGATCGTGTTCAAGGCGAATTCACAATTCTACGCGACCCGCGGCTTCCAGCGCCGCATCGGCTACGGCAAGAAGCCGGCGCTGTTGATCATCGACCTCGCCAATGCGTGGACCCGGGACGGCAACGCCTTCACCTGCGACAACATGGACGAGATCATCCCGGCCAACCAGAAGCTGCTGGCGGCCTTCCGCCGCCTCGGCCTTCCGATCGTCTACACGACGACCGCCTACGACGTGACCGACCGCTCGACGCCTGGCGACATGGGCCTGTGGCACCACAAGATTCCGGTCGAGGTGCTGAAGGTCGGCTCCGAGGCGGCGGCGATCGACAGCCGCATCGCGCCGCAGGAGGGCGAGCACGTCATCGTCAAGAAGCGCGCCAGCGCGTTCCACGGCACGTATCTCTCCGGCATGCTGAAGACGATGGGTGTCGACACGGTGATCGTCACCGGCGTCACGGCGGCGGCCTGCGTGCGCAACTCGATCGAGGACGCGATTGCCGACGGCTTCAGGCCGATTGCGGTGCGCGAAGGTATCGGCGACCGCATCGCCGGCGCCGTGGAATGGAACCTGTTCGACATCGACGCGAAGTTCGGCGACGTGGAATCGCTCGCCGACGTGCTCGCCTATCTCGGTTCGAACGATCTGGAACTGTGAGCAGCGGCGCGGCCGCCTGAAGGAGGGGACCATGATCCGAGTGGGTGTCGACGTCGGCGGGACGTTCACGGACATCGTCCTCGAGAAGACCGACGACGGCGGCGGCCAGTCGATCTACGTGCACAAGGTGTCCTCGACGCCCGAGGACCAGTCGATCGGCGTCGTCAAGGGCGTGCTGGAGATCTGCGACATCGCCGGGATAGCCCCCGGCGATGTCGACATGGTCTTCCACGGCACGACTGTCGCCACCAACATGGTGATCGAGCGCAAGGGCGCCGAAGTCGGCATGATCACGACGCGCGGCTTCCGCGACATCCTGCACATGGCCCGGCACAAGCGGCCGCACAACTTCTCGCTCCAGTACGACGTGCCGTGGCAGTCGAAGCCGCTGGTGCGGCGGAGAAACCGCATCGTTGTCGACGAGCGCATCATGCCGCCGACGGGCGAGGTCGCGGTGCCGCTCGACGAGGCCCAGGTGCGCGCCGCGGCGGAGCTCTTCAGGAAGCGCGGCATCCGCTCGGTGATCGTCTGTTTCCTGTTCTCGTTCTTGAACGACAGCCACGAGAAGCGGGCGAAGGAGATCGTCGAGGAGGTGCTGTCCGACGCCTACATCTGCTGCTCGTCGGAGGTGGTTAACGTCATCCGCGAGTACGAGCGTTTCTCCACCGCCGGCATGAACGCCTATATCGGCCCGAAGACGGCGCTCTACCTGCGCCGGCTGGAAGACCGGCTGC
The DNA here is from genome assembly GCA_964371125.1 of uncultured Mesorhizobium sp. Taxonomy (GTDB): domain Bacteria; phylum Pseudomonadota; class Alphaproteobacteria; order Rhizobiales; family Rhizobiaceae; genus DUSC01. The sequence continues at coordinate 5,483 of CAYJMY010000119.1, read as the reverse complement.
GCGAGAACGGCGTCGACGCGCTTGTCCGCATCATGCAGTCGAATGGCGGCATCTCGACGGTCGAGAACTCGTCGGCGCGGCCGGTCGGCTTGCTCCTATCGGGCCCCGCCGGCGGCGTCATCGGCGGCCGCTGGACAGGCCAGGCCTGCGAGACCGGCAACGTCATCACCATCGACATCGGCGGTACGTCGGCCGACATCTCGGTGATCCAGAACGGCGAGCTGCGCATCAAGAACCCGCGCGACACGGAAGTCGCGTCGCTGCCGGTGCTCGTGCCGATGATCGACATCGACGCGATCGGCGCCGGCGGCGGCTCCATCGCCCATATCGATCCGGGCGGGGCGTTCCGCGTCGGCCCGCGCTCTGCGGGCGCCGATCCGGGTCCGGCCTGTTACGGCAAGGGCGGCGTCGAGCCGACTGTCACCGACGCGCAGGTGGTGCTGGGCCGCCTCGATCCCGAACATTTCCTCGGCGGCGACCTGAAGATCGAGCCGGCGCTCGCCCACAAGGCCGTCGAGGAGCACATCGCCCGGCCGCTGGGGCTCCGCGTCAAGGAAGCCGCGCTCGGCATCCTGCGCGTGATCAACAACAACATGGCGCTGGCGATCAACGCCAACTCGGTCGCCAAGGGCATCGACCCGCGCAACTTCACGCTGATGGGCTTCGGCGGCGCCGGACCGCTGCATGCGCCAGCACTCGCCGAGATCATCAGCGCGCGCGACGTGATCGCGCCGCTGCATCCGGGCATCACCGCGGCGATGGGCCTGCTGCTGACCGAGTTGCAGTACGAGTTCACCCGCTCCGTGCTCGTTGTGGCCGATACGGCGGGCGAGGCGGATTTTGCCGACCTCAACCGGCAGATCGCCGAACTGAAGGCGCTGGCCGGCGCGCAACTCGAGGCCGATGGCATCGCGGCCGGGCGGCGGCGCTACACGGCGGTGGCCGAATGCCGCTATGTCGGCCAGGGCTTCGAACTGCGCGCCGCCATGCCGCAGGAGGTGGTCTCGGCCGACAACGTCGGCCAGGTGATCCGCAGCTTCTACGACGCCCACCGCCAGGTCTACGGGCACGCCTTCGACGACCAGCATGTCGAGATCATCACCATCCGCGTGATCGGCTCGGCGGAAGTCGAGACGCTGAAGCTGCCGGACCTCGCCAAGGGCGGACGGGAGAACCCGGCGGAGGCGAAGCTCTACGTGCGCGACACGGTGTTCGACGACGGCCAGGCCGTGGCGACGCCGCGCTTCGACCGCGGCCGGCTGCTCGCCGACGACAGCGTCACGGGTCCGGCGCTGATCGTCCAGCACAACTCGACGACGCTGGTGCCGCCGAAGTACCGGGCGACCGTGCTCGGCCACGGCGACATCCGGCTGGTCCGGCAATCCTGAGACGGGGAGGAAAGATCATGTCCGACACGACCGCCAACAATGGCTCCTCCCTCACCGCCAAGGACATCGACCCGATCACGCTCCAGGTGATCGGCGGCGCGCTGCATTCGATCGCCGAGCAGATGGGCAACGTGCTCTACCGCATGTCCTATTCCTCGATCATTCGCGAGAGCCAGGACCTCGGTGCCGGGCTCTTCGACGTCGACTACAACACGCTGTGCGAATCCGACTCCACGCCGATGCACATCGGCTCGCTGCCGGGCTACCTGCGCGGCATCGAGAAGACGATCCCGCTCGACGCCTGGCGCGAGGGCGACTGCGTCCTGCATAACCATCCCTATTTCGGCGCCAGCCACTCGCCCGACATCGCGGTGGTGATGCCGATCTTCTACAGGGGCGAGCTGGTCGGCTTTTCGGCCAACACCGCGCACCATGTCGACATCGGCGCGGCGACGCCGGGCCTGATCATCGACGTGCCGGACATGTACGCCGAGGGCATGCTGATGAATGCCCTCAAGCTCTATGACCGCGGCGAGCGCAACGAGACGATCTGGAACTTCATCCGCAACAACACGCGCGTGCCGAGCCTTGTGATGGGCGACCTTGAGGCGCAGATCGCCTCGGCCGAGCTCGGCGTGCGCCGCTTCCAGGAACTGCTCGACACGTATGGCAGGGAAGACGTAACCCAGGCGACGCGGCAATTGATGGACTATACCGAGGCGATGCTGCGCCGGGAGATTGCCAAGATCCCCGACGGCGAATACACGGCCGAGGGCTTCCTCGACGACGACGGGCGCAATCGCGACAAGACGCTGCCGATCAAGGTGACGGTGCGCGTCGAGGGCGATGGCGTCGAGGTCGACCTGACCGGCTCGTCGCCGCAGGTGCCGACGGCGTTCAACGTGCCGTTCGAGGGCTCGACGAAGGTGGCCTGCTTCTTCGCCTTCCGCGCGCTGCTGCTCGACACCTATACGCACAGCGAGCACATCCCGCAAAACGAGGGCTCGTTCCGCCCGGTCAAGGTGACGGCGCCGAAGGGCTCGATCTTCAACCCGATCCCGCCGGTCGCGGCGGAAGCGCGGTTCTGCCAGATCCAGCGCGTTGTCGACCTGATCATCAAGGCGCTGGCGCCTGTCATCCCGGACAAGTGCACCGCCGGCAACGCGGCGACGCTGTCGTTCGCCGCCTATTCGGGGGTCAGGCCGTCGGGCGACTACTGGGTGTTCCTCGAGGTCAACGAGGCGGCGATGGGCGGGCGGCCCGCCTCCGACGGGCCGGACACGATCGAGGAGCTGATGCGCAACACGCGCAACAACCCGCTCGAAGACCTCGGCATGCACATCCCGCTGATCTGCGACCGCTATGAATGCCGCAGCGACATCTTCCCGGGCGCCGGCAAGTTCCGCGGCGGGCAGGGCGTGGTCAAGTCGCAGCGTTTCCTGACGCCGGGCTTCGTCACCCACGAATCCGACCGCCACAAGGACGCGCCCTGGGGCGTGTTCGGCGGCAAACCCGGCGCAGTGGGCCGGCTGGAGACCTACAACGCCGCCGACCCCTCCAACGTCACGCAGAATCCCGCAAAATTCTCGGGCCTGCGGGTCGAGCCGGGCGACGTCGTCACCTACGTCTCCCCGTCGGGCGGCGGCTACGGCGACCCGCTCGACCGCGATCCGCAGATGGTGCTCGATGACGTCCTCGACGACTTCATCGACCCCAGCCACGCCCACGACGTCTACGGCGTCGTGCTGAAGCCGACCGACGACGGCTACGACTGGGGCCTCGACCTTTCGGCGACCGAGGCGCGCCGGGCGGCGATGCGCGCGGCCTGAACGGTACAGGACACGCCGGGCGCCTCAGCGGCGACCGGCGTGGACGAAAAAGTCCAGCGAGGCGCGGATCTGATCTTCCGTGTATCCGCGGCCGATGAGGACGACGGTGTCGTCCTCGCGGTCGGGCTGCGGTGGCAGGATTTCCGGCCGCTGCACGACCTTCCTGACGCTCTGCAACAACAGCCGGCCGGCCGGGGTGCGCACGACGCCCTTGGCGCGCATGACGTCGTCGCCGCGCGCGTAGAGCAGCGCCGACAGCCACACCGTGAAGGCGGTCCAGTCGATGTCTTCGCCAAGTTCGATGCGGATCGGGAAGATCGGCGCCGACGGCGCGCCGACGAGGTCCGGCAGTTCCTCGGCTATGGCAGGAGGCAGGTCGGGCAGGGCGATCTCGCTGCCGCGGGCCGTCGCCTCCACGGGCGCAACCGGATTGAGCGTCTTCAGCGTCGCCAGCAGGCGCGCGATGCCGGACGGCTCCGCCGCGTCGACCTTGGTGACGACGAGGCGGGTCGCCGCCTCGATCTGTCGGCGGCCGAGCGGCTCGCCGCCCAGTTCGGCAAGCCCGTGCAGAGCGTCGACCGTGACGACGATGTCGGCGACGACGATATGGTGGACAAGGACGGGATCGGCACGGATCGCCTCGACGATGGCCGCGGGATCGGCGAGGCCGCTGGTTTCGAGCACGATGCCGTCGAAGCGATCGGCCGGAGAACCGTCGCGGCTGCGTTCGTCGCAGAGCCGGCGCAGTTCCTCGACCAGCCGGTCGCGTCCCGCGCAGCAGCAACAACCGCCGGCGAGCACGACGAGCCGGTCGGAGCGGCCGAGAAGCGCGTCGTCGACGGGCGTCTCCGCTGCCTCGTTGACCATAACGACCGCGTGCGCATAGGCGCCGGCGTGAAGCTGGTGGCGCAACCAGGTTGTCTTGCCCGAGCCGAGGAACCCGCCGAGGATGGTGAGACGGATCCGTCCCTCCGCTGAGCCGATCACGTCAGGATCGGGCCGCGCCGGTGAAGTGCGGGTCGAGCGGATCGACCGCGCGGCCGCACATGCGTTCGGCGGCGACCCAGAGTTCTTCCAGGTTGCGCACGATGGTCTCGCCGCCGGTCAGCGACGAGAGCTGGATGCCCGGCACGACGCCGCCGTCATGCGCGTCGAGGCCGTAGGAGGGCAGCACCGCCCGCAGAACCTGCGAGCGACGGAACCGGGACCGAAGCCGGTCGTGCGGCTCCGCCGCCCCGGCTTCGGTCCAGTGGCCGGGAGCCGCGGGAAATCCGCAGCTCGCGCACATCAGATGACTTCCGGACGCTTGCCGCTGGCGAACGGATAGCGCTTGCGGAAGTCGTCGGCGATCTCGTCGAAGGTCGCCCATTTGATGCCGGTATGCTTGTTGATGTGCTCGATCAGGCGCTCGAGCATCAGCAGCACCTGCGGCCGGCCGGCGACGTCGGGATGGATGGTGAAGGCGAACACCGCGTAGTCCATCTCGCGATAGACCCAGTCGAACTGGTCGCGCCACAATTCCTCGATGTCGCGCGGATTGACGAAGCCGTGGCTGTTCGGCGACTTCTTCATGAACATCATCGGCGGCAGGTCGTCGACGTACCAGTTGGCCGCGATATCGACCAGGTCGATCTCCTTGCCGTGCTTGAGCGGGTGCATCCAGTCCTTGGCCGACTTCGAGTAGTCGATCGTGTTCCAGCTGTCGCCGACGCGGGCGTAGAAGGGCTGGAAGTCGCGGTAGCCCTGGCTGTGGTCGTAGCTGAAGCCGTACTTCTTCAGAAGCGCCGCGGTCGAGTTGGACATCTCCCACCATGGAGCGACGTAGCCGCGCGGCGACTGTCCGGTCAGGCCCTTGATCAGGTCGATCGACTTGACCAGCACGTCCTCTTCCTGGGTCGGGGTCATGGCGATCGGGTTTTCGTGGAGATAGCCGTGGGCGCCGATCTCGTGGCCGTCCCTGACGATCATCTCCATTTCCTTCGGGAAGGTCTCCAGCGAGTGTCCCGGGATGAAGAAGCTGGTCTTCAGGTCATACTTCTTGAACAGGCGCAGCAACCGCGGCACGCCGACCTCGGTGGCGAAGATGCCGCGCTGGATGTCGGACGGGGAATCGCCGCCGCCGTAGGAGCCGATCCAGCCGGCCACCGAGTCGATGTCGGTGCCGAACGCGCACATGATTTCCTTGGCCATGGAAGTCCTCCTGGTTCTAGCGTTTGGTTGGGTTGCGGAGAGAGAGGCACGCGCTCACGCGTGGTCCCCCTTGACG
>CAYJMY010000118.1:0-15787 GCA_964371125.1 uncultured Mesorhizobium sp. | reverse complement strand
TCTGCGGCTGCGTCGACCCGGGCGCCGCGCCGGGCGGCGGCGACGGTTCGACCGGCCTGCGCGCCGTGCTCCTGGGAAGGACCGGCGCCGCCGCCTCGCTTGCCGGGGTCGCCGGTCGCCGGATCGCCGTGTCCGATGCCGGGCAGGGGCCTTTCCCGCCGGCTGCCGGGCTGATGGACGCCGTTGCCGCCGCGGGCGGCGCGGTGCCGGTTGCCGTCGAGGCGGCGAGCGCCGAGGAAGCCGAGCGCCTGTTTGCCGCGGGCGACGTCGAGTTCATCCTCGGCTGGGAACCGGTCGCGGCGGACGGCGCGGCTACGCCCGGCAGCGGAACGAAAGCGCGCCTCGCCGCCCGGGGGTTGGACGCCGCCGGCGTGTCGGCGGTCTGGACTTCGCCACCCGTGCGCTTCGGACCGCATGCGGTGCGGACCGATCTGGACGCAGAGCCGAAGCGTCTGCTCTCTTCGTTCCTGTCTGGCCTGAAAGACCGGCAGCCGGAGGTCTACGATCTCGTCGAGTTCCACCGCCAGGGCGGCTTCGTCGCGGCGGACCATGAAGCCTACCGGTATGTCGTCGAGACTGTCGGGGCGCTTGCCGCCGCGCCGCCGCCCTGAGCGGGTCAGCAGTCGGAGCAGCTGATCGACTGGGTCATGCGTGGACGCAGGTAGTACGTTTCTTTCATTTCCAGCTTGTCGAAGGCGGCGGTCAGGCCGAGCGTGCCCTTGTCGCCCGCGGCCCAGGTGATGACCGGGTAGTACTGCAGGCTGCTTTCGACGCGGACCAGGAACGATCCCTTGATCTTCAGTGTGTCAGGGATCGTGGTGATCGTTCCGGCCGCCTGGTCGACGCTGTAGGCGCCGTTGACCATCTTGCGCGACCAGGCCACCTTGACCTTCGGCGTCGTCTCGTCCGTCACCTCGATCGCGGTGATGATGATCGTCGGCTTGCTGCGGTTGTAGGGCTGCAGAAGCGCGCTGCCGATGTTGAGGATGGCGTTCAGCTCGGTCTTCGTCGTCGTCTGCTGCTGGGTGACGAGATCGGCGACCATGCTTGCCGCGCGTCCCACCTTCTTGTTCGCCTCGATGCCCTGGCCCACCTCCATAGTGAGGAAGTACATCGACAGGAGCAGCGGGGCGATGAGCGCGAACTCGAGCGCGGCCACGCCGCGCCGGTCGACGATGAGGCGCCGCAGCCGGCCGCTGGAAAGGGAGAGAATTGCTCTCTTCAGGATGTCCATGATTCCGGTGCCCTTGTGTCGACGCCTGACCTCGATCAGTCGTCGAACGGTTCGTTCTGCCAGACCGCCATCGAGAAATGCAGCGTCTTGTTGTCCTTCAGGCTCGACATCGACTTGCGCATGATGTCGGTCATGATCGGCCAGCGGTAGAAGACGCGCAGCGCGTTCTTCGACATCGACTTTCCGGGCTTGATAACGAAGCCGCTGGTGACGATGTCGTCCTTCGCCGAATTGAACGGTATGCCGAGCGCCGCCGCCTCCTGGAAGGTGGCGACCTCCCGGAGGTCGATCTCGAGCCCGGGGCAGTCGTCGGCGACGATGACGCTGAGTCGATCGCAGATCATGGTCCGCAGTGAAGCCGGGGTCACGTCGGCCGCCTTGACCTGGCCGGTTCGCAGCAATCGCGCGACATCGTCCGTCGTGTTGGCGAGGACCTCCTGCCCGGCGAAGGAGATGCAGCTTTCGAGGATGGCGAAGACGAGCAGCGAGAAGGGGATAGCCAGCATCGTGAATTCGATCGCGGTGCTGCCGCTGCGGTTCCTTGCGAAACGCGCGAGAATCCCCCGCCGTACGGGTCGGGGAGGAGCCGGAACGTCTCCGGGATGTTCTCTGCTGGTCATGGCGGTTCCGCAATGCCCCTGTTGCGCAATCGACAGGAGCCTAGCCGAAACCCGTTGAAGCCCGGTGTGGACGACGCCTCGGATTGTAGCGATCGAGGTAAGCCGCGGTTAACCCGGCGCTATTGGCCGGTGCTCATCTCGGCTTCCGACGTGCGTTCGGCGTCGCCCTTGTACGAACTCTCGCAGTATGGCGTGCAGGACAGCGTCTGGACGTCGGAACGCCGGTAGACGCGCACGGAGCGCGGATCATGCCTGGACACGATCACCTGTTCATCGACGATCGGGCTTCCGTCGGCATCGAGGATGACGAGGTTGGTGACGCCGAAACCCTTGCCGGTCAGCACGATGGTCGTGGAGTCCTGCACGGACGCATCCGCGATCATCGGATTGCCGATCACGATCGTATCGGCCGGGCGGGCGATCTTCACGATCTTGGCCTGGTTCATGAGGACTTCGATACCGGCGCCGCCCAAGGCGGAGGTGGTGGCGTAAAGCGCGCCGGCGACCGCAAGGACGCAGCTTGTCCACGAGACTGTGTGATGACGCGCCATTCGCTCATTCTCCGGGGAACGGAAGCTCTGAAGCGAATATGAACGGGATTGGTGAACCAACGGTTAAGCGGCACCGGCGGCCTGGGAGCCGCGCCGCCGCGCCGCCCTTTTCATCCATGTTTTCAGGTGGCCGCGCCCGCCAGATGACGACGGATTCGACGGCCCGCCGGCTTAGCTGCCGATTAACCACGCGAAACGGCGCGGCGATGAAAGGAATCGGTAAGGCTGTTTCTTAAGTGCATCGAAAGAGCTTCCTCGTAGTGTCCGGACATCCGATCGATGCAGAAGAATTTCGACGGAAGTGCTGTAACACGTGGAGTAGGAGCTCTCGAATGTCTAAGCTTTTTGCACGCTTCGTGAAGGACGAGTCCGGCGCGACCGCCATCGAATACGGTCTGATCGCCGCCCTCATCGCCCTCGCCATCATGGTCGGCGCCGGCGCGCTCGGCAACTCGATCAACAACCAGTTCATGGCGATCGGCTCGACGCTCGAAAACAGCGTCAACTGATACCGCCTGGCCACGGCCGAAGCCTTCAGAGGGCCGCCCCACGGGGCGGCTCTTCTCGTTTTGGGGAAGCCGCGCGCCGCTTCACGCTTGCTTAATCGCTCGCGCGTAGGATCGCCCTCCTGGCAGTCCGTTGACGAGACTCACATGCTTGAAGCCGCGATATTCGTCATCTTCCCGTTCTGCATGGCGTTTGCCGCCATCTCCGACACGCTCTCCATGACCATCGCCAACCGGGTCTCGGTGATCCTGGTGGTCGCCTTCGCCGCCATCGCGCCGATGGCTGGCATGGACTGGGCCCAGTTCGGCTGGCACTTCGCGGCGGGCCTGTGCGTGCTCGCGGTGACGTTCTCCCTGTTCGCCATCGGCGGCATGGGCGGCGGCGACGCCAAGCTGCTCGCCGCCACGGCCGTCTGGTTCGGCTTCGGCATCCCGCTCGTCCAGTATCTCGTCGTCACGGCCTTCGTCGGCGGCGTGCTGACCGTCGCCATCCTCGCCTTCCGCCGTTCGCCGCTCGCGGTCTATTCGTCGCGCAACGTGTTCCTGCGCCATTTCGCCGATTCCGAAGTCGGCATTCCCTACGGCGTAGCGCTCGGCATCGGCGGCCTGCTCGTCTACCCGGCCTCGCCGCTCATGATTTGGGCGCTGGCGCGGCTGAGCGCCGTCTGAGGACACCCCCGATATCGGCCTTACCGATCTCGCCGTCGCTGGCCGAAAAAATCGCGGCCGGCGTTGACCGGCGAACGTGCGATGCCCTGCCGTAAACCGGTTCTTTCGGGCCGATTCCGCGCCGGTTTCCGCGGCTGCCGGAGCGTCTCGTTGCTATTTGAATAAACGTTAAATTAATCACGATCGTAAGGATTGCATTAACCGTAATTTGACGATTGGGCCTGCAAAGTCCGGCTTGGCTAGGTGGATTGCCGAGCGAGGGCGTGGAAATGGCAGCATCCCGTTTGATCATCATGGGCGTGGCGGTAGCCGCGGCCGGCGGAGCTGGCTACATCGCAAAAAACATGGCGACGAACACGCCGCCCCAGGTGATCGTCGAAGCAGGCCCCAAGGAACCCGCGATCGAACTCACGGAGGTCCTGGTGCTGGGAAGCGACGTGCCGATGGGCGCGCCGCTCGGCGACTCGCTGGAATGGCAGTCATGGCCGGCCGCCGGGATCAACGAGAACTTCATTACGCGGGCGAGCGAACCGGAAGCGCTGGAGAAGCTGAAGGGTTCGGTGGCGCGCGTGCCGATCTATTCGGGCGAACCGCTGCGCCGGTCCAAACTCATCGGCGAAGGCCAGAGCTTCATGTCGGCGATCCTGCCGTCGGGCCATCGCGCCATCGCCACGCAGATCTCGGCCGACACTTCGGCCGGCGGCTTCATCCTGCCCAACGATTTCGTCGACGTCATCATGACCCGCCGTTCCGCGAACGCCGCGGGCGGCGAAGGCTTCATCACCGAGACCATTCTCAGGAACATCCGCGTGCTCGCGATCGACCAGACGATCCAGGAGGACGAGGACGGCAAGAAGGTGAAGGTCGGCGAGACGGCGACGCTGGAACTGACGCCGCAGCAGGCCGAGATCATCACGGTGGCCCAGCAGATGGCCGACCGCCTCACCCTGGCCCTGCGCTCGGTCGCCGACGCGCAGGAGGAACCGGGAGAGGAGGCCGACTATCTGGTCTCGGGCAACGGGAGCGGCCGCCGCGGAACGGTGCGGCTGATCAAGTCGGGCGAAGTCACGGAAGTGGGAGCCAGGAAATGAGGGCAGGGCGAGAGGTTCCGCACGTGTCGCGCCGCAGGGCGGCTCTTTCGGGCGCGTGCAGGCTTGCGGTCAGCGGCGGCGTCGCGCTGGGCCTGCTGGCGGTCGGTTCGCTTCCGGGCTTCGGCAGTGCCGGCGCGGCCAGCGGCACGGTGGCGATCGGCTCGACGACGAAGGCCACCCAGCGCATCAAGCTCGGCCTGAACAAGTCGGTCGTCATCGACCTGCCGGCCGATGCCTACGACATCCTCGTCGCCAATCCTTCGGTTGCGGACGCGGTGACGCGCACGGCGCGGCGCATCTATCTCTTCGGCAAGGCGGTCGGCGAGACCAACATCTTCGTCTTCGGGTCGAACGGCGAGCAGATCGTCAGCCTGGATCTGCAGATCGAGCGCGACGTGTCGGGCCTCGAGGACTACCTCAAGCGCTTCATCCCGAACTCCGAGATCCACGTCGAGCTTCTCAACGACAACGTCGTTCTCACCGGCTCGGTCGAGACCCCGCTCGACGCGCAGCGCGCGGCGCAGCTCGCGCAGATCTTCGTCACGGGCGGCGAAGCGACGACCGGCCAGTATTCGCAGACCGCCGCGGGCGGGGCAGCCTCCGGCGGCGTCGACATCAACAACCCCGATCAGGAGCGCCGGGTCAGCCAGATCGTCAACCTGCTGCAGATCATCGGCGAGGACCAGGTGACGCTCAAGGTGACCGTCGCCGAGGTCAGCCGCTCGGTCATGAAGCAGCTCGGCGTCAACCTCGTCGGTTCCGGCGGCAGCAACGGCATCACCTGGGGGGCGGTCTCCGACAACATCGCCGGCCTCGGCAAGGTGCTGTCGCCTTCGCAGATCGCGCTCGGCACCTCGGCGCTCGACGCCTACGTCAACGCTATGGAGCAGTCCGGCGTCATGAAGACGCTTGCCGAGCCGACACTCACGGCCGTGTCGGGCGAAAAGGCGACGTTCCGCGTCGGCGGCGAGTTCAACCTCATCACCGGCCAGAATGTCGACAGCGACAATGGCAGCCTCACCTATGACGTGGAGAAGCTCGAATACGGCATCGGACTCGAGTTCCAGCCCGTCGTCCTGTCCCCGGGGCGCATCAGCCTCAAGATCCGCACCCAGGTCTCGGAGCCCACGACGGAGGGGTCCGTGGCGCTTTCCGCCGGCGGTCAGCGCCTCGGCACCAACATGCTGTCGATCCGCAAGCGCCTCGCCGACACCACGGTCGAGCTGCCGTCGGGCGGTTCGATGATGATCGCCGGCCTGGTCCGCGACGACGTCCGCCAGGCGGTGACCGGGCTTCCCGGTCTGGCCAAGGTGCCCGTGCTGGGCACGCTGTTCCGGAGCCGCGACTTCGTCCGCAACGAGACGGAGCTGGTGATCATCGTCACGCCCTACCTGACGCGGCCGGTGGCTCGCGGCGAGCTCTCGAAGCCGGACGACAATTTCAATGCCGCGAGCGACGGCGCCGGCATGTTCCTCGGGCGCGTCAACCGCGTCTACGGGACGATGAAGACCACCAAGCCCGACGGCCGTTACCACGGCGTCGTCGGCTTCATCTACAAGTGATCGGAGAGCGGGCACCATGTCTAAGCCGATGAGGTTCAATCGCACGGCCGGCGCCACGGCTCGCGGCCGCAGCCGGATCCGCTGGCGCGCCGCCTCGGTGGCTGCCGCCGCGGCCGCGGCGATGCTCGCCGGATGCGCGAACCGCGACAGCGTCACGGTCGGGTCGATCCCCGACGACTACCGCACCAACCATCCGATCGTGCTCGCCGAGAAGGAGCGGGCGCTCGACCTGCCGGTGGCGAGCAGCGACCGCGGCATGACGCAGGTGCAGAAGATCGCGCTGGAAGGCTTTCTCAGCCGCTACGACCGCAGCGCTGCGCCGGTGGTGCGCGTGATGGTGCCGTCCGGCTCGGCCAACGACGTGGCCGCGGCGCATGCCTCGTCCGGTTTCGTCTCCGTCCTCATGGCCAACGGCGTGTCCGCCGGCCGCATCGCGGTCTCGCACTATCAGGCCGATCCGTCGGAGACCGCGGCGCCGATCCGCGTCGCCTACACGGCGATCCAGGCGCAGACCGGCAAGTGCGGCCGCTGGCCGGCCGACATCCTCGAGAATGCCGACAACAAGCACTACGCCAATTTCGGCTGTTCCTACCAGAACAACCTGGCTGCCCAGATCGCCAATCCGGCCGACCTGCTCGGACCGCGCAAGCCGACCTCGATCGACGCCGGAAAGCGCGGCGTGGCGATCGGCGAGTGGCAGGCGACGCCTGGCGATTGGACGCAGGAAGTCGAGTACTAGTCTCTCCGGCCCGGAGCACGCGAACATGAGCAACCTTGCCTACGATACCGACCACGAGAGCGACGGCGGCTTCGAGCATGACGTCGCGGCGCTGCGTGCGCTCCGCCCCATCCCGCGGATCTCGATCCAGGCGTTCTGCGAGACCGAGAGCGTCGCCAACCCGATCGAGCGCGCGGCGGAGGACCGCCGCATGTCGAAGGCGCATCTGAAGGTCCACATGGGCGGCATCGAGACCGCGATCGAATACTACCAGAGCGCGCCGACACCGAACCTGATCATCGTCGAATCGCGCAACGAGCCCAAGCAGCTGATCGAATCGCTGCACCGTCTGGCCGAGACCTGCGACCCGAATACCAAGGTCGTCATCATCGGCCACTACAACGACGTCTGGCTCTACCGGGAGTTGATCCGCTCGGGCATCTCCGAATATGTGGTCGCGCCCATCTCGATGGCCGACGTGGTCAGCGTCATCTCGGCGATCTTCGTCGATCCGGAGGCGGCGCCGATCGGCAAGGCGATCGCCTTCATCGGCGCCAAGGGCGGCGTCGGCTCGTCGACGATCTCCCACAACGTCGCTTGGGCCGTCTCCTCGCTGTTCGAGTCCGAGGTGGTCGTGGCCGACATGGATCTGGCCTTCGGCACCGCCAACATCAACTTCGACCAGGACCCGGCGCAAGGCATCGCCGAGGCTGTCTTCGCGCCGGAGCGCATCGACGAGGTCTATCTCGATCGCCTCCTCGCCCAGTGCGCCGAACATCTTTCGCTCCTCGCAGCGCCGTCGACGCTCGACCGCGTCTACGATTTCGACGCCGACGCATTCGCGCAGCTGATCGACATCGCCCAGCGCAGCGCGCCGGTACTGGTGCTCGACGTGCCGCATATCTGGACCGGCTGGACGCGTGCGACGTTGATGCACGCCGACGAGATCGTCATCACGGTGACGCCTGAGCTGGCCAATCTGCGCAACGCCAAGAACCTCGTCGACATGTTGAAGAAGGTCCGGCCGAACGACATCCCGCCGCGCCTGGTCATCAACCAGGTCGGCATGCCCAAGCGCCCCGAGATTTCCCCCGCCGAGTTTGCCGAGCCGCTCGGCCTCACCCCGCTCGCGGTGATCCCGTTCGACGCGCAGCTGTTCGGCAACGCCGCCAACAACGGACGCATGCTCGGTGAAATCGACAAGCAGAGCGCCATCGTGAACACGGTCAAGGAGATCGCCCATGTGCTCACCGGCCGCACCGAAGTCAGGGCGAAAAGGAAGCCCGGGCTGAACGAGCTGCTCGGCCGGCTGAAGCGGGCGATGAAGTAACAGAAAGCGGCGGTGGGCGATCATGTTTGGCAAGAGAGGCAGTGACGACGGAAGCCGCCGGGTGCCGGAGTTTCGCGCTCCTGCGCCCCTGTCGGCTCCGTCGGCGAAAACCGATACGCTTGCCGCGCCCTCGCGCCCCGTGGAGCCGCGTTCCGCCGCCCCCGCGGCGCAGCAGCGCGCCGTCGACGCCCCTCCGATGGCCACGCAGCCGGAGGCGCCTCGTAAACAGCAACCCGAGGCGCCGCGCAAGCCGCAGCACGAGGCGCCGCGCAAGCAGCAGCGCGAACGCAACGAAGGCTACTACGATACCAAGTCGCAGGTCTTTGCCGCGCTCATCGACACGATCGATCTCTCGCAGCTCGCCAAGCTCGACCAGGAGAGCGCACGCGAGGAAATCCGCGACATTGTCAACGACATCATCGCGATCAAGAATTTCGCGATGTCGATCGCCGATCAGGAGGAACTGCTCGAGGACATCTGCAACGATGTGCTCGGCTACGGTCCGCTCGAGCCGCTTCTCGCCCGCGACGACATCGCCGACATCATGGTCAACGGCTCGAAGAGCGTCTACATCGAGGTCAACGGCAAGGTCGAGCAGACCGGCGTCCGCTTCCGCGACAACCAGCAGCTTCTCAATATCTGCCAGCGCATCGTCAGCCAGGTCGGCCGCCGCGTCGACGAGAGTTCGCCGATCTGCGACGCACGCCTGCCCGACGGCAGCCGCGTCAACGTCATCGCCCCGCCGCTCGCTATCGACGGCACCGCGCTCACCATCCGCAAGTTCAAGAAGGACAAGCTCACCCTCGACCAGCTGGTGAAGTTCGGCGCCATCTCGTCCGAGGGCGCGGAGGTGCTCAAGATCATCGGCCGCGTGCGCTGCAACGTGATCATCTCCGGCGGCACCGGCTCCGGCAAGACGACGCTGCTCAACTGCCTCACCAACTACGTCGACCGCGAAGAGCGCCTCATCACCTGCGAGGACTCGGCCGAACTCCAGCTGCAGCAGCCGCACGTCGTGCGCCTGGAAACCCGCCCGCCCAACCTCGAGGGCGAGGGCGAGGTCACCATGCGCGACCTGGTCAAGAACTGCCTGCGCATGCGTCCCGAGCGCATCATCGTCGGCGAAGTGCGCGGACCCGAGGTGTTCGACCTGCTGCAGGCAATGAACACCGGCCACGACGGCTCGATGGGCACGATCCACGCGAACTCGCCGCGCGAATGCCTGAACCGCATCGAGTCGATGATCGCCATGGGCGGCTACACGCTGCCGCAGAAGACCGTGCGCGAGATCGTCGTCGGCTCCGTCGACGTCATCATCCAGGCGGCCCGCCTGCGCGACGGCTCGCGCCGCATCACGCACATCACCGAGGTGATCGGCATGGAAGGCGACGTGATCATCACGCAGGACCTCATCCTCTACAACATCAAGGGCGAAGACCAGAACGGCCGCCTCCTGGGGCAGCATGTGTCGACGGGCGTCGGGCGGCCCGGATTCTGGGAGCGCGCGCGGTACTACGGAGAGGAGCAGCGGCTCGCCAATGCTCTCGAGGCGATGGAACGGCAGTCCGAGTGACCGCCGTCTGAGGTTGGAGAACCATGTTCGGTCTCGAAAACGAAACACTGGCGATCATCGCCCTTGCCGGCATCAGCGCCGGGGCCATCGCCTATGCGTTCCTCTTCAACCGCATCGCCGACGAGAAGAACGCGGACAAGCGCCTGGAGACGATCAAGCGCGCCGACACCGACCGGGCCGTCGTCAAGGCGTCGCGCGACCGCCTCGCCGAAGCCGCGAAGCGCCGCAAGTCGGTCCAGGACTCGCTCAAGGAGCTGGAGAAAAAGCAGCGGCAGCGTGACCAGAGCAGCAAGAAGGCGCCGCTCAAGGTGCAGATCCGCCAGGCCGGGATGCAGATCAGCATCGAGCGCTTCTACGTGATCTCCGCCATCTGCGGCGTGGCGCTCGCCGCGCTCGTCTTCATCGCCGGCGCGCCGCTGATCGTCGTGCCGGGCGCGCTCCTGGCTGGTGCGCTCGGCCTGCCGCGCTGGTTCGTCTCGTTCCGCCGCAATATGCGCGTCAAGGCGTTCCTCAACGAATTCCCCAACGCGCTCGACATCATCGTGCGCGCCGTCAAGTCCGGCCTGCCGCTGAACGACGGGATCAGGCTCATCGCCAACGAGTCGCCCGAGCCGGTGCGCACCGAGTTCCGCCGCATCGTCGAGGCGCAGCAACTCGGCCTCTCCACGCCGGAGGCGGCCATGCGCATGGGCGAGACGATGCCCTGCCCGGAGGCCGGCTTCTTCGGCATCGTCATCCAGATCCAGCAGCAGGCGGGCGGCAATCTCTCCGAGGCGCTCGGCAACCTGTCCCGCGTGCTGCGCGACCGCAAGAAGATGAAGGCCAAGATCCAGGCGCTGTCCATGGAAGCGAAGGCGTCCGCGGTGATCATCGGCGCGCTGCCGTTCATCGTTGCCTTCCTCGTCTACCTGTCGAGCCCCAACTACATCATGCCCCTCTTCACCACGAGCACGGGCCACCTGATCCTGCTGGTCTCGGGCGTCTGGATGGCGATCGGCATCTTCGTGATGCGCAGCATGATGAACTTCGAAGTGTGAGGCCGGTTCAATGAGCGAATCCATCGTCAAGGCGGTCACCGATCCGACGTTCGTGATCGCCATGCTCGTCGCCGTGGCGGTCTTCGCCACCATGCTGACGCTGATGCCGGCGCTCAGCGGCAACTCGATGAAGGCGCGGATGAAGTCGGTCGCGCTCGAGCGCGACGAACTGCGCGCCAAGCAGCGCGCGCGCCTCGCCGCGGAAGCCGACAGGCGCCGCAGGGGGTTGCGCGAGGAACAGTCGACCGGGATGCGCAACATCGTCGAGCGCCTCGACCTGAGGCGGGCGCTGGCCGACGAGAAGACGCTGAATTCGCTGAAGATGGCGGGCTTCCGCGGCCAGAATCCGCTGACCCGTTTCCTGTTTTTCCGCCTCGTCCTGCCCTTCGTCGGTCTCGCCGGCGCGGCCGCCTATCTCTTCCTGCTCGGCGGGATGCCCGACAGGCCGCTTTTCATCAAGGCCTTCGTCTGCATCCTGGTCGCCTATGGCGGCTTCTATGCGCCCGTCCTCTACGTCTCCAACCGCGCTTCCAAGCGCAAGGCGTCGATCCAGAAAGCCTGGCCGGACGCGCTCGACCTGACCCTGATCTGCGTCGAATCCGGCATGTCGGTCGAGGCGGCGTTCCGCAAGGTGGCCGAGGAGATCGGCTCCCAGTCGGTCGAGCTCGCCGAGGAGTTCGTCCTTACCAACGCCGAGCTGTCGTTCCTCCAGGAGCGCAAGCAGGCCTACGAGAACCTCGCCGGCCGCACGGGGCTGGAATCGGTCAAGTCCGTCGCTCAGGCGCTGGTCCAGGCCGAACGCTATGGCACGCCGGTCGCCCATGCGCTGCGCGTGCTGTCCCAGGAAAGCCGCGAGATGCGCATGAACGCCGCCGAGAAGAAGGCCGCCGCCCTGCCGCCGAAGCTGACCGTGCCGATGATCCTGTTCTTCCTGCCGGTTCTGTTCGCCGTCATCCTCGGCCCCGCCGGCATCCAGGTCAGCGAGCGCGGCGTGTTCGGCCAGGCCCAGCAGTAGGGTCGACCCGGGAAACTCACTCGTCGGCCTCTTCCCGTAAAAGAAGAAGCCCGCGGAGCGCATCCGCGGGCATCGTCTTTTTGTAGTCGAGTGGCGCGATCGAGCCGCCGCCGGTCAGTTGGTCGCCTTCTTGGCCTTTTCGTCGTCCTTGATCTGGCCCCAGGCATTCTGCTGGGAGAGCATCGTGCGCAGGTAGGCGACGTTCGCCTGGGCTTGCTCGCCCGAGAGTTCCTGGCTGGCGATCTTTTCGGCCTCCTCGAAGCGGCCCTGCAGGCCGACGACGAGGGCGAGGTTCTGGCGCACGCGGCTGTCGGCGGCGGGCTGGCCGGCGGCCGAGCGCAGATAGGTCTCCGCCGTCCGCAGGTCGCCTTCCAGCACATAGGACATGCCGAGGTTCGACAGGATCGAGGGATCGTTCGGCTTCAGGTCGAGGGCCTTCCGGTAGAGCATGCGCGCTTCCTGGGCCTGGCCGAGCTGGTCGAGGATGGCGCCCTCCGCCGAGACCAGCTTCCAGTCCGGGTATTCGGGGGTCTGGGCGCGGCGCACGGCGTCGAGCGCCGGTTCCAGCTGGCCGTTGGCCGCCAGCGCCTTGCCGTAGGCCGCGAGCACGTCGCGGTCCTTTGGATAGCCGATGGCCAGCTTGCGCATGACGGCCAGCGACTGGTCGGTGCGGCCGTTCATCTGCAGCACGGCCGCATAACGCATCGCCGTGACCTTGTCCTTCGGGTTGCGGGCGAACGCCTCGCCGAGCGTCCCGGCGGCGCTCTCCAGTTCGTGGCTCGACATCTGCTCGACGGGCTTGCCGCTGCCGCGGTCGATAGAGCCGGTGGTCATGTTCCTGCTGGCGCAACCGGCCACGCCGGCGGCAAGCACGACGGCAAGTGAAGCGCTGATCAACCGCTTCGCCGCCGAAGATGTTCTGGGCGCTGTCGACATCGGCGCGTGGCTCCGTTCTGTGCCGCGGGCATTTCGCGGCCAACTTTCCCTCCGCAGAAGTATTCCGTTAACCCTAACGGATGGTTAAGGATCGGCTCCCGGCGCGACTCGCGGCCGCGGAGGAGTAAGGAATGGCAATAGAACTCGTCGACGCCGGCGCGGCCGCGCACCTGCCCGTCCATCTGGTCGGGAAGGGCGGGCTCGACACCTCGGGTCTCGACCCGAATGCGCTCATTTGGGCGAAGGCCAACGGCTTCGACGGCGAGGCTGGCAAGGTTCTGGTCCTTCCCGGCGAGGCCGGCGGGATCGGCGGTGCATTGTTCGGTACCGGCAACGGGGAAGGGGCGTTCGCGCCGCTGGCCACCGGCGCGCTGGCGCGTGCGCTGCCGTCCGGCGACTGGCGCTTCGCCAACCCGGCATCCGCCGCCGACCTCGCCGTCCTTGGTCTTGTCCTCGGCGGCTATGTCTTTTCCCGCTACGGCAAGAAGGACGGTCCTTCGATCCGCTTCGCGGTCCCCGAGGGCGTCGATCGGGCGCGCGTCGAACGCACCGCCGCCGGCGTCTTCCTCGCCCGCGATCTCGTCAACACGCCGACCAACGACATGGGACCCGACGCGCTGGAGGCGGCGGTGCGCGATCTCGCCGGCCGCCATGGCGCCGAGGTCTCCTCGATCGTCGGCGACGCGCTGCTCGAAGCGAAGTTCCCGATGATCTATGCGGTCGGCCGCGCCTCGGCGACCGCCCCGCGCCTGATCGACATGCACTGGGGTGCGCTGGACGCGCCGAAGGTCACCCTGGTCGGCAAGGGCGTCTGTTTCGACACCGGCGGCCTCGACATCAAGCCGTCGAGCGGCATGCTGCTCATGAAGAAGGACATGGGCGGCGCGGCCAACGTGCTCGGCCTTGCCTCGATGATCATGTCGGCCGGACTGAAGGTGCGGCTGCGCGTTCTGATCCCGGCCGTCGAGAACGCCATCGCCGGCAACGCCTTCCGCCCGGGCGACGTCCTGCCGAGCCGCAAGGGCCTGACCGTCGAGATCGGCAACACCGACGCCGAGGGTCGGCTGGTCCTCGCCGACGCGCTGGCGCTGGCCGACGAAGAGGAGCCCGATCTCCTCGTCGACATGGCGACGCTGACCGGCGCGGCGCGCGTGGCGCTCGGACCGGACCTGCCGCCCTTCTACACGCGCGACGATGGTCTGGCCGCGGCCATCGCCTCGGCTGCGGAGGAGCGCGCCGACCCGCTCTGGCGCATGCCGCTTTGGAAGCCCTACGAGGCGAAGCTGTCGTCGAAGGTCGCGGACCTCAGCAACGTCACCACCGACGGCTTCGCCGGTTCGATCACCGCGGCGCTGTTCCTCGGGCGCTTCGTCGAGAAGACGGCGCGCTGGGTTCATCTCGACATCTTCGCCTGGAGCCCGACCGACCGGCCGCACTGCACGACGGGTGCGGAAGCGCAGGGCATCCGCGCCCTCGAGGACCTGCTGCTCGCCCGCTACGGCTGACGCCGTCCGCTTGCACGGATCATGGATTCGGGCTTGAATGAAACGGAACCGAAACGGTTTTCCGGCTACACTCTTGCCATGGCAGTCACTTTGCGCCCCATCCAGGCCCTGCGCCTCTGGCAGCAGGTCAACCTCGCCGAGGTGCGCGAGGACGCGCCCGACCTCACCATGCGTCAGTGGTCGATCCTGCTCACCGTCTATCTCGATCAACCCCCGCACACGGTGCGCGGGCTGGCGGCGAAGCTGAACGTGTCGAAGCCGGTGATCACCCGGGCGCTGGACACGATGGGCGCGCTGAAGCTGGTTTCCCGCCACCGAGACGACGCCGACCGGCGCAACGTGCTCATCCGGCGCACCGTCGATGGCGCGCTGTTTGTCGAGCGTTTCGGCGATGTTATCATCGCCCGCGCCGGAGAGTTGCCGCTGTGACCGTCCACGATCGTCGCCTTTTCGCCGTCAGGCCCGACCTCGCCGACATCCGCCTGAAGGGCCAGGTGGAGGCGGCGAGCTTCGTCGCCGGCCGGCCGGCGCGGATCGCCGCGCCGCTCGCCGACATGCGTCGCGCGCCGAAGGCCGACGCCGGCCTCGACACGCAGCTCCTGCGCGGCGCCGCCGTGCTGGTCTTCGACGTCGCGGACGGCTGGGCGTGGATCCAGGCCGAGCGCGACGGCTATGTCGGCTATGTCGAGGCTGCCGCTCTCGCCGATCGCAGCCTGTCACCGACGCATGTGGTCTCGGCGCCGCGAACCTTCCTCTACCCGGCGCCCGACATGAAGTTGCCGCGGGTGGCGGCCCTGTCGCTCGGTTCAGACGTCGCGGTGGTCGATTGGGCGGAGACGCGCGGCACCCGCTACGCCCTCCTCGACACGGGCGAGGCCGTCTTCTCCGGCCACCTCGCCCCCTTGGCCTCCGCCGTGCCCGACTTCGTCTCGGTCGCCGAAGCGCTCCTCGGCACCCCCTACCTGTGGGGCGGTGTGTCGGCCTTTGGCATCGACTGCTCCGGCCTCGTCCAGCTCTCCATGCGCATGGCCGGTCGCGGCGTTCTGCGCGATTCCGACCAGCAGGCGGCGACGCTCGGCGAGCCGCTCGACCCCGGCGCCGACCTTTCCGGCCTCTGCCGCGGCGACCTCGTCTTCTGGAAGGGCCATGTCGGCGTCATGACCGACGCCGCGACGCTGATCCACGCCAACGGGCACACCATGAACGTCGCGCTGGAGCCTTTTCGCGCCGCCGTCGACCGCATCGGCTACCTCTACGGCGCGCCGGCCCTCTTCCGCCGGCCCTGAGAGGCGCCCCCCTCCACCAGGCTTCGCATGGTCCCCCTTCCCCGTGAACGGGGGAGGATCCCGCGCTGCAGCCGTCCGCGACCCGACATCCTCCCCTGCGAAGCGGGGGAGGGGGACCGCCCCTCGGGTCCGGCCGAAGGCCGGCCCGTGGGCC
>CAYJMY010000117.1:0-15928 GCA_964371125.1 uncultured Mesorhizobium sp. | reverse complement strand
ACCATGCGCTGATGCGGATCGGAGATGTCGGTCGAGTCGTGGTAGAAGGCCGACAGGGCGCCGACGACGCCGCACATGACCGCCATCGGATGCGCGTCGCGACGGAAGCCGGTGAAGAAGCGCGACATCTGCTCGTGCACCATGGTGTGCCGGGTCACGCGATAGTCGAAATCGTCTTTCTGCGCCTTGGTCGGCAACTCGCCATAGAGGAGGAGATAGCAGACCTCGAGGAAGTCGCCATGCTCGGCGAGCTGATCGATCGGATAGCCGCGATGGAGCAGGATTCCTTCGTCGCCGTCGATGAAGGTGATCTGCGATTCGCAGCTTGCCGTGGAGGTGAATCCGGGATCGTAGGTGAACGCGCCGGTATCGCGATAAAGCGTCCCGATATCGACGACATCGGGGCCGATGGAGCCTTTTCGGATTTTCAGATCGAGGGTTTTGCCGCCAAATTCAAGTTTCGCTTTCGAATCGGTCATCGCAAACTCCTATTGCTCGCGCCATGCGCGGGCTTCGCTCACGCCGCTATCGGCCAACTACGCCGCGGCGCGCAACTGCTAGCGTATCCGGGAAGGCAAGCCAAGTTGACCCCGACCGCAATGTTGCACCGCAATAGCATGTTTTCAATGCTTCTTTCGGTGTGAAGACCTCTCTAATCGATTTGGTCGCGGATACGTCCCAGGCTCTCCTCGCGACCAAGCACATGCAGCACGTCGAACACACCGGGCGAGGTGCTTTTTCCGGTGAGCGCGGCGCGCAGCGGCTGCGCAACCGCGCCCAGCTTGTGCCCCCCGGACGCCGCGAAGTCTCGAATCGCCGCCTCCGTCGCGATTGCGGTCCAGTCGGGTCCGACGCCGGCGAGCGCTTGCTCCGCACCGGCGAGAATCGCCCGCGCCGGCCCGGCGAGCAGCGCGGCGGCCTTCTCGTCCGGCTTCAGCGGACGCGTGGCGAAAAGGAATGCGGCGCCGTCGGCGAGTTCGACGAGGGTCTTCGCCCGCTCCTTCAGTCCGGGAAGGGCGGCGAGAAGCTGGGCCTTGCGGCGATCGTCGAGGCGGTCACGGATTTCGCCCGCGTTTTCGAGGTAGGGCAGGGTGCGAAGGAAGCCGTCGAGCAGATCCTCGTCAGGCGTCTGGCGCATGTAGACGCCGTTCAGCGCCTCCAGCTTCTGAAAGTCGAAGCGCGCCGCGCCCCGGTTGATATCCTCGATCTCGAACCAGCGGATCATTTCGTCGAGGCTCATGATCTCGTCGTCGCCATGGCTCCAGCCCAGCCGGACGAGGTAGTTGCGCAGCGCCGCCGGCAGGTAGCCCATGGCGCGGTAGGCGTCGACGCCGAGAGCGCCGTGGCGCTTCGACAGTTTGGCTCCGTCCGCGCCGTGGATGAGCGGGATATGCGCCATGACCGGCACTTCCCAGCCCATGGCGTCGTAGATGACGGTCTGGCGCGCGGCGTTGGTCAGGTGGTCGTCGCCGCGAATGATGTGGGTCACGCCCATGTCGTGATCGTCGACGACGACCGCATGCATGTAGGTCGGGTTGCCGTCCGAACGCAGGATGATGAAGTCGTCGAGATCCTTGTTGGGGAAACGGACGTCGCCCTGGACGCGATCACGGACGATCGTTTCGCCGTCGCTCGGCGCCTTGATGCGGACGGCCGGCTTGATGCCCGCCGGGGCCTCCGACGCATCGCGGTCGCGCCAGCGGCCGTCATAGCGGGGCGGGCGGCCTTCGGCCCGCGCCTTCTCGCGCATCTCCTCGAGTTCGGCCGGGGACGCGTAGCAGTAATAGGCCTTGCCCATGCGCACCAGTTCGTGGGCGACCTCGCGATGTCGCGGCGCGCGCTCGAACTGCGAGGTCGGCTCCCCTTCCCAGTGCAGGCCGAGCCATGTCAGCCCGTCGAGGATCGCCGCGGTGGCCGCCTCGGTCGAACGCTCGCGGTCGGTATCTTCGATCCTGAGCAGCATCGTTCCGCCCGTATGCCGGGCGTAGAGCCAGTTGAACAGGGCCGTTCGCGCGCCGCCGATGTGGAGATAGCCGGTCGGCGAAGGGGCGAAGCGGGTTACGACGGGTCTGGACATCGGGTTTTCCGGGAAAAAGGGCGCGAACGATCGCGGTCGCGGTGATCGGAGCGCCGTGGCGTTTTCGTGGCGCTGATGTAGCATAGGCCGTCCGGCGTGCAAGAGGACGTGCGCATGGAGCCAGCCGCGGGAAGCGCCGTCCCCGACGAGCGCCATCTGATCGCGCCGACGGATCCCGGCGCGGCGGATGGGTTTTTGCCGGCGCGCGCGGACGGCGAGGGCCAGCAGTCGGACCGGTCCCTGTCGGCGGCGAGCCGACGTCCGCTTAGTCGTATGCTCGGCTTTGCTCGGTCGGCTCAGACCACCTTGCAGGTTGCCGGGTCGAGGCTCGCCGCTGCTGTCGAGATCGAGCGCGATCGTGGCACCGCCTTCGTCCTGGCGCCTGTGATGCTTGCGTGCGGGGCGCTGGCGTACTTCTCCCTGGCCGTGGAACCCAGTGCGCTCGTCCTCTTCGTCGCCTGCGCTTTGACGGCGGGCGCGGTGGCGATCGCGGGTGAGCGCCCGCTGCTGAGGCCGGCGCTGATTGCCGCGCTTCTCGTCATAACCGGCATGCTGTTTTCCAAATGGGAAACCGAGCGCGCCGGCACGCTGATGCTCGGGGAATCGATCTCCACGGTCGTCACCGGAAGAGTGACGTCGATGGAGCAACAGGCCGCCGGGCGAACCCGGCTGACCCTGGAGGTCCTGGCGACCGAACGACCGAAGCTGCGTCACGTCCCCGAGCGCGTGCGTGTCTCGACGCGAAAGGTGCCTGCCGGGCTCGTCGTCGGAGACGTCGTGGCTGGCCCGGCGCGCCTGTTTCCGCCATCGGGGCCGCTGCGGCCAGACAGCTATGACTTCTCCTTCGAGAGCTTCTTCGACGGCATCGGCGCGAATGGATTCTTCCTCGGCAGCCCCCGCGTCGCGGAAACGGCTTCGCCCGCGCCTCTCCTTCACCGGTTCGAGGCGATGGTTGAGAATGCGCGCGTCACGCTCTCGACCCGCATCCGCGAGCGGATCGGCGGCGCGGAGGGCGAGATCGCCGCGGCACTGATCGCCGGAGTCCGCGCCGGGATCCCGGACGAAGTCAACGAAGCCCTGCGTCGCACGGGGCTTGCTCACGTCCTGTCCATTTCCGGGCTGCATATGGCGCTCGTGGCGGCCACCGTCATGGGGACCCTGCGCGTTGGCTTCGCGTTCTTTCCAGGCTTTGCGTCGCGCCGGCCGGTGAAGAAGTACGCCGCGAGCGCAGCACTTCTCGCCATCGCCGTCTACCTGTTCATCTCGGGCTCCGCGGTCGCCGCGGAGCGCAGTTTCCTCATGCTGGCGGTGATGCTTGCCGCGCTGCTGTTCGATCGCGCCGCCATCACGATGCGGAACCTTGCCATCGCTGCCATCGCGGTTCTCGTCGTTTCGCCGCACGAGGTCGTCGGGCCGAGCTTCCAGATGTCGTTCGCCGCGACCGCCGCCCTGATCGGCAGCTACGCCTGGTGGGCGCAGCGTCGAAAGAGCCGGAGTCGGATTCGGCACGCGGCCGAGGCATCGCGCATCGCTCGTGCGGGCCGGTCGTTTCTGCGCTACGCCGTCGGGCTTGCCGCCACGTCGCTGATCGCCGGAGCCGCGACGACCATCTACGGCGCCTGGCATTTTCAGCGGGTTTCGCCGCTCAGCCTCGCCGCGAACCTCTCCGCCATGCCCATCGTTTCGATCGTGGTCATGCCGCCGGCCGTGCTGGCGATGGCGGCGATGCCGTTCGGCCTCGATGGGCCTTTCCTGGACATCATGGGTCGCGGCATTGCGGCGCTCGTCGCGATCGCCCGCTGGTTCTCCGAGCGGACGCCGGTCGACGCCGTCGGCGCCGTGCCGGTGTCGGCCGTCGCGGTCGCCAGCATTGCGCTGCTGATAGCGACACTCGCGACGACATGGTTGCGGGCGCTGGCGCTGCCGTTCGCCGCGATGGCGGCGATCCTGTTGTCGATGCACAGGCTGCCGGAGGCGCTGATCGCGGAAGACGGGAGACTTGTCGCCGTGCCGCTCGGCGACGGCCGCCTTGCGGTGAACCGGTCGCGTCCCAATCGGTTCGCCGTCGAGGACTGGATGAGGGCGACGCGAAGCGACGCCACTGCGACACCAGCGACGGCGCCGGGTCGCGACTATCTGTTGCCGCCACACGACGCTTCGATCGCGTTGGGAGGGGTCTTTGCCTGCACGGACGGCCGATGTGTCGCGCGGAGCCGGGCGGGGGCAGACATCGCCAGGGTCGATGACACCGAATCGGCCGTCGATCTGTGCGGGCGGGTACAGGTGATCGTGCTTGCCGATGCGACGGCGTCCAATCCCTGCGCTGCAGGGGAAGCGGCCGTGATCACGCAGCGACAACTCGCGTTGCAGGGCAGCGCTGCACTAACCCTCTCCCGGGATGGCGGCGGATGGCGGACGGAAGTCGTCCATGCCGTCCAGTTGCCGTTGCGCCCATGGCACGATCACCGCCGCTACTCGCGCGCCGCACGCGGGCTGCCGCCCTACGAGCGATCGCGGGAGCCAAAATCGCCTGGGCGATCCCCCGCTGTTCCGCCGGAGACGCGAACCGAAGCCGGTCGATCTGACGACGACACGGACCGGCAGGTGGCGATCAGTATCGGCGGATCAGGCCTACCAGTCGTCCCTGGACCTTGACCCGGTCTGGGCCGAAGATGCGCGTTTCATAAGCCGGATTGGCGGCCTCAAGCGCGATCGAGGCGCCTTTGCGGCGGAACCGCTTCAGCGTCGCTTCCTCGTCGTCGACGAGCGCCACGATGATCTCGCCCGGATTGGCGGTATTGGCGTTGCGGATGATGACGGTATCTCCGTCGAAGATGCCGGCCTCGATCATCGAGTCGCCCTTGACTTCCAGCGCATAGTGCTCGCCGCCCGAGATCATGTCGGGCGGGACGCTGATCGAATGGGTCTTGTGCTGGATGGCGTCGATGGGAACACCGGCCGCGATGCGGCCCATGACCGGGATCGAAACGGCGGCGGCGCTGTCGTCGTCGTTGCTCGCCGCCGGTGCGGGCGCCGGTCTTTTACCCAGGCTGCCTTCGATGACGCTGGGCGAGAACCGCCGCGCCCCGCCAAGGGTAGGCGACATCGACTCGGGAAGCTTGATGACCTCGAGCGCCCGGGCGCAGTTGGGGAGCCGCCGGATGAAACCGCGCTCTTCGAGCGCGGTGATCAGCCGATGGATTCCCGACTTCGACGCGAGGTCGAGCGCCTCCTTCATCTCGTCGAAGGACGGGGGGATGCCCGACTCCTTCATCCGTTCATGTATGAACATCAGCAGTTCGTGTTGCTTGCGCGTCAGCATCGGCGTTCCCCCACGGAATCGACCCAAAAACAAAACCAGAACAAACACTATCTGTTCCAGTTGTGTTCCGCAACCGTTTAAAGTTTAATGAATCCGTTGACGATTTGTTCAGCGTAGCATCAGGACACGGCAGCTTGCGCCGGCCTCGGCGGCCGGTGCATGCGGCTCGCGGATGATCAACGCGTCGGATCGGGCGAGGATCTGCAACATCGAAGAGTCCTGCACGTCGAAGGCTTTGGCCACGAGCCGGCCGCTGTCGCGCGTCACCGCCGCGCGGATGTAGTCCTGGCGCATGTCGTTGGCCGGCAAGGCTCTGCCGAGCACCGCCTCGCGCACGTCCTGCAGATAATCGGCGCCGCAGAGTTTGGCGACGAGGGGCTTCAGGAACAGCTGCGAACAGATCAGGCTCGCCACCGGGTTGCCCGGCAGGCCGAGGACGCGGGTGCGATCCTTCCGGCCGAACATCAGCGGCTTGCCGGGGCGCATGGCGACCTTCCAGAAGGCGAGGGCGACGCCCTGCGATGTCAGCACGTCATGGATGAAGTCGTGGTCGCCGACCGAGGCTCCACCTATCGTGACGATGACGTCCGCCTTGCGGGAAACTGCCTCCTCGACCAGCGCGGCGATCGCTTCCTTCCGGTCCGGCGCGATGCCAAGGTCGACGACATCGGCGCCGGCCTCGCGCGCCGCCGCCGCAACCCCGTAGACGTTCGAGGCGATGATCTGGTCGGGACCTGTCAAGCTGCCAGGCGGAAGCAGTTCGTCGCCGGTGGCGATGATGGCGACCAGCGGCTTGCGCGCGACCGGCACCGTCGGGTGGTTGGCCGATGCGGCCAGTGAGAGCGCCGCGGGATCGAGATGGCGGCCAGCGGTCAGGAGCACATCGCCCTCGCGGAAGTCGAGGCCGCGAAGCCTGACATTCTTCATCGCGGCGACAGGTTCCGTCACTTCCACCGTCGCCGGATCGATCCTGCGGGTGTTTTCCTGGATGATCACGGTGTCGGCGCCTTCGGGCATGGGCGCGCCGGTGAAGATGCGGACCGCTTCGCCTTTGCCGACATGGCCGCGAAACAGCCGACCGGCGGGCGCCTCGCCGATGACGCGAAGCCGGGCATTCGGGACCGCCGTGTCGGCGGCGCGAACGGCGTATCCGTCCATGGCCGAGGCGTCGAACGGGGGCTGGGTGCGCAGGGCGACGATATCCTGCGCGAGAACCCGGCCGGCGGCCTCATGCAGGCGCAGCAGCTCGATCTCGGCCGGATCGACATCGTCAAGCAGGCGCGCCAGGGCCTCGTCCACGGGAAGGAGGGCCATGGTCAGCGCTCCCCGGCGCGGTAGTCGCCCGACTTGCCGCCTGTCTTCTCGATCAACCGGATGCCGCCGATCGCCATGCCGCGGTCGACCGCCTTGGCCATGTCGTAGATGGTGAGGCAGGCGACGGACGCCGCGGTCAGCGCTTCCATCTCGACGCCCGTCCTGCCGGTCACGCGCGCCAGCGCCGTCACCCTGAGACCCGGCAGAGCCGCGTCTGGCTCGATGTCGACCGAGACCTTGGTCAGCATCAGGGGGTGGCACAGCGGAACGAGCTCGTGCGTGCGCTTTGCCGCCATGATGCCGGCGACGCGGGCCACGCCGAGGACGTCACCCTTCTTGGCGTCGCCCTTCAGGATCATGTCGAGCGTCTCGGGTCGCATGGTGACCGAACCTTCGGCGATCGCCGTGCGGGTCGTCTCGGCCTTTTCGCCGACATCGACCATGTGCGCCTCGCCGCGGGCGTCGATGTGGGTCAGTTGCGGTCCGGCGCCCATGTCATTCCGCTGCCGCCGCGGCGGCGCCTTCGAGCAGGTTTCGCGTGGCCCACGCCACGTCCTGTTGCCGCATCAGGCTTTCGCCGACGAGGAACGTGCCGATGCCGCAACGGGCGAGGCGAAGGCAGTCGTCGTGGGTGAAGATGCCGCTCTCGCCGACGAGGAGACGGGTTTCCGGGACCATCGAAGCGAGCCGCTCGGAGGTCTCGAGGGAGACTTCGAACGTCCGCAGGTTGCGGTTGTTGATGCCGACCAGTCGGGAACTCAGGCGCAGCGCGCGTTCCATCTCGGCCCCGTCATGGACCTCGACGAGCACGTCCATGCCGAGTTCGAAGGCGGTCTCCTCGAGCGTCCGCGCGTCGGCGTCGGACAGGCTCGCCATGATCACCAGGATGGCGTCGGCGCCCCAGGCACGCGCCTCGTGGACCTGATAGGGGTCGAAGAGGAAGTCCTTGCGCAATGCCGGCAGGCCGGACGCATCGCGGGCGGCGGTCAGGTATTCCGGCGCGCCCTGGAAAGAGGGAGCATCGGTGAGCACCGAGAGGCAGGCGGCGCCGCCTTCGGCATAGGCCCGGGCAAGGGCGGGCGGGTCGAAATCGGCGCGGATGAGGCCCTTCGACGGCGACGCCTTCTTGATCTCGGCGATGAGGGCGAAGCAGCCGGCGGCCCGTTTCGCCTTCAGCGCCGAGAGGAAGCCGCGCGGCTTCTCGACATCGCGGCAGGCCGCCTTCAGCTCGGCGAGCGGGGTCCGCGCCTTTGCCGCGGCGATCTCCTCGCGCTTGTATGCCTCGATCTTCCGCAGGATGTCGGCCATGGTCCTATCCGTTCGAGAGCGCCACCAGCCTGTCGAGGACCCGCATGGCGCCGCCGCTGTCGATTGACGACCGCGCGAGATCGATGCCCTCTGCCAGGGTCGATGCCTTTCCGGCGACCACGAGGCCGGCTCCGGCGTTCATCAGCACGGTATCACGGTATGCACCCGGATTGCCGGCCAACACGCCCCGAAGCGCTGCGGCGTTGAAGGCCGCGTCGCCGCCGCGCAGGTCTTCCTTGGCATGGCGCGGCAGGCCGAACTCCTCCGGCGTCACCGTGAAGGCGCGGATCCTGCCTGTGGTGAGTTCGGCCACGGTCGTCTCGCCGGTCGTGGTGATCTCGTCGTAGCCGTCGCCATGGACCACCCAGGCCGATTCCGCGCCGAGCTTGGCGAGCGTGGCGGCGATCGGCTCGACCCATTCAGGTGCGAACACGCCGACCATCTGCCGGGTCACGCCGGCCGGATTCGACAGTGGTCCAAGCAGGTTGAAGATCGTCCGCGTGCCGAGCTCGACGCGCGTCGGCCCGACATGGCGCATGGCAGGATGGTGGGACGGCGCGAACATGAAGCCGATGCCGGCGTCGCGGATGAAGCCGCCGATGGCTTCCGCCGGCTGGTCGATCTTGATGCCGAGCCCCATGAGTACGTCGGCGGCGCCGGTCTGGGACGACAGGCCGCGGTTGCCGTGCTTGGCGACGGGAACGCCGGCGCCGGCGATCACGAATGCCGATGCCGTGGAGATGTTGAGCGAGTGCGAGCCGTCGCCGCCGGTGCCGACGATGTCGACGGCTCCCGAGGGCGCCTCGACGGTCAGCATCTTCTCGCGCATCACCGCGACCGCGCCGGATATTTCCTCGACGGTCTCGCCGCGCACCCTGAGCCCCATCAGGAAGGCGCCGATCTGGCTGGGCGTGGCCTCACCCGACATGATCACGCCGAAAGCGCTGCGCGCCTCCTCGAAGGAGAGCTTCCTGCCGGAGGCGATTGCGCCGATGTATCCCTTGAGGTCGCTCATGCCTGCCTCAGAACGCAAGGGCCTGGTTGATCGCGGAGCGGTCGATGTTCACTCCGTACTCAGCCTGGAGGACTGCCACGAGTTCGTCGAGCAGATCGTCCGCCATGCCCGAGGAGAACGCCTTGCGCGCATCCTCCGGCACCGCATCCGGCCCGCTGGCGGCGGGCTCGAACACTTCGGTGACCTTGAAAACGATGCGGGCATCGCCCTGCGGGGCGGCGGTGACGCCGATGCCGTTCGGCGCCAGGGCGAAAATGTCGGCGACGCCCGGCTTGCCGAAGTCGACGTCGTCGGCCTCGCGCTTCAGGCCCCGCTTGGTCTGCTTCTCGAGACCGAGTTCGGCGGCGATCGCGTCGAGTTCGGCGCCGTCGCGAACGCGCTTCGCGATCTCGTCGCTCTTCGTGGCGAGCCGCGCGGACGCCGTGGCGGCAGTCCAGTCGGCGACGACGCGGTCGCGCACCTCGTCGAGGGTGCGATCGCGGGCCGGGGTGACTCCTTCCACCTCGTAGAAGAGGAAACCGTTGCCGCCGATGTTGATCGGCGGGTTCTCGACGCCGGGCTCCGTCTCGAACGAGGCGCGGATCAGTTCGGCCGATTGCGGCAGATCGTTGACCACCGTTCCGTCAGGCCGCTGGGCGCTGCGATCGATCGCCTCGACGGTGCGCACGGTCAGCTTGAGCTTTTCGGCCGCCTCGCGCATCGACGTTCCGCCGGCGCGTGCATCCTCGTAGGAGTCATGGACGTCGAAGATGACGCGGCTGGCCTCGCCGATGGCCAGGTCGCGGCGAATCTCGTCCTTCACCTCGTCGAGCGGCCGCACGATTTCCGGTTCGACCTTCGTCACGCGGACGAGGACGGGACCGAAGGCTCCCTTGACCACGTCACTGACCTGATTGTCGGCCAGCGCGAACGCCGCCTCCGCCACCGCCGGATCGGCGACTTCCGACCTGGCGAAGGTGCCGAGCTGGACGTCGGCCATCGTCTTGCCCTGTGCGGCGACGATTTCGTCGAACGTCGAGCCTCCGTCGAGGCTGGCGCGCGCGGCCGTCGCGGTCTCCTCGTTCGGGAAGACGACCTGCTCGATGGTGCGCCGTTCCGGCGTCGTGTAGCGCGCCTTGTTGGCTGCGTAGTCCGCGGCGACCTGCTCGTCGCTGATCGCCGATGGATCGGCGATGTCTTCGGCCTCCATCTTGATATACGCGATCTTCCGGTATTCGGGCGCGGCGTAGCTCGTCTTTCGCTCCTCGAACCATGCGGAAAGATCCGCATCCGCCGGGGCTTCGATCGGCTCTACGAGCGACTGCGGCAGGACGACGTAGTCGACCGTGCGGTCCTCGCCGCGATAGAGCGCGACGGCCGAGAGGAACGCCGCGGGCGCGTCGAGGCCGTCGGACACGGCTTCGACGATCTGCTGGCGAATCGCGACCTGCTGCCGGTTTCGCAAATAGTCCTCGGCGGTCATGCCGACCTCGCGCAGGACATAGTCGAACTGCTGGCGGCTGAACTTGCCATCCGGTCCCTGGAACGCCTGGTCTTCGCGTGTCAACGCAGCCAGCCGGTCCTTCGACAGGCCGAGACCGAGCTTGCGGGCCTGTTCGTCGAGCACCGCGCCGGCCACCAGTTGCGCCAGAACCTGCTGATCGATGCCGAAGGCGACCGCCTGCTCGCGGGATATCCTCTGGCCGAGCTGCTGCGACAGGATCGAGAGCTGCCGGTCGTATGCGAGCCGGTAGTCCTTGATCGACACGGACGTGCCGCCGACCGTCACGACCTTGCTGCCGCCAAACCCCCCGGCGATCTGTCCGGAAATGCCCCAGACGGCAAAACTGACGACCAGGAGGATCAGCAGGAGTTTCGCGACCCAGGTTCCGGCGGCATTTCTGAGGGCGTCGAGCATGTCTTTATCCGGTCTAGCGCTTAGGCTTCAGCGTTTCCCATCGAAGGCACGGCAATAGCCTTCCCGGCCGCTGCTGTCGATTGCTTTGTCTCCGGTTTTTGATACGAGGCTGGCATCGGACCGCACCCCCGCAGTACGGTCAATGCGTCTGGAGGCTTCGTCAATGACACCTGGTATCCGCCCGCTGGTAGCCGGCAACTGGAAAATGAACGGCACCGGCGAATCCCTCAGCGAACTCCATTCGATTTCGCAGGGGTTCATGCGCGGTCTCGACGCGGAGACGGAATGCCTCGTATGTGTTCCGGCGACGCTCCTGTCTCGTGCCGCCGACGCCGTCGGGAGAGGGCGCACGCCTCTGCGGATCGGCGGCCAGGACTGCCATACCGCCATCAGCGGCGCGCATACGGGCGACATTTCCGCGGAAATGCTGAAGGACGCCGGCGCCAGCCACGTCATCGTCGGCCATTCCGAACGGCGGGCGGATCATGGCGAAACCGATGCGACGGTTCTGGCAAAGGCGGAAGCCGCGTGGCGCGCAGGGCTCGTCGCGGTGATCTGCATCGGCGAGACGCGGGCCGAGCGCGAGGCCGGCGCGACCCTCGACGTCCTTTCGCGGCAGATCGCCGGTTCCGTTCCCCTGCAGGCCACCCCCCCGACCGCCATCGTCGCTTACGAGCCGGTCTGGGCGATCGGCACCGGATTGACCCCGACTGTTGACGACGTCGCCGCCGCGCATGCCCATATCCGCACTCAGCTCGTCGCCCGCATCGGCGACCAGGCTCAGAGAATGCGCATCCTTTACGGCGGATCGGTGAAGCCTTCGAATGCGCGCGAACTCCTCTCCGTCGCGAACGTCGATGGTGCACTGGTCGGCGGTGCCAGCCTCAAGGCCTCGGACTTCCTGGGAATCGCCGAGACGTATTATAAACTGGCCTGACCGGCCGTAGCCCGGCACTCGACGGCGTTTGAAAAGGGCCGAACACGCACCCATATTCGCCCCGTGGGCTTGGAATGACCGCCAAACCCGTGTATTGAGCCGCCGCCGTGTCAGCAGCGGCCGCCGCCTCTCCGCAGAAAGCCGGAATTCTCCATGGATACCATCCTCATCGTCATCCACCTGATGGTCGTGATCGCCCTGGTCGGCGTCGTCCTGCTTCAGCGCTCGGAAGGCGGTGGTCTCGGTATCGGCGGCGGATCCGGTTTCATGACGGCGCGCGGTGCGGCGAATGCCCTGACGCGCACGACGGCAATCCTGGCGGTCGCGTTCTTCGTGACCTCGCTGGCGCTGTCGATCCTGGCTCGCTACGGCGAGCGTCCGATCGACATCCTCGACCGTCCTCCGGCGCAGGGCGAGCAGGAAGGCGGATCGGGCGTCCTCGACCAGCTTGGCGGTTCTGATGCCGCGCAACCCCCCGCGACGAACGATGCGGCTACTCCGCCGGCCGACGCCGCCCAACCGGCGCAGCCGGCCGTCCCCAACAGCCAGTAACATCGTCCCAAGGAACCGTTGGTGCGGGTATCCGTCTGCCTTGGTTTCGGCGCAATGGCAGCCGCATTCTCTGTTGTCGATCGGCCACACTCGGTGGCGATGAACGGGGCTGGGCATGTACCCCATTGATTTCGGACCGGTGCCAGGTTGAGGGATGCGGTGTTAATCGCATATAAACCGGCCAACGGCAGTCTCGGACCCGGCTTGGGTAAAGGTCCGCACCGCACCGCACACCGATAGTCTCAGGTAACGCACCATGTTGTTCCGCGCACTGGTATTCCTCGGCGTAAGCGCCGTCCTCTCGATCGGGTTGTCCGCGCCCACCCTTGCGGAAACGGCTGTCGACAGGACCCAGACGACTGCTTCGGTAACGCCGGAAAAGCCGGAGAAGAAGAAGGTCACGTCGCGCGCCGGCAACAACAAGGACGCCAAGAGCAAGACGGCGAAGAACAAGAAGAAGATCGAACCGACCAATGAGAAGGCGAAAGCCGAGTCGGACAATTTCTTCTCGACCCTGTTCAAGCCGAGTCAGCCGCCGAAGTCCGCCGTGGCCGCCAAGCCGCAGGATGCGAAGTCGAAGAAGGCGAAGCCGGAGAAGCCCGCCGAACCCGTCCTCGAGATCGTCTCGACCGGAAACAACGGCGAACTGCGCAGTGAAGTGAAGCCTGAGAACCGCGACAACATCTCGCCGAACATCGGCGCGAATTCCACCGGTAGGCTACTTCCCGACACGCGCGCACTCGATGCCGCGCTGGCGGCAAAGGACGCCAAGAAGAAGTTCAGGGTGAAGTCGGACTTCGAGCCGCAGTCGGTGCCGTTCAGCGGCTACAAGGCCGGCACGATCGTCATCGACACCGGCGAACGCTACCTTTACCTGGTCGAATCCTCTTCCCAGGCCCGCCGTTATGCCATCGCGGTCGGTCGCGAAGGGCTCGAGTTCAAGGGCACCGCGAAGATCGGCGACAAGCAGGAGTGGCCGCGCTGGATCCCGACGAAGGAGATGCAGCAGCGCGAACCGAAGAAGTACGGCCAGTACAAGGACGGTATGCCCGGTGGACCGGACAATCCGCTCGGGGCGCGGGCGATGTACCTCTACCAGGGCAAGAAGGACACCCACATCCGCATCCACGGCACCAACCAGCCGCAGACGATCGGGACCAATTCGTCGAACGGCTGCTTCCGCATGATCAACGAGCACGTCAAGGATCTCTACAGCCGCGTTCCGGTCGGGGCAGAGGTCGTCGTACTCTAGGTTTTCCTGGGATCGCTTTCAGCGGCCCGGCAATGCTGGGCCGTCTTCGTTCATACACCGCGATCGCGCCGAGTTTCGTAGCGTCGGGCCGTCAGCCCGAGCCTGAAACGTCAGGCCGGGCGGGCACGCTCCGCGATGGCGCGGAGATCGAGCCCGCGGGGCAGAGTGCCGAAGGCGTGCCCCCAGTCCCCGGTAAGGCGCGACGCGCAGAATGCGTCGGCGGCGGCCGCCGGAGCGTGGCGGACCATCAGCGCCCCCTGCAGCACCGTCATCATGCGCTCGACAATGCGACGGGCGCGCTGTTCCATGTCGGTCCTGTCGGCCAGTTCCGCTTCGAGGCCGGTGATCGCGGCGCCGAGCCGATGGTCTTCGGTGCGAACGCCGGCAAGTTCGGCGTAAAACGCTTCCAGTGCGTCGGGGCTTTTCTGCAAGGCCCGCAACACGTCGAGGCACATGACGTTGCCCGAGCCTTCCCAGATCGAGTTCAGCGGGATCTCCTTGTAGAGCATGCCCAGCGGCCCCTCGTCGACGTAGCCGTTGCCGCCGAGCACCTCCATCGCCTCGACGACGGCGTTGGGCGCGCGCTTGCAGACCCAGTACTTCACCGCAGGCGTACACAGGCGCTGGAAGGTCGCCTGCCGCGCATCGCGCGGCGCCTCGTCAAACGCTTGCGCCAGACGCAGCGCAAGCAGCGTCGCCGCTTCCGATTCGATGGCGAGGTCGGCGACGACGTTGGTCATCAGCGGCTGGTCGATCAGATGGCGCTGGAAGGCGCGGCGATGGAAGACGTGGTGGTGGGCCTGCGCCACGGCGCCGCGCAGAAGGCCGGCGGAGCCCAGTGCGCAATCGAGGCGCGTGAAGGTGCCCATTTCGAGGATGGTGGGAACCCCGCGTCCTTCTTCGCCGAGGAGCCAGCCATGGGCGCCGTGGAATTCCACCTCCGACGAGGCGTTCGACTTGTTGCCGACCTTGTCCTTCAGCCGCTGGACGCGCACGGCGTTCTTCGCACCGTCGGGGAGCCGGCGCGGCACGATGAAGCAGCTCAGCCCGTCCGGGGCCTGGGCAAGCACCAGGTGCGCATCGATCTGCGGGCAGGAGAAGAACCATTTGTGGCCGGTGATTCTGTATTCGCCGCCCGGCCCTGCGGCGCCCGCGCGCACGGCTGTCGTCGTGTTGGCGCGGACGTCGGAGCCGCCCTGCTTCTCCGTCATGCCCATGCCGATCAGCGCGCCGGTCTTTTCCGCGACGGGAATGTCGCGGCGGTCGTACGAGCGCGAAAAAATCTTCGGCAGCCAGGTCCGCGCCGCCTCGGCGTCGCGAGCGAGCGCCGGCACGCTGCCATAGGTCATCGTCGTCGGGCACTGACTGCCGGGCTCGATCTGGGCGTGCATGACATAGGCGGCCGCGCGAGCCGTGTGCGCGCCGGGCGCCGGCTCGGCCCAGGGCGCCGAGTGCAGGCCTTCGCCGATGATGATCTCCATGATAGCATGCCAGGCGGGGTGGAACTCGATCTCGTCGCGGCGATGGCCGAAGCGGTCGAAGGCCTTGAGCTGCGGCGGGAAGCGGTGGGCGAGGCGGCCGTTCTCGATGGTCTCGGCGCTGCCGAGCTTTGCGCCGTAGGCGGCGAGCCGGTCCGCGGCGTGGCCGGCGCCCATCGCCCGGGTGGCATTGGCGAGCGCGCGGTCGGTCGAAAACAGATTGTAGTCCTGGAGCGCCGGAGGCTGGTTCAGGACCTCGTGGGTCTCGAAGGCGGGCAGGGCGGTCATGGCGTGCTCCTCCTCGGGGGCCGCGCCGCATCGATGCGTTGCCGTCGCGGCGTGGGATGCAACCGTCATCGTGGACCATGATTTGGGCCTTCGCGCAATCGCGCCGACCGCCGCATGCCCTTGGGAGAGGCTTGGATAAACCGCCGCCGGACAAGTTTCTTCTGGCGGAATCAATCGCCCGGCGTTAAGCACCGACTCCCATGGCGCGATATGTTTTCATCACCGGCGGCGTGGTTTCTTCCCTTGGCAAAGGCATTGCCGCGGCGGCTCTCGGAGCCCTGCTGCAGGCACGCGGTTATCGCTGCCGCATCCGCAAGCTCGATCCCTACCTGAACGTCGATCCAGGGACGATGTCGCCTTACCAGCACGGTGAGGTTTACGTCACCGAGGATGGGGCAGAAACCGATCTAGACCTGGGGCATTACGAGCGATTTGTTGATACGAACCTGAATCGCTCCAGTAACGTCACCACCGGCCAGGTGTATGCC
>CAYJMY010000116.1:0-15971 GCA_964371125.1 uncultured Mesorhizobium sp. | reverse complement strand
CATCAGAGATCATCCGGCCATACCCGGTCGAACCAACCCCACCCGGTCGCTTCGCGACCACCCTCCCCGCAAGGGGGAGGGGTATCAGCGCCAAGGACAAAACCATGCCCCGCGTTCTCGTCTCCGACAAACTCTCCCCCACGGCCGTGCAGATCTTCAAGGATCGCGGCGTCGAGGTCGACTACCTGCCCGATCTCGGCAAGGACAAGGAAAAGCTGCTCGAGGTGATCGGCCGCTATGACGGCCTCGCGATCCGCTCGGCGACCAAGGTCACCGAGAAGCTGATCGCCGCCGCCACCAACCTGAAGGTCATCGGCCGCGCCGGCATCGGCGTCGACAATGTCGACATCCCGGCGGCCTCGCGGCGCGGCATCATCGTCATGAACACGCCGTTCGGCAATTCGATCACCACCGCCGAACACGCGGTCGCACTGATGTTCGCGCTGGCCCGGGAAATACCCGAAGCGAACGCCTCGACCCATGCCGGCAAGTGGGAGAAGAACCGCTTCATGGGCGTCGAGATCACCGGCAAGACGCTGGGCGTCATCGGCTGCGGCAACATCGGCTCGATCGTGGCGACGCGCGGCGTCGGCCTGAAGATGCATGTCGTCGCCTACGATCCGTTCCTGTCGGATAGTCGCGCCGAGGAACTCGGCGTGGAGAAGGTCGAGCTGGACCAGCTCTTCCACCGTGCCGACTTCATCACGCTGCACACGCCGCTCACCGACCGGACCCGCAACATCATCGACGCCGCGGCGATCGCCAAGATGAAGGACGGGGTGCGCATCATCAACTGCGCGCGCGGCGGGCTGGTCGTCGAGGCCGATCTCGTCGCCGCGCTGAAGAGCGGCAAGGTGGCGGGTGCGGGCATCGACGGGTTCGAGGTCGAGCCGGCGACGGAGAACGCGCTGTTCGGCATGGAGAACGTCGTGTGCACGCCGCATCTCGGCGCCTCGACGACCGAGGCGCAGGAGAACGTCGCCCTGCAGATCGCCGAGCAGATGGCCGACTACCTGATCAAGGGAGCGGTCTCCAACGCCATCAACATGCCGTCGATCACCGCCGAGGAGGCGCCGCGCCTGAAGCCCTTCGTCAAGCTCGCCGAGGTGCTCGGCGCCTTCGTCGGCCAGGTGACCGAGGACCCGATCAAGGAGGTCGAGATCCTGTTCGACGGTTCGACCGCGGCGATGAACACCCGCGCGCTGATCAGCGCAGCACTCGCCGGCCTGATCCGGCCGCAGGTCGCCGATGTCAACATGGTCTCGGCGCCGATCATGGTAAAGGAGCGCGGCATCATCGTCGCGGAGGTCAAGCGCGACAAGTCGGGCGTCTTCGACGGCTACATCAAGCTCACCGTCAAGACCGAGCACATGACGCGCTCGATCGCCGGGACCTGTTTCTCCGACCACAAGCCGCGCTTCATCCAGATCAAGGGCATCAACCTCGATGCCGAGGTCGGCCAGCACATGCTCTACACGACCAATCCGGACGCGCCCGGCATCATCGGTCTGCTCGGCACGATCTGCGGCCAGAACGGCGTCAACATCGCCAACTTCCAACTCGGCCGCGACCGGCCGGGCGGCGACGCGATCGCGCTGCTCTATCTCGACGCGCCGTTCCCGGAAAAGGTGCTCGCCGAACTGCGCGCCAACCCGAAGATCGTTTCGGCAAAGCCGCTGGTCTTCGACGTCGCGGGCTGAAGGCGCGGGGCGGCGGAGCCTTTTCGGATCTGCTACGCCGCCTTGCGTCCGCCCAGCTCGGCTATGGCGATGCCGCCGAGCACCATCGCCATGGCCACGGCGTGGTAGAGGTAGAATGTCTCGCCGAGCAAGGCGATCGCCAGGAGCGTTCCGAAGATCGGCACGAGGTTGATGAACAGGCCGGCGCGGTTGGCGCCGATGAGTTC
This sequence comes from uncultured Mesorhizobium sp., assembly GCA_964371125.1. Lineage (GTDB taxonomy): Bacteria > Pseudomonadota > Alphaproteobacteria > Rhizobiales > Rhizobiaceae > DUSC01. The sequence goes on along the minus strand of CAYJMY010000116.1, from coordinate 14,065 downwards.
GACGCCGCGAATGTAGAAGACCTGCGCCAGGATCGAGGGGAACAGCGCCGTGTAGGTGATGACGGCCCATCCCTGTGCGTCGGGCGCGATCGCCGATCCGTGGACGTACTCTGCGACCGCGAAGGGCATCGAACTGATCGCGGCGGCGCCGCACATGACGATCATCAGGCTCTGCCAGTGGACGGCCGGGCGGAAACGCAGCGCGACGGTGTAGCCGGCGTAGACGACGAGGGCGATCAGCATCAGCGCATCGCCGAAGTTCACGTCGAGATCGAGTAGGCGGGCCGGTTCGCCATGGGCGGCGGTGAGGGCGACGCCGGCCAGCGAGACGACGAAGCCGACGACCTGCGCCCAGGCGACACGCAGGCGGAAGAGGATGAAGTTGGCGACGAAGATCAGCATCGGCATGCCCGCCTGCTCGATGCTGACGTTGATCGCCGACGTGAACAGAAGCGCGCTGTAGAGGGCGATGTTGAAGACGGCAAAGCCGGCGGTGCTCAGGACCGTCAGGAAGACGAGCTTCTTGCGCAGGACCGGCCAGTCCACCTTCAGGCGCCGCCACCCGATCGCCGCGAGGACGAGGCAGGCGATCGACCACCGCGCCGTGGTCAGCAGCATCGGCGAGACATGGCCGACCGCCAGTTTGCCCGCGATTGCGTTGCCGCCCCAGAACAGGGTCGTCAGCAGGAGCAGGATGTAGGCAGTCCGGTCTCTCATTCAGGCTTTCCGTCTGGCAATCCGAACTAAGGCCGTTCGCCGGGCGGGTAAACCCTGGTCCAGCGACAAAATGTTGGGCCTCGAAGCGCGACCGCCGGCAAACAAGTGTCGCGCTGCGGAATCCTTGACGCTATAGAGGCCTGTCTTTGCGGCGGCCGACCGGCCGCCGCGCGCGAAGGGGATGATGCAGATGGCCAATGTCGTGGTGGTCGGGTCGCAGTGGGGCGACGAAGGCAAGGGCAAGATCGTCGACTGGCTGTCGGAGCGGGCCGACGTCGTCGTCCGTTTCCAGGGCGGCCACAACGCCGGCCACACGCTGGTGGTCGACGGCAAGGTCTACAAGCTGTCCCTGCTGCCGTCGGGCGTCGTGCGGCCGGGCAAGCTGTCGGTCATCGGCAACGGCGTCGTCTTCGATCCTCACGCCTTCGTCAGCGAGATGGCGAAGCTTCGGGCCCAGGGTGTCGAGGTGACGCCCGAGACGCTGAAGATCGCCGAGAACACGTCGCTGATCCTGTCGCTGCACCGCGAACTCGACGGTTTCCGCGAGGATGCCGCCAGCAATTCCGGCACCAAGATCGGTACGACGCGGCGCGGCATCGGCCCGGCCTACGAGGACAAGGTCGGCCGCCGCGCCATCCGCGTCATGGACCTTGCGGACATGGCGACCCTGCCGGCCAAGGTCGACCGGCTGCTCACCCACCACAATGCGCTGCGCCGCGGCCTCGGCCATGCCGAGAGCACGCACGAGGCAATCCTGGCGGAGCTGACCTCGGTCGCGGACGACATCCTTCCCTTCATGGACCGCACCTGGAAGGTGCTCGACGACAAGCGCCGGCGCGGCGCGCGCATTCTCTTCGAGGGCGCGCAGGGGACGCTGCTCGACATCGACCACGGCACCTATCCGTTCGTCACCTCGTCCAACACCGTCGCCGGCCAGGCGGCGGCCGGTTCGGGCGTCGGGCCCGGCGCGATCGGCTACGTGCTCGGCATCACCAAGGCCTACACGACCCGCGTCGGCGAAGGGCCGTTCCCCAGCGAGCAGGACAATGCGGTCGGCGAGTTCCTCGGCACCCGCGGTCATGAATTCGGCACAGTTACAGGGCGTAAACGGCGTTGCGGGTGGTTCGACGCGGTGCTGGTCCGTCAGGCGGTGGCGCTGAACGGCATCAACGGCATCGCGCTGACGAAGCTCGACGTGCTCGACGGGCTCGAAGAGATCCAGGTGTGCACGGGGTACCGGCTCGACGGCGAGTTGATCGACTACCTGCCGGCGAGCCAGGGCGCGCAGGCCCGGGTCCAGCCGGTCTACGAGACGCTCGAGGGCTGGTCGGGAACGACGAAGGGCGCCCGCAGCTGGAACGACCTTCCGGCGCAGGCGGTGAAGTATGTGCGATACATAGAAGAGCTCATCGGCGCGCCGGTGGCGCTGCTTTCGACGAGCCCGGAGCGGGACGACACGATACTTGTGACCGATCCGTTTCAAGACTAGTTTTGCCCACCCCCGCGCCGACGGCCCCGACGGGCGAAGGCGCGGCGGATCAGGAACATAACGCATGGCAGATTTCGTTGCGGTTCTGAGGAAGACGATCGACGGTCTCGGCGACAAGCCGACGCCGGAGATGCGCGCCCGGGTCTACGAGAAGGCGCGCACAACGATCGCCGCCAAGCTCGCCGCTATCAGCCCGCCACCGCCCGCCGCGGTCGTCGATCGGCAGAAGCGCTCGCTGGAGGAGGCGATCACGCAGGTCGAGTCGGAGTACGCGCCGGCGCGGCCGATGCGCGACAGGTCCGATCCCCTGGCCGAGCTCGAGCAGGTATTCGCTTCGCTCCAGGCAAAGCCCGAGATCAAGCCGGCTCCGCCGCCGCCCGCGCCGGTCCCCGCCAGCAGCTGGACGAGCAGCCCGGCGAGGACCGCGCCTCCGTCGCCGTCCGCGGCCGAGCCCGTGCGCGCGCCGAGGCCGAGCTACGCCCCGGTCGAGAAGCCCGAACCGCTCGCCGCGCCGAAGCGCGATGTCGCTGCGCCCTCCCGGCCGGTGGTGCACCAGCCGGCGGCGGTCGCGCCCGCGGCGCCCGAACTCGACGACGAACTGCCGGCTCCCGACAGGAGCGGAAGGTCCGCCTTCGGCCCGGAATTCGAAGACGAGCGGCGCGAACCGCCCGCCCGCAGGCGCAACCTCGTCGTCCCGATCGCCGCGGCGATCGCCTTCCTCGTCGTTGCCGGCGGCGGCTACGCGGTATGGCTGAACACGGACGATTTCGCCGCCATGCTCGGCCTCGGCGGCACGGAAGTCGCCGCCACGCCGCCGCAGCAGGCCGAGCCCGCGCCGGCCGCGGAGAGCGCCCCCACCGCCGCCCCCGCTGCGGCGCCGGAGCCGGCGGCCGAGGAGCTGCAGCCCAAGTTCACCCAGCGCCTGAACGCGGACGGCACCGAGGTCGACGAGGGCCCGGCCGGCGGCGCAGCGCCGAGCGTCGGCGAGGGCACCACCGTCGCCGCCGCGACGCAGCCTTCCGAGGCGGCGCAGCCTGCCGCCGAGCAGCCCGCTGCCGACCCATCCGCCGCCGCCCAGCCGGGCGCCGAGCAACCGGCCGGCGCGGCCGCTCCGGCGACGGAAGCGACCGGTGCGGAGGCCGCGGCGCCCGCCGCCCAGCAGCCGCCCGTCGCGCAGGTCGCCGTCGGCCAGAAGGCGATCTTCTACGAGGAGCGGACGAGTTCGGCGCAGGGCTCCGCCGAGGGCGGTTCGATCGTCTGGTCGGTGGTTCGCGAATCGCCCGGCGGCGACGCGGCGCCCGAGCCGGCGATCCGCGGCGAGGCGACGATTCCTGCCAAGGACCTGCAGCTGCGCATGACCATCCGCCGCAATGCCGACCAGACCTTGCCGGCGAGCCATATCATCGAACTGATCTTCCTGACGCCCGAAGGCTTCGGCGGCGGCGGTATCGAAAGCATCCTGCGCTTCGCGCTGAAGGAGACCGAGGAGGCGCCGGGCAACCCCCTGATCGGCATGCCGGCCAAGATCGCCGACGGCTACTTCCTCATCGCGCTCAACGATTCCAAGGCCGAGATCGACGCCAACTTGCAGCTTCTCGGCCGGCAGAACTGGATCGACATACCCGTCGTCTACAAGTCCGGCCGCCGCGCCCTGATCACGATGGAGAAGGGCATCCCCGGCGAGAAGGCCTTCGAGGAAGCCATCAAGGCCTGGCAGGCCGCCAGCGCGGGCTGACGGTCCGCGCCGGCGACGTAGCGCGCTTCCGCCGAGCGACACGAAAAAGGCCGCCTCCGGTGCCGGAGAGCGGCCTTTCTGTCGATGGAAGCGCCGTGGCGCGGCGCCCGCGGGATGCCGTCAGGCGGTCGCTTCGATGGTGCGCAGCGACTGCGCCTGCCTGCGCGCCGCGGCCTTGACCGCGTCCTGGATCTTCTCGAAGGCGCGAACCTCGATCTGGCGGACGCGTTCGCGGCTGATGTCGAACTCGGACGAAAGCTCTTCCAGCGTCATCGGCTCCTCGGCGAGACGGCGCGCCTCGAAGATGCGGCGTTCGCGCTCGTTGAGGACCGACATCGCGTCGGCCAGCATCGACCGGCGGTTCTCGAGTTCGTCCTGCTCGATGAGCATGGCTTCCTGGCTGTCATGGTCGTCGACGAGCCAGTCCTGCCACTCGCCCGACTCGCCTTCGCCGGCGCGGATCGGCGCGTTCAGCGAAGCGTCGCCGGACAGGCGCCGGTTCATCGACACGACCTCCTCCTCGGAGACGTTGAGCCTGGTCGCGATCTCGGTGATCTGGTCGGGCTTGAGATCGCCCTCGTCGAGCGCCTGGATCTTGCCCTTTACCTTGCGCAGGTTGAAGAACAGGCGCTTCTGGTTGGCGGTCGTGCCCATCTTGACCAGGCTCCACGAGCGCAGGATGTACTCCTGGATCGAGGCCTTGATCCACCACATGGCGTAGGTCGCCAGCCGGAAGCCGCGCTCCGGCTCGAACTTCTTGACGGCCTGCATCAGGCCGACATTGCCTTCCGAGATGACTTCGCCGATCGGCAGGCCATAGCCGCGATAGCCCATCGCGATCTTGGCGACGAGCCTCAAATGGCTGGTGACGAGCTTGTGGGCGGCGCCGGTGTCCTCGTGCTCCTGGTACCGCTTGGCGAGCATGTACTCTTCCTGCGGCTGAAGCATCGGAAAGCGGCGGATTTCTTCCAGGTAGCGGGCCAGGCCGCCTTCGCCGGAAACGATGCTGGGTAGTGACTGGGCCATAAAGCACCCTCCCTCTTTTCTAGTGTGCCCCCTGAACAAGGCGGGCATATGGCGCGGTGCAAAAACCCCCGCGCCGCAGCCCTTATATAGGAACAAAACCGGAAAAGCACGAAATTGTTCAACTCGAAACAGAGTGTCACGCCGAAGTGAACGAAGGCCGCGCTCAGAGGGTTCTGAACGCCTCGACCATCGCCGCCATGTCGGCCGGCAGGTCCGCCTCGAAGCGCATGTGTTCGCCGGTGGCCGGATGGTCGAAACCGAGCAGGCGGGCATGCAGCGCCTGGCGCGGGAACGCCTTGACCATGCCGCGCAGCGGCTCCGGCAGGCGGTTGGCCTTGGTGCGGAAGGCCTGGCCGTAGTCGGGATCGCCGACGACCGGGTGGCCGATATGAGCCATGTGGACACGGATCTGGTGGGTGCGGCCGGTCTCCAGCCGGCATTCGACAAGCGAGGCCAGCGCATTGCCGGCACCGTCGTCGCCGAAGCGTTCGAGGACGCGGTAGTGGGTGACGGCGTGGCGGGCGTCGGCCCTGCCTTCCGGCACCACGGCGCGGCGGACGCGGTCGGCGGCGCGGCCAAGGCTCGCGTCGACCGTGCCGGACGTCCGCGCTGGTGCGCCCCAGACCAGCGCCACATAGGCGCGCTCCAGACCGCCCGAGGCGCCGTGGTCGGCGAAGGCCTCCGACAGGACGCGGTGGGCGGCGTCGGCCTTGGCGACCACCATGACGCCGCTGGTCTCCTTGTCGAGGCGATGGACGATGCCTGGCCGCCTGACCCCGCCGATGCCCGACAGGCTGTCGCCGCAATGGTGGATCAGCGCGTTGACCAGCGTCCCGGTCCAGTTGCCGGCGCCGGGATGGACGACGAGACCGGCCGGCTTGTCGACGACGATGAGGCTTGCGTCCTCGTGGAGAATGGAAAGCGGGATCGCCTCGCCCGCGGGCTCCGGCGGCTCGGGTTCGGGCAGCGCCACCGTCACCGTCTCGCCGCCGGCGAGCTTCTTCTTCGCTTCGCCGGCCGGCGCGCCGCCGATCGCGACCTGGCCGTCGCGGATCAGCGCCTGGACGCGGCTGCGCGAGAATTCGGGGGCCAGGAGCCCGGTCAGCCACTGGTCGAGCCGCAGGCCTGCGGCGTCCGCGCCGGCATGCAGCACTTTCAATCGCCGGCCCTCTTCGCTATCAGGGTCGCTCATCAAACATCCGGGGCATCATGATCATGGCCAGGCCGCCCGTCGACGACACCGAGGAGAAGCCGCTCGATCCGGCGGCGGAACGCGTCCGGCGCAAGATGGTGCGCTTCGTCGCCGTCAATCTCGGGCTCCTGTTCCTGGCCGTTATGGCGGTGCTGGTGGCGGTTGTCTACAAGACGTTCGACAACGAGGCGCCGGCCGATACGGCCGCGGAGATCCCGGCGCCGGACGGCGCGCCGCTCGAACTCGACCTGCCGCTGCCCGCCGGATCCCGGGTCGTCGGCCACGCCCTTTCCGGCAACCGCGTCTCGCTGCAGCTCGAAGCCGCCGACGGCCGGCGCTCGCTGCTGATCTACGACGTCGCCGCCCGCCGCGTCGTGGTGCGCATCGCGCTGACCGGGCAATGAGTGCCGGCGGGCCCAGCCGCGCGCTGGCCACGGTCACGCTCCTCGTCGCCGACTACGACGAGGCGATCGCGTGGTACACGCAAAAGCTCGGCTTCGCCCTTGCCGAAGACATCGATTTCGGCGGCGGCAAGCGCTGGGTGGTCGTGGCGGCCGGCGAAAGCGGCGCGCGGCTGTTGCTGGCGAAGGCTTCCGGCGACGCGCAGGCCGCGCGCATCGGCGACCAGGCCGGCGGCCGCGTCTTCCTCTTCCTCGAGACCGACGATTTCGCCCGCGACCACGCGGCGATGATGGAAGCCGGCGTGCGCTTCCGCGAGGAACCGCGGCGGGAGGCCTACGGCACGGTGGCGGTGTTCGCCGATCTCTACGGCAACCTCTGGGACCTGATCGAACCGCGGCGTTGACCGGCGGCGCCGCATCGCCGGCAATCCACGACGCCCGTCGGCGGCCCGGGCGGTCGCGTCTGCCGCGCGGCGCCAGCGCGAGATACGTCTGAACCGCCGCGGAAAATCGGGTTGCATTTCGCGCAGCCGCAGCCTATATCGCGGGTCGCTGCGCCCATCGTCTAGCGGTCAGGACGGCGCCCTCTCACGGCGCAAACAGGGGTTCGATTCCCCTTGGGCGTACCAAATCCTTCTCCGCTCCTGCAGTAACCTCAGTCGCTGGGCGTCGCGGCGCGCATTCCCCTGCGCATGCCCTACGGTGCCGGCTCGACTGCAGTTCCTCCCCCTTCCTTGCACAAAAGCTCCCCTTGCGCCCGCTCGCGCTGTGCACGAAAATGCAGGCATGAGCTTCGACTGGTCGCATCTGCGCTTCTTCCTCGCCGTCGCCCGCACCGGCCGGCTGACGACGGCGGCGGCGCAGCTGTCCACCGATCACGCCACGGTCAGCCGGCGCATCGCCGCGCTCGAGCAGTCGCTCGCCGCGCGGCTGTTCGAGCGTTCGCCGCGCGGCTCGGTGCTGACGGCGGCGGGCGAGCGGCTTCTCGCCCATGTCGAGCAGATGGAGAACGTCGCCGCGGCCATCCAGAACGACATCGCCGGCACGGACCTCGCGCTGACCGGTGCCGTGCGCATCGGCGCGCCCGACGGCTTCGGCTCGTTCTTCCTCGCCCCGCGCATCGGCGAACTGTGCCGGCGCTATCCCGGCCTCGACGTGCAACTGATCGCCATGCCGCGCATCTTCAGCCTGTCCAAGCGCGAGGCCGACATCGCCATCGGCCTGACCCGGCCGACGGAAGGGCGGCTGGTGTCGCGCAAGCTCACGGACTACCACCTGCATCTCTACGCCTCGCGCGCCTATCTCGAGGCGAACGGGCCGATCCGCGACGTTGGCGAGCTCTCCCGCCACCTGATGATCGGCTACATTCCCGACCTGATCTTCACGCCGGAGCTCGATTACCTGCCGCAGATTCCCGGCGACCTCGACGTCCGGCTGACCTCGTCCAACCTGGTGGCGCAGATGCAGGCGGCGCTGGCGGGTACGGGCGTCTGCGTCATGCCCGACTTCCTCGTCGCCGGCGAACCCGAGCTCGTGCCCGTGCTTGCCGACGAGGTGACGATCACACGCACCTTCTGGCTGATCATGCATGCCGACCTGCGCGAGACGGCGCGCATCCGCGCCGCGGCGAATTTCATCTCCGACCAGGTCGAACGCAGCCGGGCGCTGTTCATGCCGCCCGAGCCGGGCAGGGCGGCCACAGCACCTGCCCCGCGGGACGAAAAAGGCTCGCCGGAATCGCCTTAAACCGAGAGATGCAAGCGCGCAGTCGCCGCGGCGTCGACATCGAGACGCCGTCCTGCTTCGGCTGCGATAGTCGCGGCAAGATCGGCGGAATTCTTGGGTTCTACTGCACAAATCACGGTTAGCGGAACGTTAATGCTTGTCGGTCACATTGTGACGGCCGAGCGGGCCGCGGTCGAGGGGGTCGTCGTCGCTCCGGGCATCGGATGGCTGCGGGCCGAGGTCAATCGGACCCAGGAGGGTTGCCGTGCAGGGCGGATTCACCCATGTCGAAGGAGCGGAGGCGGCAGGCGCCATGGGCGCGGCCCAGTTCGCCGCGGCCTTCGACGCCGCGGGTGACGGCGTCTGCCTTTACGGTCCCGACGACAGGATCGTCTCCTGCAACGCCGCGGCGCTCGCCATTCATCGCGGCCTGGAGGACGTCATGCGTCCCGGCCGCAGCTTCGACGAGGTCGTGGACGCCGGCCTCGAACGCGGCGTCTGGAAGACCGGTCCGATGAGCGCGGAGGCCTGGCGCGCCGCCGCGCTCGCCGGCCACCGCAAGCCGGGTCGCGGCCGCTCCACCCTGCGCTTCGCCGACGGTCGCGCCGCGCTCTATCGCGAGATCGGCTGCCCAGGCGGCGACACGGTCGCGGTGTTCACCGACATCAGCGGGCGTGAGGCCGGCGCCGAAAACCGATCCGCGCGGACCAGGCTTGACGCCAACGCCAGCGAGCGTCTTCTCGCGGCGATGGACGCCATGACGTTCGGCATCGTACTCTGGGACGCCGAGGACCGGCTCGTCGACTGCAACGCCGCGTTCCTCGCCGACTTCGACGGCTTCGACGGGTTCCGCCCCGGGCGCAGGTTCGAGGCGATCCTCCGCGAACTGGTGGCCGCCGGGCGCATGCCGCAGGCGATCGGGCGCGAGGAGGACTGGGTTCGCGAATACCTCGCCAGTCGCGAGGAGAACATCGGCAAGGAAGTGGTGCGCGAGGCCGCCGACGGGCGCTGGGTCCTGCGCCACGAGACGGTGACGCCATGGGGCGACCGGGTCTCGATCCGCACCGATGTCACCGAGCAAAAAAGACGCCAGGCGGAGATCGCGGCGGCGAACGAACAGGCGAGGGCGCTGGTCGAGGACCTGCAGGCGACGCTCGACTCGATGATGATGGGTGTGATCCTGCTCGACGCCGACCTCAAGGCCGAGAGCATCAACAGCGCCTTCTACCGGATGTGGAACCTGACGCCGGAGGAACTGCCGGTCGGCAGCCCGTTCGGCGCGGGCATGGCGATCAACCGCAACCGCGGCATGTACAACATCCCCGACGACGAGTGGCCGGCCTATGTCGCGGCGCGCGCCGCGGAAGTCCGCCGCGGAGACGTCGAGCCGCGCGAGTTCCGCCGCATCGACGGGCGCACCATGATCTATTCGGTCAAGGCGCTGTCGGGCGGAAAACGCCTCGTCTGCTACTACGACATCAGCGACATCAAGGACCGCGAGCAGCGCCTCGCCGAGGCGCTGGAGAAGTCGCGTCTCGCCGAAGCGGTGATGAACGACGTCAAGGACCCGATCTTCGTCAAGGACGAGGGCCTGCGTTTCGTCTTCGCCAACCGGGCCTTCGCCTCGATCTTCGGGAAGACGCCGGAAGACATTCTCGGCCTGCGCGGCGAAGACCTGGTCACGGCGGAGGAGGCCGCGGTCTTCGAGGAGACCGAACACGCGGTGCTCGTCACCGGCGAGACCTACGAGGTCGAGGAGAACTTCGCGTCCGAGGGCATCGGCCAGTCGCGCGTGGTGCGCAAGAGCCGCGTGACGACTGCCGGCGGCAGCAACTACGTCGCCTGCTTCATCTTCGACATCACCGAGCTGAAGCGACGCGAGACCGAGGCGCTGGAGGCCCGCCGGCATCTGGCGAGCGTGCTCGATTCGCTGCCGACCGGCGTCATCATCTACGACCGCAACGATCGCTTCGTCCTGGCCAACCAGCAGCTTCGCGACTCGATGCCGGACCTCGACTGGGTCTGGTCGGCGGGCAGGTCGTTCCGCGAGGTGATCGAGTACGGCCACGGCATCGGCTATTTCCGCAACAGCGGCGATCCCGAGATCGACGCACTCTACGATACCGATGCCGAGGCGTGGGTCGAGCGCTACATGGAGCGCCATCGCTCGCGCCACCCCGTCTACGAGCGCCTGCATCCCGACGGTCGCTGGTACCAGGTCTACGACATGTGGACCGACGACGGGACTTTCGTCGGCGTCCGTGTCGACATCAGCCGGCTGAAAGAACGCGAGGCCGCCCTCCAGATCAGCACGCGCGACAACGAGATCTTCCGCAACCTCGTCGATAACGTGCCGGTGGCGATCTACGCGAAGCGCCCGGACCTCAGGCTCCACTACGTCAACAAGGGATGGTGCGACCTGACGGGCTTCACGGCGGAACAGGCGCTGGGGCACACCGACGCGGAGATATTCGGCGTCGACGGCGAGGCTTTCATGGAAGGCGACCGCGCCGTGCTCGCGACGCGGCAGCGGCAGGTGATCGAGGAGGCCTTTTCCGTGCCCGGCGGGGGCATCCGCTACCAGATCGCGCGCAAGGATTCGATGATCGCCTCCGACGGCTCGCTCTACCTGATCGGCTCGACGACGGACATCACCGAGCTGAAGCAGCGCGAGCAGGAACTGCGCGAGGCGCAGAACAGCGCCGTCCTCGCCGACCGGGCGAAGTCGGAGTTCCTGGCCAACATGAGCCACGAGATCCGTACGCCGATGAACGGCGTCCTCGGCATGGCGGAGTTGCTCGCGAAGTCCGACCTCAATCCGAGGCAACGCACGTTCACCGACATCATCGTCAAGTCGGGCAACGCGCTGCTCACCATCATCAACGACATCCTCGACTTCTCCAAGATCGACGCCGGCCAGATGGTCCTCGATCCGGCCCCGTTCAGCCTCGTCGAGGCCATCGAGGACGTGGCGACGCTTCTGTCGACCCGCGCCAAGGAGAAGGACCTCGAGCTGATCGTGCGCGTCGAGCCGGGCCTTCCGACCCATTTCGTCGGCGACGTCGGCCGCATCCGCCAGATCATCACCAACATGGTCGGCAACGCCATCAAGTTCACCGAGGCCGGTCACGTCCTCGTCGAGGTCACGGGCGATCCGGATGTCGGCGGGCCGGGCCTGCGCATCAACGTCGCCGACACCGGCATCGGCATCCCCAGTGACAAGCTGCAGCTCGTCTTCGAGAAGTTCAGCCAGGTCGACGCCTCATCGACGCGCCGGCACGAGGGCACCGGCCTCGGCTTGGCGATCACCGCACGGCTGGTGGCGATGATGGGCGGCCAGATCGGCGTCGAGAGTGTCCAGGGCGCCGGCTCGACCTTCTGGTTCACCCTCGAGCTGCCTGTCGCCGAGGAGCCCTCGCGGGTGCGCATCGCTCCGCTCGACGTCACCGGCGCGCGTATCCTGATCGTCGACGACAATCAGGTGAACCGCGCGATCCTGTCCGAGCAGATGGCGTCGTGGCGGTTCGACGCCTGCGCGGCAGAGGGCGGCGTGGAGGGCATCCAGGTCCTCGCTGCCGCCGCGGCCCACGGGCTCGAAGTCGATTGCGTCATCCTCGACTACCAGATGCCGGGCATGAGCGGCGCCGAGGTGGCGCGCGCCATTCGCGCCAATCCCGCCATCGCCGGCACGCCCATCATCATGCTCACGTCTGTCGACCATTCCGCATCGAACGCCGGCTACCGCGAGATCGGCATCGACGCGCACCTGATCAAGCCGGTCCGCTCCTCCATCCTGCTCGAGACGCTGGTGGCGACGATCCAGAAGCGCCGCGCCGCGGGCGGCTTCGAAACGGTGGCGGATCGCGCACCCGACCGGAGCGGCGGCGAAACGAGCCGCGAGCGGCCCGCGCCGGCGGCGCGGCCGTCGGCGCTGGCCGGCGTGCGCGAAACGGCGACGCGGGCCGATCCGGGGCGGACGGACATACTCGTCGCCGAGGACAACGAGGTCAACCAGCTGGTGTTCACCCAGATCCTTGCCGAGACCGGCCTGAGCTTCGAGATCGTCGCCAACGGAAGGCTCGCGGTCGAGGCCTGGCAGGAGAGGCGGCCCGGCATGATCCTGATGGACGTATCGATGCCGGAGATGAACGGCCTGCAGGCGACCGCGGCGATCCGTGCCGCCGAGGCCGAATCGGGCGGCCACGTCCCCATCGTCGGCGTGACGGCGCATGCGCTGAAGGGCGACCGCGAGCGCTGCATCGAGGCGGGCATGGACGATTATCTGCCGAAGCCGATCAGCCCGCGCGCGCTACTCGAGAAGATCGAGCGCTGGAGTGCCGACGGCGCACGGCGCGAGGCCGTCTGAGCGGCGCGCCGGCGCCCCCCTCGCAATGGCGCGATCGCGCCATATCAATGCCGGTCCCCGTTCGCGAAACTCGCACTGCTTCGAGCTTCGGCCCGGTAGCTTACGGGCGGGAGATGCGACCGCCGGAATCGAGCAGTGTCCCGTTTGCCCCAATTGGGCGCTGTCTCCGTGGCGCTTGGCGCCACAGTTCCGGCGACGTAACGCATTCCCGCCCGGATTTTTCGCGACGGCCGGGTGGTCCGCCAGGAACCGGCGATCCACCCGGTCTCCTCCCAAGCAACGGGCGCCAAACGTCTTTTCGCCACGGTCGCGGGAGTCGTGCCGATGCCGCGACGGCGGCGGCTACGAAGCTTAATCGGCGCGACACAAATCTGTCATCGAACTGTAACATGGGCACTTTAAGGCCATCCGCGAGTGCCCGGTCGGGTGCTCCAGAACTTCCGCACAGGAGTAGGCCAGATGAACAAATTCCTCCTCACGGCGTCGGCTGCGGCCATCGCCCTCGCCGGCTCGGCCGGCATCGCCGCCGCCCGCGACCAGATCAAGATCGTCGGTTCCTCGACCGTGTTCCCGTATTCGCAGGCCGCGGCAGAAGAGTTCGCCAACAAGACCGGCAAGCCGGCCCCGGTGGTCGAGTCGACCGGCACGGGCGGCGGCTTCAAGGCGTTCTGCGGCGGCATCGGCCCCGACTTCGCCGACATCACCGGCGCCTCGCGCGCCATCAAGGAGTCCGAGGTGAAGCTGTGCGCCGACAATGGCGTCACCGACATCACCGAGGCACTGATCGGCTATGACGGCCTGTCGATCGCCCACGCGTCGAGCGCGCCAGAGATGGACCTTACCGAAGAGCAGATCTTCAAGGCGCTCGCCGCCGAACTGCCGGACGGCAAGGGCGGTTTCGTCGCCAATCCGAACAAGAAGTGGTCGGACGTCGAGCCCTCCCTGCCGCAGATCGACATCATCGCCTTCGGCCCGCCGCCCACCTCGGGCACCCGCGACGCCTTCGTCGAGCTCGTCATGCACGATGGCTGCAAGGGCCTCGACGGCATGGCCGACCTGAAGAAGGCCGACGAGAAGAAGTGGAACGAGGTCTGCTCGCGCATGCGCCAGGACGGTCCCTTCGTCGAAGCCGGCGAGAACGACAACCTGATCGTGCAGCGCCTCGAAGCCGACGCCAACGCGGTCGGTATCTTCGGCTACTCTTTCCTTTATGAGAACTCGGACAAGCTGAAGGCCGTGAAGGTCAACGGCATCGCCCCGACCTTCGATACGATCGCCGACAGCTCATATCCGGTTGCGCGCCCGCTCTTCTTCTACGTGAAGAACGCGCATCGCGACGTCATCCCGGGAATGAAGGAGTTCCTCGAGGAGTACGTTTCGGACGGCGCGCTTGGTCCGGACGGCTACATGGCTG
>CAYJMY010000115.1:0-16039 GCA_964371125.1 uncultured Mesorhizobium sp. | reverse complement strand
AAGGCCTCGCCGGGCATGAAGAACGTGATGCCGGCCCTGTACAAGGGCCTGGCCATCGCCGGCGTGCTGTCGCTGATCGCGTTCTACTTCGTCACCGTCTGGCTGATGCCCGACAACTCGATCACCGCGACCGGCACGCAGATCCGCCTGTTCGGCGCCTGCGCCGTGGGCCTGGTGCTGACCGGCATGCTGGTCTGGATCACCGAGTTCTACACCGGCACCCAGTACTCGCCGGTGCGCCACATCGCGCAGGCATCCACCACCGGCCACGGCACCAACATCATCGCCGGCCTGGGCGTGTCGATGCGGTCGACCGCCTGGCCGGTGCTGTTCGTCTGCGCCGCCATCCTGGTGGCCTACCAGCTGGCCGGCCTGTACGGCATCGCCGTCGCCGCCACGTCCATGCTGAGCATGGCCGGCATCGTGGTGGCGCTGGACGCCTACGGCCCGATCACGGACAACGCCGGTGGCATTGCCGAGATGGCCGAACTGCCGGACTCGGTGCGCGACATCACCGACCCGCTCGACGCCGTCGGCAACACGACCAAGGCCGTGACCAAGGGCTACGCCATCGGCTCGGCCGGCCTTGGCGCACTGGTCCTGTTTGCCGCCTACAGCTACGACCTGCAGTACTTCGCCGCCCAGGCGAACGAGGCAGGCTCGACGCTGTTCCCCTACTTCAAAGACATCGGCGCGGTGTCGTTCGACTTGTCGAACCCCTATGTCGTCGCCGGCCTCATCTTCGGCGGCCTGATCCCGTACCTGTTCGGCGGCATCGCGATGACCGCCGTGGGTCGCGCCGCAGGCTCTATCGTCGAGGAAGTGCGCAAGCAGTTCCGCGAGGACCCGGGCATCATGGCGGGAACGTCCAAGCCGAACTACGCCCGTGCGGTGGACATCCTCACCAAGGCGGCGATCAAGGAGATGATCATACCGTCTCTGCTTCCGGTGCTTGCTCCGCTGGTCGTCTACTTCGGCGTGTTGCTGATCTCCGGCTCCAAGGCCTCGGCTTTCGCCGCGCTCGGCGCCTCGCTGCTCGGCGTCATCGTCAACGGCCTGTTCGTCGCCATCTCGATGACCTCGGGCGGCGGCGCGTGGGACAACGCCAAGAAGTCTTTCGAGGACGGCTTCACCGACAAGGACGGCGTCAAGCACATGAAGGGCTCCGAAGCGCACAAGGCGTCGGTGACCGGCGACACGGTCGGCGATCCCTACAAGGACACCGCCGGTCCGGCCGTCAACCCGGCCATCAAGATCACCAACATCGTCGCCCTTCTCCTGCTCGCCGTGCTCGCGCACGCGGCCTGATCGAAGACCTGCAAGGACAAAGGCCCGCGGGAGCGATCCCGCGGGCCTTTGTCGTTTCAGATCGATGTTGGCCAGTCGGCGAGGAAGGCGAGTACGTCGGCGTCGTTGAAGGTCCCGCCACCCGGACCGAAATCCTCCATCAGCTCGCGAGCGCGGGAACGGATCGCACGGTATGCCTCCTCCGGAGTGATCACGCCGACGCTGCTTTCGCCGGTCAAGGTGTCGCCAGACTTCAGGAGCCATTGGCCGCCGCGATGGTAGAGAACGGCAAAGCTCTCTTTGTTGCCGGCGAGCGTCATTCCGCCGCGGCCGCCGATCAGCGCCAGCACCTCGACGCGGGCGTCGGATAGCGGAACCGGAGCCTCGTCGTGGTCTTCAGCCATTTTCTCAGACTGGCGCGTCGGCGAGCGTCCGCCCGTAACAGGACGGGCTTTTCTGGAGGTAGAGACCCCCAGCCACTAGCCGCCGAACAACTTCTTCGCCTGCGAAGTGCCGCCGCCGCCGACGCCGGAGAGAAGCTGGCCGATGAAGGACTGGTCCTTGCCGCCCGTCGGCGTGGTGCGCGAAATGAAGTCGAAAACCTTTCCGTCCTGCAAGCCGTATTGGGCGATGTTGGTGACGCGCCCTTCCTCGCCGAAGTAGACGGCGAGCACGCGCTGGTCGACGACGCGCGGGTTCATGAAGGCGGCGTTGCGCACGCGTGTCTGCGAGATGTAGTAGAAGACCTCGTTGTCGAAGGTCGCTGTCGTCGACGGCGAGCCCAGCGTCAACAGCACCTGCTCGCGGCTCGAGCCGACCGGGACGAGGTCGATCTGCTGCTGGTCTATGACATAGCCCTGGGTGAGCGTTTCGCGCGGATTGAGGGCCTCTGACGTCGAGCAGGCCGAAAGCGCCGTCGTGGCCGCGACGAGCGACGCGGCGATGAGTGCCCGGCGCGACGATCCGGTCTTGAAATCCTTCGACGGCGACGACAAATCCATGAAATCCTCTTGTATGCCTCGGCTTGCACCGGGCGGCAAAAGCGGTAAACCAGCTTTCACGCCGATGCAACACGACCACGGCGCGAAACCCTTCCCGGGAGACGGCATGGCATGTTCAGACGTTTGTTCGGCCGGTCCAGCCTCTCCAACCGCGATATAGTCGACCGCGTTTACAGTCAAATCGTGGCGGCGGCGCGGCAACCGGCACTCTATTCGCGCTGGTCGGTGCCGGACACTCCCCTCGGGCGCTTCGAGATGATCGGCCTGCACCTCTTCCTCGTGCTGCACCGCGCGAAGGGGGAAAAAGGCCCCGTCGGGGCGGTCTGCCAGGACCTGACAGACGAGTTCTTCCGCGACGTCGAACACTCCATCAGGGAACTCGGCATCGGCGATCTCGGCGTGCCGAAGCGCATGAAGATGTTCTCGCGAATGTTTTATGGCCGCACGCTCGCTTATGACGAGGCGCTCGACCGTCGCGACCAGCCAGCGCTCGAAGCCGCTTTGGCGCGCAACGTGCGGCCCGGCGAAACGGCCTGGGACGGGGCGCGAGGGCTCGCCGCCTACGTCCGCGCGGCCGCCGACGGCCTCGCCGCCAGGCCTGCGACCGATCTCCTCGAGGGCGGCGCCGCCTTTCCCCGTGCGGACGAGATGTGAACCGCGGAGGACACCATGGATCCCAGTACAAAGAGCCCGGTTTCGTTCCTCGCCCATGTCGCTCGGCTTCCCCGGAAGGGCATGCCGGTCGTCATCGAGGCCAATCCGCGCCAGCGCGCCGCGCTCGCCAACGACCACGCGCTCGCCGAGGTCAAATCGTGGCGCGCCGATCTTCTCGTCGAGCCGTGGAAGCGCAACGGGGTCAAGGTGTCGGGCCGCGTGGCCGCCGACATTGTCCAGGAATGCGTCGTGACGCTCGATGCGCTGGAGATCCGCATCGACGAGGCCGTCGAAGGGCTTTTTCTTCCTGAGGATTCGAAGCTCGGCCGGCTCGGCTTCGAGGGCGCCGGCGAGATCTTGATCGCGGCGGAGGGGCCGGACAGTCCAGAGACGTTTTCGGGCGACTCGATCGACGTCGGCGCGCTCGCCGAGGAGTTCTTCGCGCTCGCCATCGATCCCTATCCGCGCAAGAAGGGCGCGGAAATCGTCCCTGCCGGAGCGGAGGAAGGCGGCGCCGAGGCCGACGGCCCTCTGCAGCAGAAGCTCAGGGCTTTGCGCGACAAACTCTGAATCACAGCCGATAGGGCGATTTGCCGGTTGTGTCGGGTGGCAAAACCGCTATTTTCGCCCGACTTTCCGCAGCCGCGGGGGCCAGGCCAACGAGAGACGACAAACCACGTGATACGCATCTCCATTGACGCCATGGGCGGGGACCACGGCCCCGAGGTGGTCATTCCTGCACTGGTCGGGGTTGCCGAGCGGCGTCAGGACGTGCGCTTCCTGATCTACGGCATAGAGGAGCAGGTACGTCCGGTCATGGACCGCCACGCGAAGCTCGCCGCCGTCAGCGAGTTCTTTGACTGCGAGATCGCTGTGCGCATGGACGACAAGCCGAGCCAGGCGTTACGCCACGGCCGCTGGAAATCGTCGATGTGGAAGGCGATCGAGGCGGTCAAGAACGGCGATGCCGATGTCTGCGTCTCGGCGGGCAACACCGGCGCCCTGATGGCGATGTCGAAGTTCTGCCTGCGCACCATGGCGACCATCGAGAGGCCGGCGATCGCGGCGATCTGGCCGACGGTCCGGGGCGAGAGCATCGTGCTCGACGTCGGCGCCACGATCGGGGCCGACGCCCACCAACTCGTCGACTTCGCTATCCTCGGCGCGGCCATGGCGAGGGCACTGCACGAGACCGAGCGCCCGACCGTCGGGCTGCTCAACGTCGGCGTCGAGGAAATCAAGGGCCAGGAAGACGTCAAGGAGGCCGGTCGCATCCTGCGTGAGGTCGAGCCGATGTCGATGGAATATCGCGGTTTCGTCGAAGGTGACGACATCGGCAAGGGCACGGTCGACGTGGTCGTTACCGAGGGTTTTGCCGGCAACATCGCCCTGAAGACTGCGGAGGGCACCGCCCGCCAGATCGGCGAGTACCTGCGCGCGGCGCTCAGCCGGACGTTGATGGCGCGCATCGGCTATGTCTTCGCCAAGGGCGCCTTTGCCCGCCTTCGCGAGAAGATGGATCCGCGCCGGGCCAATGGCGGCGTGTTCCTCGGCCTCAACGGCATCGTCGTGAAGAGCCATGGAGGCGCCGACGCCGAAGGCTTCATCGCCGCGGTCGAACTCGGCTACGACATGGTGCGCAATCGGCTCCTCGACAAGATCAGGTCCGATCTCGACATGTTCCACTCGCGCGCGCCGCGTCCCGGCCGGATCCCGCCAGGCGCCGAGGATGCGGCGTCCACGGCGCCTTGAACCAGGAACGACAATGATAAGATCAGTGGTACGCGGCATCGGGTCGGCCTTGCCGCGCCGCATTATGAAGAACACCGACTTCGAAGGCGTCGTCGATACCACGGACGAGTGGATCGTCCAGCGCACGGGAATCCGCCAGCGCCACATCGCCTCCGACGATGAGACGACCGCCTCGCTCGGCGAGGCCGCCGCACGCGCGGCACTCGCCGACGGCGGCCTGACCGTGGACGACATCGACCTCATCATCCTGGCGACGTCGACGCCGGACAACACCTTTCCGGCGACGTCGGTCGACATCCAGCGCCGCCTCGGCATGCGCCACGGCTTCGCCTTCGATATGCAGGCGGTGTGCAGCGGCTTCGTCTATGCGATCACCACGGCAGACCTCCATATTCGCGGCGGCATGGCCAGGCGCGTGCTCGTCATCGGCGCCGAGACCTTCTCGCGCATCCTCGACTGGAGCGACCGCTCGACCTGCGTGCTCTTCGGCGACGGCGCCGGCGCACTCATCCTCGAGGCGGTCGATGGCGATGGCACGCTCGCCGATCGCGGCATCCTAGCCGCTAGCCTGCGTTCCGACGGCACGCACAAGGATAAGCTCTATGTCGACGGCGGCCCGTCGACGACGGGAACCGTCGGCCACCTGCGCATGGAGGGACGTGAGGTCTTCAAGCACGCCGTCGGCATGATCACCGACGTCATCGAGGCAACCTACGCCCAGGCGGGTATCGGCTCCGCGGACCTCGACTGGTTCGTCCCGCACCAGGCCAACAAACGCATTATCGACGCTTCGGCGAAGAAGCTCGGCATCGCCGACGAGAAGGTCGTGGTCACCGTCGACCGGCACGGCAATACCTCGGCGGCCTCGGTGCCGTTGGCGCTTTCGGTCGCCGTCGCCGACGGGCGTATCCGCCGCGGCGACCTCGTGCTGCTCGAAGCCATGGGCGGCGGTTTTACCTGGGGCGCGGTCCTGCTGCGCTGGTGACGTGAATGGCGCCGCGGGGCCGGTTAAGTCCTTGACCGGGCGGGTCATCTTCCCCTAACGTCTCGGCGTTTGGATCGCGCTGTTTTTTTCTCGAGGATGATTGGACGGTTGCTATGGGGGCAAAAACACTGACTCGCGCCGACCTAGCCGAAGCCGTCTATCGGAAGGTCGGATTGTCCAGGACCGAATCGGCCGAACTCGTGGAGACCGTTCTCGACGAGATCTGCGAGGCGATCGTCCGCGGCGAGACCGTCAAGCTGTCGTCCTTCGCCACCTTCCACGTCCGCTCGAAGAACGAACGCATCGGCCGCAATCCCAAGACGGGCGAGGAAGTGCCGATCCTTCCGCGCCGGGTGATGACGTTCAAGGCCTCCAACGTGTTGAAGAATCGCATTCTCCGCTCGCACCAGGCCAGTCGGAACAAGGGCGACAAGTAGGCCGTCACCGGCGGCGGTTTCGCGTCCGCCGTTCATTGCGGGCTTGAATATATTGCGCCAACCGGCTGGAATAGGCGGCGAATCGCCTTCTTGGGACCGCATATGGAAAAAAGCCCCGACGCTTTCCGGACGATCAGCGAGGTTGCCGAGGACCTGAACCTTCCGCAACACGTGCTGCGCTTCTGGGAGACCCGCTTCGCCCAGATCAAGCCGATGAAGCGCGGCGGCGGCCGGCGCTACTACCGCCCGCAGGACGTCGAACTGATCAAGGGCATCCGCCATATGCTCTACGACCAGGGCTACACGATCAAGGGCGTGCAGAAGCTCCTGCGCGAGCACGGCGTCCAGTTCGCCGTCGCCGTCGGCAATGGCGACCTCGCGGCGATCGAAGGCATTGCCCAGCGCAAGCAGGCCGAAGCGCCGGCGCCGCTGACGGCAGCCGCCCAGCCGCGCCACCACGAGGACGAGATGCTGGTCGGCGAGCCGAAGATCAAGCCGAGCCGGCGCTTCTTCGGCCTGGGCAAGGCCGACGACGAGGGGCCCGTGCCGCCGGGTAGCGGCAAGCTCTCGCGCGACAACCGGGCGCTGCTCCAGGAAGCCCTGTTCGACCTGCTGGAATGCAAGCGCCTGCTCGACCAGGTGCGTTAAGCCTTCACCGTTACTCCGGCAGACGGTCCGGCGCGTCGCGCGGCGGACGGCGCGGCGATCAGGAGGAGGCCGCCTCGCTGGCGTGCCTTGGCGAGGCTTGCCCCGCTTCATCCATGTAGCGCTCGGCACTGTCGATCAATTCGCCGCCGAGCGGCGTGAACCGGGCATGGTCCCGCAAGGTGCGCAGGCCCGCGCCGAACGCCGCAGCGCTGCTGGCGCGGCCCTTTTCCGCGGCCTCCCGCTGTTCCGGCGTCAGGCGGCCGCCGGCGAGGATCCTGCCGTGGGCGAAATGCATGCGCGCCGAGACGAAAGTCGCGTGAAAGATCCCGTCGAGATGGCGCAGGTCGCGCCTGAGCGGCGAGGGGTGGCGTTCGCTCACCGGGTTCGTCACCAGCGGGCCGCCGAGCGTCATGCCGTAGAGCAGCGCATGGGCGCTCTCATGCGCCAGGCCGTCGATCATGTCGACCAGCGACTGGTGTTCCTCTGCATTCAGGAACAGCGCACCCCAGCAATAAAAACTTGTCGCCCCGTCGAACCGGGCGTCGGAACCGGCGGTACCGGCGACGAAGACGATCTGCGTCAGCAGCGCGCGGATCTCTGCGGCGTTCTCCGGCGCGGAACGGTCGAGTTCCGCGAGCGCCTCCTCGACGGAGCGCATCGCCGCGGCGGCGAGTTCGCCATCGGGCGCCGCGAACGCCACCGGCGTGGTCGGGTCCGCGTTCAGCGCGCGCAGGTAGAGCTGGCGTTCGCCTTCCGCAACGTCGGCCCACGACACGGCGAATGGGCCGGCCGGCATATCGACGGCCGCGTCGATCTGGTCGAGGAGCCGGGAGGCCGCGTCTACGTCGTCGCGCTCTACCGCCGAGACAAGTTCATGATAGGTGGCGAATACGGCGGCGCGCGGCCTGTCGCGCTGCCCGATGCGCTCGGCGATCGTCCGCCACGCCGCACTTCGCGCCGCCGCCACCGGCATCGCCGCGACGATCGCGGCGACGCTTTCGGCAAGCCGCCGCTCCACGGTCGCAAAAACTCCGGCCGCGCGAACGCCGTCCGGAAAGAACGATGCGCTCAATGGATTACCCCGGATCGCCCGGCCCGCTCACCGCGAAGAGGCGTTGCGACGACCTAACGGGCGGACTCGCCGGCAGACAACGGTTTCGACGGTTTGGTCCCGACCGACACGCCGGTGGAGTTCACCTTCAGGAGCGTGTCGTGATCGACGGCGATGCGCCGCTCGGCAGGCTTCAGGCCCACCGAAACGCCGGTCGAACTGACCTTGAGCAGTGTATCGAGATCGACTGATATGCGGCGGGCGTCTTGCATGTTCAGTTCCTTCCTCGCTCGGGGATCGACAATGCAATTGTAGTAGGAACACTATACGCGACCCAGCCAACGGGCAAGGACGGCGGCAGCATATGATCACCTTCGTCGTCACCGGCGAACACGCCTACACGGTCGGTCCCCTGAAGAAGGGTTTCGGCGTCTCCGTGCCGGAGGTCGCCAGTGTCTCCTATGCCGATATCAGCCGCGAGGCGTCGCTGCCGTCGGGCACCTATATCTTCTCCGACCTCGAACGGCTGTCCGATGCCGAGCTCTTGTGGGCATCGGATCTCTATCGCTGCATAAGTGCGTCACCCGGCAGCCGGGCGCTGAACGATCCGGCGCGCGTGCGCGTCCGCTACGGCCTGCTGCGCGCCCTCCATGCCGCCGGCCTCAACCGCTTCGACGCCTATCGCGCCGATGGCGCGCCGCGTCCGGGGCGCTTCCCCGTCTTCGTGCGCCGCCAGTCCGACCACGACGCCGCGCTCTCCGACCTCCTGCCCGACCAGGACGCGCTCGACGCCTGTCTCGAATCGCTCATGGCGAAGGGCGAATCGCTGCGCGGCCTCGTCGTCATCGAGTTCTGCGCCGAACCCGTCCGCCCCGGCGTCTTCCGGCGCTATGGGGCCTTCCGCGTCGGCGACGCAATCCACCTCGACCATGTCGTCACCGAGGACAACTGGAACGTGAAGGGCGGCGCGGCCGGGCTGGCGACGGAGGAAATGTACCGGCAGGACGACCTCGACATCCGCGCCAACCGTTTCGCCGACGAGATGAAGAAGTCGTTCGACGTCGCCGGCATCGACTACGGGCGCGCCGATTTCGGCCTGGTCGGCGGCAGGCCGCAGGTCTACGAGATCAACACCAACCCCTCGATGAGCCTGCCACCGAAGCACCCGTCGAAGATCCGCTCCGCCACGCTGCAGTTCGCACGGGAGCGCTTCGCCGAACTCCTGTGGCGGATCGACGTTGCGGCCACCGGCCCGCGCATTTCCCTCGACGCGCCCCGGCTCGTCAGCCTGCGTGGCAGCGGCCGGAACAGCGTCGCGTGGATCCGCGACCTCGAGCGCGACCGGGCCGCGCTGCGCGCCTCCGTCGCCCGGCTGGAAGGCCGGATCGCGGCGATGCGGGCGAGCACGTCATGGCGGGTCACGGCACCGCTGCGCCGAATCCTCGAAGGCTGGCGCCGCTTGCGACCGCCGAAGGCCTGAGAGGCGTTCGCTGGAGGACGGCCCGCCGGCGCCGCTCGCCCTTGCTCTCAGCCGTCGTTCGAGGCGTTGAGTTCGTCCGGCCGAAGGCCTTGGTCGACGCCGGCGACAAGGCCGCGCGCGGTCGCCCAGTCGCGGAACGCCGCGACGATCGCCTCGGCGCGCGCCATCTCCGGATGGTCGCGCTCGATGAAGCGGTCGAGCGCCGCCGACAATTCGGGCGGAAGCACGAGGGTGATGGTTCCGGACTGCTCCGCGGCCGGGGAGCCGGCCGCCGTCCGATCGGGATCGTGTCTCTGGATCATTCTTGAACCTATCATATAGAAGGACCATCCGGACAGGGGTACGCCGCGCGTGCGGCCGGCCGGAGGGCAGTGTGGAAGGGGGGCGTTCATGCCGGCAGGCGAACTTTCCGGGCGCGGGCGTAGGCGCGGCATGATCGCGGGGCTCGCGGCGATGGCTGTCTTGCTCCTCCTGCCTGCACCCGCGGGCATGCCCGCGGAAGCTTGGCGCGTCGCCGCGGTCGCAGTCCTGATGGCGTTCTGGTGGATATCCGAGGCCGTCCCGCTTCCGGCGACGGCGCTTGTCCCGATCGTGCTTTTCCCGCTCCTGGGGATCGCACCGCTGGCGAAGGCGGCGGCACCCTTCGCCGATCCGGTGATGTTCCTCTTCCTCGGCGGCTTTCTGCTCGGCATCGGCCTTGAGCGCCGGAACCTGCACAAGCGCGCCGGGTTGCACGCCATCCTCTTCGTCGGCACTTCGCCGCACCGCCTCGTCGGCGGCTTCCTCGTCGCCACCGCCGGCCTGAGCATGTGGGTGAGCAACTCGGCGACCGCCGTCATCATGCTGCCTGTGGCTTCGGCCGTGCTCGGCCTGTTCGCCTGCCATTGCTCCACCGACCCTACCTCGCAGCGCAATCTCGGCGCGGCGGTGATGCTCGCCGTCGCCTATGGCGCCTCTATCGGCGGCCTCGGCACGCTGATCGGCACACCGCCCAACGCCCTGCTCGCCGCCTACATGGAACGCGAGCACGGCGTGACGATCGGCTTCGCCCAGTGGATGCTGCTCGGCATGCCGATGGTCGTCGCCATGCTCGCGATCGCCTGGCCACTGCTGGTCCGTCTCCATCCCGTCGCCGCCGGGGCGGCCGATTCCGGCCCGGCGATCAGGGCCGAACTCGAGGCGCTCGGCCCGATGGCCCCCGCGGAAAGGCGCGTCGCGGTCGTCTTCGTCGCGACGGCGCTCGCCTGGGTGACCCGCCCCCTCTACGGCGACCTCGTCCCCGGCCTCGACGATTCCGTCATCGCCATCGTCGGCGCCCTCTGCCTGTTCGTTATCCCTTCTGGCGGCGCGGATGGCGAGCGCCTGATCGCCTGGGAGGACGCCCGCGCGCTGCCCTGGGGCATTCTCATCCTGTTTGGTGGCGGCCTAAGCCTCGCCGCGGCGATCTCGTCCTCCGGCCTCGCGGCATGGCTCGGCGGCGCGATGGCCGGGCTCGGCAACCTGCCGGTTCTGGCCGTGGTGGCGGCAGCGACGCTCGGCATGATCTTCCTGACCGAACTCACTAGCAACACGGCGAGCGCGGCGACCTTCCTCCCCGTTGGCGGCGCCGTCGCGCTCGGCATCGGCATTGAGCCTGCGCTGCTGGCCGTGCCGCTGGCGCTCGCCGCGTCCTGCGCCTTCATGCTCCCCGTGGCGACGCCGCCCAATGCGATCGTCTTCGGCAGCGGTATGGTGACGATCGCCCAGATGGCGCGGGCCGGGCTGTGGATCAACCTCCTCGGCACCGTCGTCATCGTTACGCTGAGCTATCTTCTCGCCGGGACCCTGTTCGGAAAATGAGCATCGCAGAAGGCCTTGCGAACCGGTTCGGGAGCCGATCGGCATGAGCCTGTCGCGTCTCGTTGCCGTGCTCCTGATCTTCGTTCTTGTCGGGCCGCCTTTGGGCGCGGTGACGGTCAGCCTGGCCGGCGGCCTCGTCGCCTTCGCCCTCGGCGACGATTCCGGCATGGCAGGCCTGGTCTTCTATTCCGGGCTGCTCGGGATCCCCCTTTCATGGTTCGTCGGCGGCGTACAGGCCGCGGCCGCCGGCCTTGCCTTCGCAGCCTTCGCCGCGATTGCGCGGCGCCCGTCGATCATGGCTGGAACAGTTGGCGGTCTGGCCGCCGGCCTGCCCTATGTTCTCGGCGAGGAACTGAGCGAAGCAGCGCTCGCGGTGGTCCTGTTTGCCCATGTCGTCGCCGCCGCGGTCTGCGGGGCAATCGGGAAATCGATGCTCGGAGATCGCCGCCGCGACGCCGCCTGACGGCCGGTCGCCTCGCGAAGGTCCGCTGCATCGGCTTCGGATCGGCAGGACAATTGTGGGGGGCTGGATAGGGAAAAAATGGTCGGAGCGGCGGGATTCGAACCCACGACCCCTTGACCCCCAGTCAAGTGCGCTACCGGGCTGCGCTACGCTCCGAACCGCGCAAAGCCCTATAGGGACGTTGGTTTGGGCGCAAGGGAAAAGTTCGCGGCGACCGTGGCGGGAGGCCGGGCCTTCTGTCCGGCCGCAGCGCCCATCCGGGCGGTGCGCTTGATCTTGATCAGCGCGTATAGCTGCCGCCGTGGCATAGGTGACGACGGATCGACGGGTGAGGGAGAACTGCGTGCGCGCCGCCGTCCTGTTCGTGGTGGCCTTGTTGTCCGGCGCGGCCGGATGCGCAAACCCCTTTGTCCCGCCCGGCGAATCGGTCGGCACCTACGACGGCCGGCTGGAGAACAGGCCGTCGCGTCTCGTGGCTGGCAACTATTGCGGATATGGCACGCGCACCGGGGATATGAACGTGCCGCCCATGGACAGGCTTGACGCGGCATGCCTCGATCATGATGTCTGCTTCACGACGGGGGGCGACAGGTGCGAATGCAATCGCACCCTTGCCGCGGAGGCAGAGGCGGTCATGGCGGATCCGAGCGCCGCACACGAGTTGCGCCGAAAGGCGAAGCTCGTACGCGGTTATCTGGCGGCGACCTGGCCGATGTGCCGGATCTTTCCGGAGGGGGTGCTTCCTCCGCGGAAGAAGGATATTTTGAAAACCCGGTACCGTCCGGAGGGGCAGGGCGAGTGAGTGGGGTGCGTGGGGTGTGGAAGAGGGCGCTTGCCCTCGGCGTGCTGGTGTCCGGACTGTGCGGATGCGCCGGCACGCCGGACTATCTGGCCGATGTGGCCGCGGATGTCTCCCACCCGGCGACCGCGAGTTCCGAAGAGCGCGCCTATGGCCGCCGGCTCGGCGCATTGATCGCACGCGACGGCCTCGAGAGGCTGGACAAGGCGAACGGCATCGGGCCGTCGCAACCGCCGGACGACATCTCCGGCAGCGAACTGGGAAAGGCGAGGCGCACGCTCGCGGCCATCGCCGAGCCGGCCTATCGCAGCGAAATGCCCTTGGCGGAGCCGGAGAGGGGCGGCGACCGCAAGCTCTACCGCGACCGCTGGCGCACCGCCCGGCAGACTCTTTATCTCGCCCCGGAAACCGGGAATTCAGGCGACGCTCCCTACGCCTTCTCCGGTCTCCAGGCGACGCGCACGGAGATCGAACTGCGCAGCATCGACGGCAAGCCCTTCCGGCTGACACTCAACTGCGACGGCGCCGTGGCGGTCGAGGCCGGGCCGGGCGGCAGATCCTATCCGGCCGGCACCCCGTTCACGATCATCGGCGGTGAAGGCGCGGGCGAGAGCCTGCTCGTGCCGGCGGACGCGGTACAGCGGTGCAACGCGGTGGCCGAGTTCTCCGGCAGTCGCCGCGTCTTTACCATGGTGCGCGAGGAAACTGCCGATCCCCGCCTTGCCGACTTCGACAGTCGCGTCGACGTCTGCCGCCTGCCGGAACCGGACGGCCTGCCGCCGCTCGAGCGCGCCTTCTACGGCGCCCGCTGGCTGTCGCAGACATGCCCGTTTGACGCCGGCCGGCCCACCTTGCTCACCGGCGAGGTCGAAGGTTTCAACGCCAAGATCGAGGCGCTGCTGGGTGTGCCGCTCTCGGCGGCGTTCCTGCGCAACGGCGATCCCGAGGCGCCGCTCGACTTCTCGCGGGCGCCGCGTTTGGCGCTCATCTATGTCTCATATCTCGACATCAAGGCCGACTTCTCCGGCCGCGTCTTCGATCGGTTGCTGCGCTATCACGCTAGCCGCGGCACCACGATCCGGGTCATCGCCTCTGAGGTTCTTGAGCGCGAGAAGGACCGGGCCATGCTCCAGGCGCTTGCGGCCGACCACCTCAACGTCCAGTTCAAGTCGTTCGCCTGGGAGCCGCCGGACGGCGGGACGCTCGACGAGGTGATATCGCAGTACTACAAGGTCCACCATTCGAAGCTCCTCGCCGCCATCTCCGAGGAGCCCGGCCGGTCGGTGGCCATCATCGGCGGCCGCAACATCCATGACGGCTTCCTGTTCGACAAGCCGGTCGACCTCACGAAGTATCCCAAGCTGCAGCAATACGGCCAGGCGAGGGGACTTACCCTCAACTACTATTCCAACTGGCGAGACCTTGACCTAGCCCTCCATGGCGATGCCGCGACACAGGCGTTGGCGGCACACCTGTCGACGCTGTGGCACGAGGATGCGGCCACGCACATGGTGCGGCCCTTCACGCTGGCGGTCTCGGGCGGTGCGGCCCGCCCGTCGCGCGTTGCCCGCCACTTCATCTCCATCCCCTACGCCGACGGCCGCGCCCTGGAAGACTACTACGTCGACCTGATCGACGCGGCGAGGAAGACCATCGAGATCGTCAATCCCTACCTCAACCTGACGCCGGCGCTCGACGCGGCCATCGACCGGGCGCTGGCGCGGGGAGTCAAGATCACCATCCTCGGCCGCATCGATCTCTCCGGCGACCTCGGCGGCTCCATGCTGACCCAGTTGAACCGGTTGTTCGTCGCCAAGCATGCCGGCCGTATCGATATCTACGACTACCGCGACACCAAGATACTCCTTCATTCGAAGATGCTGATGATCGACGGCCGCTTCGCCATCGCCTCCTCGGTCAATTTCAACAACCGCAGCTTCATCCACGACAACGAGAACGGCGTCGCCGTGCTGGACCCGGCGTTCTACCGCCGGATGAAGGAGATCTTCGAAATGTACCGCAAGGCTTCCGTGCCGGTCCCGCATGCCGAGGTCGGGCTTCGTTGGCGGCTTCTGTTCAGCTGGCGGCTGCTGCGCGAAGCGTTGTAGGCGCGGCGACCGCGCGCGCCTGCGCGTGCTGATGCCGCCGCTCGAGGGCGATGCCGCCCCAGACCAGGCCGAGCAGCAGGTAGAAGTGCCGCCAGTGGTCGGTGTCGATGATCGAGCCGAGCGCGATGTGACCGATGAAGACCACGTAGACGCACAGGAAGTAGGGCTGCCATGGCCGGTTGCGGAAGAGAATGCGGAAGCCCGCCGCCACGGTCCAGCCGATCATGATCGCCCAGCAGGCGAAGCCGAGCCAGCCATAGTCGAGCAGGGCCTTCAGCCAGATGTTGTGGGTATCCTCGCCGTAGATCTGGCCGAAGACCAGCGGCCCGATGCCGAACGGATGCTCCATCGCGAGAAGGAAGCCGATGCCGTAGCGGGCGAAACGTCCGAGGCGGTCGCTGTCGTAATCCTGGGCGAGCTGCGCGCGGGCCGAGAACATCTCGGCGACGCCGGGAATCTGCAGGATGACGAGGACCGCGAGAATGAGCAGCGACACTGCCGCGAGGGTCATGATGACGATGCGCAGGCGGAACAGGCCGCTGTTGCTCTGCAGGAACAGACACGCCACCAGCAACACCGATGAAGCGCCGAAGAGGCCCCATGCCCCGCGCGAGAACGACAGGAAGATGCCCGCGACGATGATCAGCAGCGGCACGGCATAGGCCGGCATCAGCGCCGGCCGTCCGGTCATCAGGCGGTAGAGGAGGTAGATGCCGGGCAGCGTCAGGAACGGGCCGAAGACATTCGGATCTTCGAAGGCGCCCGCGGCGCGGTCGTAGCGGGTGAACACCTCGGCGCCCGGCAGGATGCCGAAATAGCCGAGGATGCCGAGCGTCGCGGTGGATACCGCGGCGAGGATCCAGGCGTGGAAGATCGGCCGGTAGAGTTCCGGCCGCGCCTCGATGACCGCGGCGAAGAAGATCGACGTGAAGGCCAGGAACAGCGACACCGCGAGGTAGAGCGGCGTGTTCATCAGGTTGGCCATCTGCGTCATCGAGATCATGCCGCCGATGTTGAACAGTACGAGGAGGACCACCAGCGGCGCGATCGAGCGCGAGATGCGCAGGCCGAACAGCGCCCACACGCCAATCAGCCCGGCCATGTAGAGTTCGTAGGGGGCGGGCTCGTTGATGACGAAACCCGACAGGAAGACGCCGAGCGATATCGCGCCGGTCGAAATCAGCGCGATCGACTTCGCATTGACCGCGGCGCGGGGCAGGTCGGCGGCAAACGCGCTCAATAGGCGTTTTCCGTGTTGAGCAGGCGGATCGGCGTCAACAACAGGATCTTCAGGTCGAACCAGAGCGACCAGTTCTCGATGTAGAAAAGGTCGTATTCGGTGCGCATCTTGATCTTCTCGTCATTGTCGATCTCGCCGCGCCAGCCGTTGATCTGCGCCCACCCCGTGACGCCGGGTTTCACCCTGTGGCGGGCGAAATAGCCGTCGACAACTTCGTGGTAAAGTTTGTTGTGCGACTGTGCCGCGACGGCATGCGGTCGCGGTCCGACCAGCGACAGCGAGCCGAACAGCGCGT
>CAYJMY010000114.1:0-16069 GCA_964371125.1 uncultured Mesorhizobium sp. | reverse complement strand
CTTCCCCTCCAACATCCAGGGCCTGCCGACCTGGTACGAGGTGCGCGTCACCGAGCAGGGCTGGCTCGGCCGGCGAGGCGGCGTCGACATGATGGTCGCCATGAACCCGCAGACCTGGGCGCAGGACCTTAAGGAGATCGATACCGGCGGCTACCTGCTCTACGATTCGACCCGGCCGGTGGCGAAATCGGAACTGCGCACCGACATCACGGTGATCGGCGTGCCGCTGACGGCGATCTGCAACGAGACCTACAGCGACGTTCGCCAGCGGCAGCTGTTCAAGAACATCATCTGCCTCGGGGTGTTGTCGTGGTTATTCGAGATCGATCCGGAAGAGATCGAGCGGCTGTTCGGCGAGCAGTATAAGGGCAAGGAGGCGCTGCTGACCTCCAACGTCAGGGCGCTCAACCTGGGCCGCGACTATGCCCGCGACAACATCGACCCGGCGACCTGCCAGCTTAGGGTGCGCCGCGCTGACGCGGTCGGCGACCGCATCTTCGTCGAAGGCAACAGCGCTACGGCGCTCGGCTGCGTCTATGGCGGCGCCACGGTGTGCGCCTGGTATCCGATCACGCCCTCGACCTCGGTGGCCGAGGCTTTCCAATCCTACTGCAGGAAGCTGCGCCACGACCCGGAGACGGGGGAGGCGCGCTATGCGATCGTGCAGGCGGAGGACGAGCTCTCCGCCATCGGCATGGTGATCGGTGCCGCCTGGAATGGCGCCCGCGCCTTCACCGCCACCTCGGGGCCGGGGATTTCGCTGATGACCGAGTTCATCGGCCTCGCCTATTTCGCCGAGGTGCCGGCGGTGCTGATCGACGTGCAGCGCGGCGGCCCGTCGACGGGCATGCCGACCCGCACGCAACAGGCGGATCTCCTATCCTGCGCCTATGCGTCGAACGGCGACACCAGGCACGTGCTTTTGTTCCCCGAGGACCCGAAGGAGTGCTTCGACTTCGCCGCCGCCGCGCTCGACCTCGCCGACCGCCTGCAGACGCCGGTCTTTATCATGTCCGACCTCGACATCGGCATGAACTTCAGGCTTTGCCGGCCCCTGGAATGGGACGAAAGCCGCCGCCTCGACCGCGGCAAGGTGATGACCGCCGCCGACCTCGACGCCGGCAAGACATTTGGCCGTTACCTCGACGTCGACGGCGACGGGATACCCTACCGGACCTTCCCGGGCGCACACCCGACAAAAGGCGCCTACTTCACCCGCGGCACCAGCAAGAACCGCTATGCCGGTTATTCGGAGGAGGGTTCGGTCTACGTGGACAACATGGAGCGCCTGCTGCGCAAGTTCGAGACGGCGAAGTCGCTTGTCCCCGGGCCCGAGCGGCGCGACGCGGCGGCGCCAACCCGACACGGGGTCATCTATTTCGGCTCGACATCGCCATCCATGGCCGAAGCGCTGGACAGGTTGTCGGCGGCGGGCGTCCCGCTGGACGCATTGCGGGTCCGGGCCTTCCCCTTCGCCGACGCCGTGAAGGATTTCATCGACGCCCATGACAGCGTCTTCGTCGTCGAGCAGAACCGCGACGGCCAGCTGCGCTCGATGCTCGTCAACGAGATCGGCATCGACCCGGCCCGACTGGTGCCGATCCTCCACTATGACGGCACGCCCATCACGGCGCGCTTCATCGTCAAGGCCATCTCGTCCCATCTCGAGCAGACGCTCTCGATCGAGCGCAGGCTGATCCACTCATGACCTATATCGCCAAGCCGAAGCTGCACCATCCGGCCCTGCCGCATAACGAGGCCGGCTTTACCCGCCGCGACTACGAAGGCGCGATCTCGACGCTCTGCGCCGGCTGCGGCCACGATTCGATATCGGCCGCCATCATCCACGCCTGCTACGAGTTGAACATCGAGCCGCACCGCGTCGCCAAGCTGTCGGGCATCGGTTGCTCGTCGAAGTCGCCGACCTACTTCCTCGGCAACAGCCACGGCTTCAACACGGTCCACGGGCGCATGCCGTCGGTGCTGACCGGCGCCAACCTCGCCAACCGCGAGCTGATCTATCTCGGCGTCTCCGGCGACGGCGACAGCGCCTCGATCGGCCTGGGCCAGTTCGCCCACGTCATGCGGCGCGGCGTCAACATGGTCTACGTCGTCATGAACAACGGCGTCTACGGCCTGACCAAGGGTCAGTTCTCCGCGACTGCCGACCGCGGCTCGCGCTCGAAGAAGGGCGCGGTCAACGCGGACGCCGCGATCGACCTCGCCTCGCTGGCGATCCTGATGGGCGCCACGTTCGTCGCCCGCTCGTTCTCCGGCGACAAGGCGCAGCTGGTGCCGCTGATCAAGGCGGCGATCGCGCACGAGGGCGCGTCGATCCTCGACGTGATCTCGCCCTGCGTGGCCTTCAACAACCATGCCGGCTCGACCAAGAGCTACGACTACGTGCGCGACCACAACGAGGCCGTGAACCGGCTGGACTTCTTCACCGGTCAGCCGCCGATCACGGCAGACTACGCGCCCGGAACGCTGGCCGAGGTCGAGCAGCACGACGGCAGCGTGCTTCGCCTGCGCAAGCTCGACGAGGGCTACGATCCGTCCGACAAGGCCGGCGCACTGGCCCATATCCAGGAGCGCGAGGCCGCCGGCGAGGTCGTCACCGGGCTTCTCTACCTCGATCCCACGCCGGGGGATATTCACCGCGGCCTGAACACAGTGAAGGCGCCGCTCGCTTCGCTGTCGGACAGGGAACTCTGCCCCGGCGCGGCCGCGCTGGCGAAGATCAACGCCGGCCTGCGCTAGCGCCTCTCGATCGAGCGAACCTGTCGGTCGCGCCTCCGCCTATTCGGCGGGGGCGAGTGCCGGGCGCGCCACCGGCTTCTCGCGGATCGGCCAGTGCACGACCGCGGCGAACAGGCCGAGCAGGACGCCGAGCCACCACACCGGGTCGTATGACCCCCACAGATCGTAGAGGTAGCCGCCGAGCCACACGCCGAGGAACGAGCCGATCTGGTGCGAGAAGAAGACGATGCCGCCGAGCATGCCGAGATGGCCCGTACCGAACATGATCGCGACCAGCGCGTTTGTCGGCGGCACGGTCGACAGCCAGAGCAGTCCCATCAGCACGGCGAAGACGATCACCGTCGTCGGCGTCTGCGGCAGGAGCAGGAAGGCCGTGACCAGGATCGAGCGGACGAGATAGATGAGGGCGAGAAAGATGGGCTTGGAATATTTCTGGCCGATGATGCCCGAGGCCAGCGAACCGATGATGTTGAAGAAGCCGATCAGGGCCAGCGCGATCACCGCGTAGCGCGCGTCGATGCCGATGTCGCGGATGTAGGCCGGGAAATGCGCGGTGATGAACGCGACCTGGAAGCCGCAGACGAAGAAGCCGGAGACCAGAAGGAGATAGCTGCGGTGGCCGAGCGCCTCGCGCAGGGCCTCGGCGACCGACTGGCGGAATTGGGTCTGGCTGTTTCGGCCCGTCGCCGCGTTGCCGACAAGTGGAATGGCCAGGATCGGGATCACCAGCATGGCGATGCCCATGTAGACGAGCGTGTCAGACCAGCCGAAGGCGTCTATCAAGCCCTGGCTGATCGGGGCGAACAGGAACATGCCCGCTGAGCCGGCGGCCGTGCCGATGCCGAAGACGAAGGAACGGCGTTCCGCCGGAACGTTGCGCGCGAAGGCTGCGAGAACGATGCCGAAGCCGCCGGCGGCCACGCCGAGGCCGACGAGGACGCCGCCGCCGATGTGGAGGGCGAGCGGGCTGTCGGCGACCGCCATCAGAATCAGGCCAGCTGTGTAGAGCAGTCCGGCAAGCGACAACACCCGCCAGGTGCCATACTTGTCGGCAATGGCGCCGAAGAACGGCAGGCCCAAGCCCCAGAAGAGGTTCTGCAGCGCCATGGCGAGGCCGAATGTGGTGCGGTCCCAGCCCTTGTCGGCGAGCATCGGCAACTGGAAGAAGCCCATCGCCGAACGCGGTCCGAAGGTGAGCGCGGCGATGATGCAGCCGCAGATGATCATCAGCCACGGCAGGGTGGGAATGCTCTTGCCGGCCTTTTCCGAGGTCGTCATGGGGGGCTCCTTCGATTGAGCCAATCCGTAGCCGAACGCACGGATAGTTCAAATCAATTGATTGGATTGGTCCATTCGATTTGGTTGAATTGAACCGGGAATAAACTCAGTTCCACGGCGTTGTGCTTTCATTCCCGGGTGCCAGCGGCCGCCAGCAGGATCGGATGGACGAGAAGAGGACGGCAATCGTGGCGGAGATCCCGCATATGCGGCGCTATGCACGCGCCCTTCTGCGCGACCGCGACGCGGCCGACGACCTCGTCCAGGACTGCCTGGAGCGCGCCTTCAGCCGTCTCGAGCACTGGCGGGAGGGAGACAATCCGCGCCGCTGGCTGTTCACGATCATGCACCATCTCTTCATCGATCACATGCGCAGGGACCACCGGCGCCGCGCCTCGGCGGAAGTGCCGATCGAGGCCGCGCACGGCATCGCCACGCAGCCGGCGCAGCTTGACGGGCTGCAATCGATGGACGTTCTCGACGCCCTCCAGGCGATTGCGCCGGAGCGGCGCGCCGCGCTCGTGCTGGTGGCGCTGGAAGGCTTCACCTACGCAGAGGCCGCCAACACGCTCGGCATCCCGACGGGGACGCTGATGTCGCGCATCTCGCGCGGTCGCGAAGACCTGCGCGCCAGGCTCGACGACACCACCCGGCGGCGCGCCATCAGGGTGGTCGAAACATGACCGTCCGTCCCTTCACCGACCACGACATCCATCTTTCGCTCGACGGCGAACTGCCGGCCGAAGAGCGCGAGGAGTTCGAGGCATGGCTCGACCGGAGCCCCGACAAAAAGGCGCTACGCGATCGCTACGCCGACGACCGGGAAAAGCTGTGTCTAGCTCTCGCCGGCGTCATCGACGAGAAGCTGCCGGAGCGGCTCGCCCGGTTCGAGACTGCGCGGCCCTCGCCGCAGCGCGCTTGGTCGTGGCGCCGCGTGGCAGCAGGTATCGCGCTCTTCGTCGTCGGCGGCGGGCTCGGCTACCTCGCCGGTGCATATTCGCCGGCTCAAGGAGGCGCGGGCGCGGCCCGGATCGCCGAGCGGGCGATCGAGGCGCATGTCATCTACTCGGCGGAGAAGCTGCACGTCGTCGAGGTCGGCGCCGACCAGAAGGACCATCTCGTCGGCTGGCTGTCGAAACGCGTCGGCACGACGCTGGTCGCGCCGGACTTCTCCGCTTCGGGCTACGAACTCGTCGGCGGACGGCTGCTTCCGGCCGATTCGCGCGCGGCGGCGATGTTCATCTACCAGGACGCCGGCGGCGCCCGCATTTCGCTCTACGTGGTGCGCGATTCGGGCGCTCCCGACACCGGCTTCAAGCTCCGCGAAGAACTCGGCGCCTGCGCCCTCTACTGGCTCGACGGCGGCTATGGATACGCCGTGACCGCGACCAACATGTCGGGCGAAGCGCTGCGTTCGCTCGCGGGCTCGGCCTACCAGCAACTGCTCGCCGCGCAACGCGGCTGAGGCCGCCGCGACGCAGGTCCGAACGCGTCCATACGCAGTGGTTTTCGTCACAATTCGGCCCCAATCCGGGAGCGATGACGCGATCGAAGCCGGGTGTTTCTCGCACCCGGCGACGCGGCCCAGAAGTACCCTTTTAACCCCCCCCGTCGAGGCACTCCGGCCCCTAATGTCCGCCGCCATCCGTCAGGCACTTGCGTCCGACGTCGACGGCCTTGTCGCGCTCGAGCATGCCGTTTTCGCCGACGACCGGCTGTCGCGCCGCTCCTTTCGCCGGCTGGTGGCGAGTCCGTCCGCGCGCGTCCTCGTCGCCGATGCCGCAGGCGGCATCGCCGGCTGCGCCCTCGTCCTGTTCCGCGCCGGCAGCCGGTCGGCGCGGCTCTACTCGATAGCGGTGGCGCCGGGCATGGCCGGCGCGGGAACCGGCCGCGCGCTGCTTTCCGCCGTCATCGCCGCCGCCGCGGAACGCGGCTGTACCGAACTGCGTTTGGAGGTCCGCGAGGACAATCCCCGCGCCGTCGCGCTCTACGAGTTGAACGGCTTCGTTCCGATCGGTCGGCGACCCGGCTACTACGCCGACGGCGCGACGGCCATCCGCTATGCACGACCCATTGCCGGCACGGCCGCAAAGACGCGACCGCAAGCCCGAGACGAGAAAACCGGAAAGCGGACGCCATCATGACCTGGGTCATCCTCACCGGCCGGCAGAGCGACCTCGACCAGGTCGCCACGCCGCACAAGATCATCACCAACAAGGACTATCTCGCCCACCCGGCGCTGTTCCGCGGACAGCGGCCGAAGGTGATCAACCTGTCGAACAATTACGGCTACCAGAGCCGCGGCTACTACGCCTCGCTGCTGGCCTCTTCGCGCGGACATAAGGTGATCCCGACCGTCGAGACCATGATCGACCTGTCGGAGAAGAAGCTCTACGAGAACGCGCTCCCCGAACTGGAGTTGGCCCTCAACAAGTGCCGCAAGGACCTCGGCGGCGCGATCCCCGGCCGCGTCACCGTCTTCTTCGGCATCGGCCCGTCGAAGGCCTGGGACCGCTTCGCCCGGCTGCTCTTCGACTGGTTCCGCGCGCCCGCGCTCGAGGTGACGATCAGGGACGCCGGCGAGTGGGCGTCGATCCGCAAGATCGGCTTCCTGCCCCTGGCGCGGATGAAGGAGGACGAGGAGAAGCGTTTCCTCGAATGCCTGGAGACCTACACCAACCGCGAGTGGCGCGACACCAAGGCGCGCACGCCGGCCCGCTATACTTTCGCCACGCTGATCGACCCGCACGAGCAGATGCCGCCGTCGGAGATCGCTTCGCTGCGCCACTGGGCGAAGATCGCCGAGAAGATGGGCGTCGAGGTCGAGCCGATCACGAAGAAGGACCTCGCCAAGCTCGCCAATTACGACGCACTGTTCATCCGCGAGACCACGTCGATCTCCAACCACACCTACCGCTTTGCCCGCCGCGCGCAGCAAGAGGGCATGCCGGTCATCGACGACCCGCTGTCGATGATCCGCTGCACCAACAAGGTCTATCTCAACGAACTGATGACCTACAACAAGGTGCCGGTGCCGCCGACGGTGATGATCGCCGGGCCGGCCGACCTCGATCTCGCGGCACAGACACTCGGCTTTCCGCTGGTGCTGAAGATTCCCGACAGCGCATTCTCTCGCGGCGTCAAGAAGGCCTCGAACCTGGCCGAGTTGAAAACGCTGGCGACCCAGTGGCTGGAGGATTCCGACCTCCTGATCGCGCAGAAATATATTCCGACGGAATACGACTGGCGGGTCGGCGTGCTCGGCGGCCAGCCGCTGTTCGCCGTGCACTACCTGATGGCCAAGAAGCACTGGCAGATCGTC
This sequence comes from uncultured Mesorhizobium sp., assembly GCA_964371125.1. GTDB lineage: Bacteria > Pseudomonadota > Alphaproteobacteria > Rhizobiales > Rhizobiaceae > DUSC01. The sequence continues at coordinate 8,709 of CAYJMY010000114.1, read as the reverse complement.
AACCACGACCGCCGCGGCAAGCCCGAGCAGGGCGGCATCAAGACCTTCACGCTGAAGGAGGCGCCGCCCGAGGTGGTCGACACCGCCGTGCGCGCCGCGCGCTGCATCGGCGACGGGCTCTACGGCGTCGACCTGAAGGAGACGAAGGACGGCGTCTTCGTCATCGAGATCAACGACAATCCCAACCTCGACCACGGCTGGGAGGATTCGGGCGAGAAGGACCAGGTCTGGATCCGTCTCACCCAGTGGTTCCTCGACCGTCTGGAGAAGCAGGGGCGGTAGGGGCGGCAGGCGACTAGCGCTGCCGCGCAGCATCGAGCGCTTCGAACCGGTCCACGAAAACCCGTTCGACGTCGCGGGCCGGCCGTGGAGGAAGGTCGAGCCCATCGGCCCCGATTCCCCTCGGCCGGCCGAAAAACCTCGCCGCCTCGGCGGTCGAGAAGCCGGCGAGCTCCGTCGCCTCGAAATAGGCGGCGATCTGGTCGGCGCGCTTGATGTCCTTCTTCAGCTTCTCGCCGAGTGCCGGCGGCAGCGAGAAGCGCAGGTGGATGGCGCGCTGGAGGCGCGCCTCGCAGTCCTTGTAACCGCCGCCCATCACCGCCTTGAACGGCGAGATCATGTCGCCGATGACGTATTCCGGCGCATCGTGGAGCAGCGCGGCGAGGCAGGAGCCGGCCGACGCGTCGGGGCAAATTTTGCGAAAGATATGCTCGACGACGAGCGAATGCTGCGCCACCGAGAAGGCGTGGTCGCCGACCGTCTGGCCGTTCCAGCGGGCGACGCGCGCCAGCCCGTGGGCGATATCGGAAATCTCGATGTCGAGCGGCGAGGGATCGAGCAGGTCGAGACGCCGGCCCGACAGCATGCGCTGCCAGGCGCGGGGCGGAGCGCCGAGCCGGTCGGCCATCAGGCGTCTCCCGACGGCGATTCGACGGGCGTGGCTTCGGGGAAGGCGAAGCCGGCCCAGGCGGGAATGGCCAGCGACACTTCCACGCCGCCCGCGGTGATCGGCACGCCGGCGTCCATCGCCTCCTTGACCCGGTCGATGCGCACGATCGCCAGCGCATTGGCGCCGCTGACGGTGCCGAGCGCGCCCAGCGTCCGGCCGCCGCTCTCGACCGGCGTTCCGGGTGGGGGCAGGGGATTGTCCGCGGCGACGATCAGCACGCGGCGGCGCGCCGTGCCGCGATGCTGCATGCGCGAGACGACCTCCTGGCCGACATAACAGCCCTTGTGGAAGCCGACGCCGCCGGTCTGGTCGAGCAGCACGTCGTGCGGGAAGGCCTCGCCGAGCGCATAGTCTTCACCGCTCTCGGCGATCCCGTGGGCGACGCGCAGCGCCTGCCAGACGGCGGCATCCGTTTCGGGGCCCGCGGCGCCGTATATCCGCCTGACGTTCGCGGCGGCGGGGAAACGCGCGTCGCGCAGCGTTGATTCGGAATCCGAAGCCCTTGAATCGAAACGTGAAGTCGCTGAATCGGTTTCCGAGGAAGCGGAATCATCCCCCCATACAGCTCCGACAAGTGCCTGATCTTCAAGCGAAATCGCCACCTTCGCGCGCAGCTTGTAGAGGATGAGGCGCTTGGCGAAATCGGCTGCGACGTCGCGCCGGCAGTCGACCCTGTAGCCGCCAGGCATCTTCGAGATGAGGAAGTCGAACAGGATCTTGCCCTGCGGGGTGAGCAACGCCCCCGGACGCACTTCGTCGTCGGCGAGCGTCGACAGGTCGATGGTGAGGATGTTATGCAGGAAATGCTCCGCATCCTCGCCGGTGACGAGGATCAGGGCACGGTCGGCGAACCGGACGTTGGGCATGGCGGGGGGCGGCCTTGCTTGCAAATCGGAGGACCGTTACCTAAGGCCGGGCGTAAAGAGCGGCAAGGGCACTTCCTGTGACGGCAACCTACGATCTCATTCTCCGCGGCGGCATCGTCGTCAACCAGGACGGCAAGGGTGTGTGCGACGTCGGCGTGCGCGACGGGCGGATTGCCGCCCTCGGCGACCTGTCGGCGGCGAGCGCGGGCAGCGTCATCGACTGCCGCGGGTTGCACGTTCTTCCGGGCGTCGTCGACAGCCAGGTGCACTTCCGCGAGCCGGGTCTCGAGCACAAGGAAGACCTGGAGACGGGGTCGCGCGCTGCCGTGCTCGGCGGCGTCACCGCCGTCTTCGAGATGCCCAACACCAAGCCGCTGACCACCAGCGCCGCGGCGCTCGCCGACAAGGTCGCGCGGGCGACAGGGCGCATGCATTGCGACTTCGCCTTCTGGGTGGGCGGCACGCGCGACAATGCCCGCGACGTCGCCGAGCTGGAGCGACTGCCGGGGGCGGCGGGCATCAAGGTGTTCATGGGCTCGTCGACCGGAGACCTGCTGGTCGAGGACGACGAAGGCGTCTTCGAGATCCTGAAGAATACCCGCCGCCGCGCCGCCTTCCATTCGGAAGACGAGTTCCGCCTGCGCGACCGCCTCGGCGAACGCGTCGAGGGCGACCCGTCCTCGCATCCGGTCTGGCGCGACGAGATCGCCGCGCTGCAATGCACGCAGCGCCTTGTGGCGATCGCGCGGCGGGCGCGGGCGCAAATCCACGTCCTGCACATCTCGACGGCAGAGGAGATCGACTTCCTCGCCGGGCACAAGGACATCGCCACCTGCGAGGCGACGCCGCACCACCTGACGCTGTCGTCCGACGACTACGCGGCGCTCGGCACGCTGATCCAGATGAACCCGCCCGTGCGCGCAGCGCGCCATCGCGACGGCGTCTGGCGGGGCGTCTCCCAGGGCATCGTCGACGTGCTCGGCTCCGACCACGCGCCGCACACGCTGGAGGAGAAGGCAAAGCCCTATCCGGCCTCACCTTCGGGCATGCCCGGCGTACAAACGCTGGTGCCGGTCATGCTCGACCATGTGAATGCGGCGCGGTTGACCATCGAGCGCTTCGTCGACCTGACCAGCCACGGCCCCAACCGCGTGTTCGGCATGGCGCGCAAGGGCCGCATCGCCGTCGGTTACGACGCCGACCTAACCGTGGTCGACCTCGCCCGCCGCGAGACGATCCGCAACGATCAGGCGGGCTCGCGCGCCGGCTGGACGCCCTATCACGGACGCGAAGTCACCGGCTGGCCGGTCGGCACGATCGTCCGTGGCCGCCGCGTCATGTGGGAAGGCGAGATCGTCGAGGGCGGCCAGGGTCGGCCCGTGGAGTTTCAGTAGGGGTCGGTCGTGGATCGCCGGTCGTCGGTCGAACGCCAGGAAGAGCGGCGTTGCGCCCTGTAAACCCGTAGGCGGCCTTCAACGACCGACGACCGCCTCCAATTCAGTCTCCCGCCACGAAGAACTGCCAGCGCCCGTCGGGGCTGATGCCGACGCGGTAGAATATGTAGGCGCCGTAGGACTTCATGTCGTCGTAGTCCCCGGCCGTGACGATCTTTAACAGTTCGACCCGCTGGGCGGGCGTCAGTCGCTCGAGCGGCAAGGCGAAGAAATAAGGCCAGACGTAGAGTTACGCCGGTGTGCCGGCGTCGAGATGGACGTAGCCGGCTTCAAGCACCTCTTCGAGGATGGCGAGGATCTCCTGGCCGCCCTCGTCGCCGGACAGTTCCTTGAGGAAGGCGATCGGATCGCCGTCGATGCCGCCCAGGGCGAATTGCGTGGCGTCGTCGCCCGTGCCGACAAGGGGCCGAAGGCGCTCCATGTCGCCGCTCTTCGTCGCCTCGACGATGAGGCCGTGCATGCGCCTGACCGGCTCGGGGAGGGCGCCGAGGTCGTACTGGATCTCGGGAATCGGGGCATTGGGATCGATCTCCGGCCGCGCGGCCTCGTTGCCGTCCTCGCCGTCGGTCTGCCCATCCGTCTCTCCGTCTTCGGCCGGGTTCGCCGGTACCGCCGGATCGGTCGCCGGCTCTTCGCCGACGGAGGCGGGCGGGCGTACCGGATCGGGAAGCGGCACCGGATCGACGGGGGGCAGAGGTTCCTTCTCGATGCCCTCGTCGGGCGTGGCGGCGGGAACGTCGCCCTGCTGGATCTCGCTCAACGCCCAGGCGGGGGTGAGGGCAACCGTGGCGAGGGCGAGCAATCCGGACAGCAACAGCGCCCAAGCATACCGCGCGGTGCTCGCGTGCTTCGGTCCGGTCGCGCTTCGTACTGTCATTTCATGCCACCCGTCGTCAGACATCAGGGAGCCAGCCAACTCCAGGATAACCGATAAACCGCGATGGCGCAGGCGCGTCAATGCCGCCGAAGCAGAGGTTCGAATTCTCCGGCGATCACCTTCTCGCGCATGCGTTCGAGCATGGCGAGGGCGGCCGCTTCGCCGCTTGATCTCAGGAGTTCGCCGAAGGCCGTCGACAACGCCGCCTCGGCAATGATTTCCGGCTCGATGCCCGCCGAGAGCCCCTCGGCCCAGGCCTCGCTGTGGCTTTCGACCGATGTCAGGCGCTTTTCTTCGCGCACCAAGGCATCAATGTCGTTGACGGCCTGTTCCATGCTGGCTTCATCCCCATCAAGTGGCGATCCGGCATATTCGGATCAACTTGAGTCGTCCCTGTTAATGCCCCATTAAGGCTTTCTAACACACGATTTTCCGGTTGTGCGTCGCCATTGGCGAAAAAGTTAACAGCTTGCTAATTGCCGAAACGCACCGCGATGTCGCGGCTTAACTCCTCGCCTTCCTTCATGAAACGGGCGATCGCTTCGGTCGCCGAGGCCGTGCATTTCACATAGGTGCCCTCGTAGGAGCGGTAACCGCGATTGAACGAGGCGACGTAGCGCGCTTTCAGGTCGGCGGCGGGATTCTCCGCATCGATCAGCTTCTGCATCTGGTCGCGCCACTGCGTGCCTTCCTCGCCGCACAGATTGCGCAGATAGTGGAGCGAGCCGAGCACTTCGGCCAGCCGCAACAGTCGCGGCTGGAACGGAGCTTCGACCGCCGCGGTGGGCCCGGTCAGCCCGGCTAGGGCGACGACGGCGGCGAAAAGGGCTGAATGACGGCGCATAAGCCCTTCTTGTCCAATGATCTTGTCCGCCGCAAGGCGAATTCTCCCCATGTGTCACGACGTTTTTGCCGCACTGGCGGGCGCCCCGGCCAGCAGCTCGCGGGCGATCTCCAGCGTCGACGGCGTGATCGGCAGGTCGGCAAGTTCGCCGAGCCCGAACCAGCCCACAGCTTCCGCGTCGTCGGCGGCGACCGCTTCGCCGCCCTGCCACGTGCCCGTCAGGACGGTCAGCCGGTAGCGCACCGGGCGGCCGTGGCGCTGGCTGTCGATGCCGATCTCGGTGAGGACGGCGAGTTCGCCAGCCGCGAGCCCGGTCTCCTCGAGCAGTTCGCGCCGCGCCGCCGCCTCGACCGTCTCGCCGGGCTCGATTCGCCCGCCGGGGAAGGCGTATAGGCCGCGCGACGGCGCCTGCCCGCGCCGGACCAGGAGAACCTGGCCGGCGCGTAGCAGGGCAACGGAGACGGCAGGAATTTCCTGGATGCGCGGCGCTGCGGACCGCGCGGGATTGCTGTCACGTCTTCGGGCCATCGACAGCGCATCTCCATCGCCGGACATATCGGCCGGGGTTGTCGTCCGGCAGGCGAAATCGTTATGAGGGTAGCACCATGTGCGGACGCTTCACACTGACGGCGAGCCCGGAAGAGGTCCAGGCGCTGCTGGGGCTGCTCGATGTCGAGGCGTTCCCGCCGCGCTACAACATCGCGCCGACCCAGCCGATTCTGCTGGTCATCGCCGGCGCGCCGCGCGAGCCGGGCTCCAACCTGCCGGATCGCCGGGCGCTGCTGGTGCGCTGGGGCCTGATCCCGTCCTGGGCGAAGAATCCGAAGGACCTGCCGCTGCTCATCAATGCGCGTTCGGAGACGGCCGCCGAGAAGAACGCCTTCCGCGCCGCCATGCGCCATCGCCGTGCGCTGGTTCCAGCGACCGGCTTCTACGAATGGAAGCGCGAAGGGAAGAAATCGACGCCCTATTTCGTCCGGCCGAAGGGCGGCGGGCTCGTCGCCTTCGCAGGTTTGATGGAAACCTATGCCGAACCGGGCGGTTCCGAGATCGACACCGGCGCCATCCTGACCACGTCGGCGAATGCCGATGTTGCGTCCATCCATGACCGGATGCCGGTCGTCATCCATCCGGCCGACTACGGCCGCTGGCTCGACTGCCGCACGCAGGAGCCGCGCGACGTCGCCGACCTCATGCGGCCCGCCGAGGCCGGCTTCTTCGAGGCGATCCCGATTTCGGACAAGGTCAACAAGGTGGCCAATACCGGCCCGGAGATCCAGGCGCCGCTCGCCGGGGGCGGGGCGCCGGAGGCTGCTCCCAAGCGGCCCGAGAGGGCCGGGCCGGATCCGCAGCTGAAGCTGTTTTAGCAGCCGGCGCGGCATGGGCCGCACCGCGACGATCAGGCGGCGGACTTTACCGCCGCCGTCGCGGTCTTGCGCTTCTTCGCGTGCAGCAGGGCCGCGACGATCGCGGCGGGGCCGATGGCGCGGTAATGGGTGGCGAGCGCCGCGTACTGCTTGCGCGCACGTTCGGACTCGTTGCGGGTATCAGGCATGTTCTCTTCCCTTGGGTCACGATGTTCCATGGGGCTGCAGATGGTGACCGATTTCGACCAAATCGTGACGCGGCCGGAAAATGGGAACCGACCTTCCTTTTCGTTTGTCTAGACATGTTTAATAAAATCTTGCCGATCGCTTGACGCCGCGGAAACGACGCGCCGCCGCGGCAAATGCGACTTGACGGCCGCCGGGGCAAGGCGCGATAAGCGGCCGATGAAAACGTCCTTCGCCATCACCGGCATTTGCATTATTGGCTAGCGCTCGCGCTGGTCCGGACGTTTTCGCCCTCTTTCCCCAAAGACACGACAACGAACCGGCCAGCGGGCCGAAGCTCGCCTTGCGGCGGCTTCATGCACGGCCGGTGAGGGAGCAGGGTCTGGAGGTTCGATGTCCGAGGGGTTCAAGGGGCTCAGGCTCTACAACACGCTGACGCGCGCGAAGGAGGACTTCGTCCCTATCGATCCGGCGAACGTGCGCATGTATGTCTGCGGCCCCACCGTCTACGACTACGCCCACATCGGTAACGCCCGTCCGGCGATCGTCTTCGACGTGCTCTACCGCCTGCTACGGCATCTCTACGGGCCGGACCACGTCACCTATGTGCGCAACATCACCGACGTCGACGACAAGATCAACGCGCGGGCGCTGCGCGACTACGGCGCCGAGATCGCGGCGGGCCGGCTCTCGCTCAACGAGGCGATCCGCAAGGTCACCGAGCCAACCTACGAGCAGTACCAGAAGGACGTCACCGCGCTCGGCTGCCTCCCGCCGACCTATCAGCCGCGCGCCACCGAGTTCGTGCTCCCCCGCGCCGACGGCAAGGCCGACATGGTGACGCTGATCCAGTCTCTCATCGACCGCGGCCATGCCTATGTTGCCAATGGCGAAGTGCTGTTCGACGTGACCTCCATGCCCGACTACGGCCGCCTGTCGAAGCGGCCGCTCGACGAGCAGCAGGCCGGCGCGCGCATCGACGTGAAAGACCACAAGAAGAACCCCGCCGACTTCGTCCTGTGGAAGGAGAGCACTGCCGAGGAGCCCGGCTGGGAGGCGCATTTCGACCTGAAGGACGGAAGCCACGTGCACATCCACGGCCGTCCGGGCTGGCACATCGAGTGCTCGGCGATGTCGGCCGCCTATCTCGGCGAGGTGTTTGACATCCATGGCGGCGGGCTCGACCTGATCTTCCCGCACCACGAGAACGAGATCGCCCAGTCGCGCTGCGCCCATGGCACCGAGGTGATGGCCAGGTACTGGCTGCACAACGGCTTCCTGCAGGTCGAGGGCCGGAAAATGTCGAAGTCGGAGGGTAATTTCGTCACCATCCACGAACTGCTGGAGACGGAGAAGTTCGGCGGGCGGAAGTGGCCGGGCGAGGTGCTGCGCCTGGCGATGCTGATGACGCACTACCGCGAGCCGATCGATTTCAGCGTGAGACGGTTGGAGGAGGCGGAGAACACAATCAGAAAATACGGTCAGTCGCTTGATTTGTTGATCGAGCGACGTGTGATCTCAATAAATCGGGAGAAACGGAACTATTCGCTGAACCCGCGATTCACCACGGCTGATGCGGGGGCTTGGCTCTCGCCGCATCTTGGCGTCACGATCTTGGATGATCTAAACACGGCTACTCTTAAAACCACACTCGATCACATGGGGCGTGCGGTTAGGGAGGGCCATTTCAACGAGGCCGACGAGACCACGTTCGGCGATCATCTCGTATTCGTTGCGGGCGTCAATCTCCTTGGACTTTTCCTTCACGACGAAGTCGGACCGGAAGGCGCGGAAGTGCAGACTGCAGTTGCCCAGCGCCTCGCGTTCATCCGCGAAAAGAACTGGGCAGAGGCCGACCGCATCCGCGACGAGCTTCTAGCGCAAGGCATCCAGCTGAAGGACGGCAAGGACCCCGTCACCGGCGAGCGCATCACCAGCTGGGAGGTGAAGCGGTGAGGGTGAGTGGCCGATCCGAAACGCTTGTGGGACAGCGCCCCCCTCTGTCCTGCCGGACATCTCCCCCACGAGGGGGGAGATTGGCAGCGACAGCGCCGGCGGCTTCTTTGCTACGCCGGCGATTGGCGACGACCGCGATGACGGCTGATCTCCCCCCTCGTGGGGGAGATGTCCGGCAGGACAGAGGGGGGCGCCGTAGAGTGCCGACCT
>CAYJMY010000113.1:0-16083 GCA_964371125.1 uncultured Mesorhizobium sp. | reverse complement strand
CTTGTGCTCGATCATGCGGCGGGCCTTCTCGATGACCATTTCGGCCACCTGCACGTGACGCACGGCGGGTTCATCGAAGGTCGAGGAGACCACCTCACCCTTCACCGACCGCTGCATGTCGGTGACTTCTTCCGGGCGTTCGTCGATCAGGAGAACGATGAGATAGCACTCCGGATGGTTCGACGTGATGGAATGCGCGATGTTCTGCAGCAGGACGGTCTTGCCTGTCCGCGGTTGCGCAACGATCAGCGCCCGCTGACCCTTGCCGAGCGGCGCGACGAGATCGATCACGCGCGGCGAGATGTCCTTCGAGGTCGTTCCTTCCACCTCCATCTTCAGCCGCGAGGTCGGATAGAGCGGCGTCAGGTTGTCGAAGTGGATCTTGTGCCGGATCTTCTCCGGATCGTCGAAATTGATGGTGTTGACCTTGAGCAGTGCAAAGTATCGTTCGCCCTCCTTCGGGCTGCGGATCGGGCCTTCGACCGTATCGCCTGTCTTGAGAGAGAACCGTCGGATCTGTGACGGCGAAATGTATATGTCGTCCGGCCCGGGAAGGTAGTTCGCGTTCGCCGAACGCAGGAAACCGAAACCGTCCTGCAGGACTTCGACGACGCCGTCACCGATGATCTCGACGTCCTGCGCCGCGAGTTTCTTCAGGATCGCGAACATCAGCTCCTGCTTGCGCATCACGCTGGCGTTCTCGACCTCAAGCGATTCGGCGAACGCAATGAGATCGGTCGGTTTCTTGTTCTTGAAATCCTGGAGCTTCATTTCCTGCATGGCGGACTCTGAAAACGGAGAGAAAATCGGTCGGCGGGGATGCGCTGCGGCCGGATGCGCCATTAAAGGTGCTCAAAGCAAGGCGCATCGCAAAGGAGGGAAGGCCTTCCTTCTACGCGCCCCGGATCGAAAGCGCAAGATGTCCAAAAGCGCTCTACCGTTCAGAACGGCTTCACGATCACGAGGATCACGATGCCGATCATCAGCACCGTCGGCACCTCGTTGACGATGCGCCAGTGGCGGGTTGGCCGCTTGTTCCGGTCCTCGGCGAAGAGCCTCACCGCGTATGACAGGTAGCCGTGCACTCCCGACAGCACGACGACCAGCGCGATCTTGGCATGCAGCCACCCACCCATCAGGCCAAAGCCGCTCCACGCCAACCACAGGCCCAGCACCCAGGACACGACCATCGCCGGATTGACGATCGCCCGGAGAAGCCGGCGCTCCATAACCTTGAACGTCTGCGATTGCGACGATTCTACCGCCACGTCCGCGTGATAGACGAACAGCCGCGGCAGATACAACATGCCGGCCATCCACGCGATTACGGCGATGACATGCAGTGCCTTGATCCAGAGATAGAGATCGACCGGATCAAGCCAGAATAGCACCGCCGCCAAGGCCACGAAGACCGCGATGGCGACGGCGGCGCGACGCATGGCTACGATACCGCTACGTTTCGACCCGGTTTCTGCGGGGTCGCTCATCGCCAAGCTCCCCTGACCCGCTTCAACATCCGCTCGACGTTCTCGATCGGCGCCTCCGGCGTTATGCCATGTCCTAGATTAAAGACCAGTGGCCCCGACCCCAGCGCCTCGAGGATAGCGTCGACGCCGGCGTCGAGCGCGGTTCCGCCGGCGAGGAGCCGCATCGGGTCGAGGTTCCCCTGCACGGCGCCGCCCGCCTGCAGCCGCCGCGCCTGAGACAGCGGCACGGTCCAGTCCAGACCCAGCGCCGACACGCCGGTTCGTTCCCGATAGTCGTCATAGCGGCTGCCCGCACCCTTCGGAAACCCGATGACAGGAACCTGAGGGTGCGCCGCTTTCACCTTGCGCACGATCGCCGCCACCGGCGCCACGCACCAGGCATCGAACGATGCCTCGTCGAGCACGCCCGACCATGAATCGAAAATCTGCACAGCATCGGCACCGGCATCGATCTGGCGGATGAGGTATTGGGCCGAACACTCCGCAAGCGTATCGAGCAGCTGCTTCATCGCTCCCGGTTCACGATAGCCGAACAGCCGCGCCGGGGCCTGGTCGGGCGTTCCGTGTCCGGCGATCATGTACGTGGCGACTGTCCACGGCGCTCCGCAGAAGCCGAGCAGGGTCGTTTCTCCCGGCAGGCGGCGTCTTAGTTCGCTGACGGTCTCGTAGACCGGCGCGAGATTCACGTGAAACATTTCCTTTTCCAGTCGGCCGACATCTCCAGCCGACATCGGCGTCATCAGCGGCCCACGTCCCTCCTCGAAACGAAGATCGCGCCCAAGCGCATGCGGTACCACGAGGATGTCGGAGAAAAGGATCGCCGCGTCGAAGCCAAAACGGCGGATCGGTTGCAGCGTCACCTCAACGGCGAGTTCGGGGTTGTAACAGAGGTCGAGAAAACTCCCGGCCTTTTTCCGCGTCTCCCGGTATTCCGGAAGATATCGGCCCGCCTGGCGCATCATCCATACCGGAGGCGGGAACCGCGTCTCGCCCCTGAGAACCTGCAGGACCTTGCGCTCGTCGCTCATCGTTCGCCTTCCGGGAAGATTCTAAAAGAAAATCGATTCTATAAGAGTCTTCTGATTCTTAGACTCTGTCAGAATCGGGAACTCGCCGTTTCCCACATTTCGGCTTCAACGAAAACCGATACGTTGCCGCATATGTTCAGGCAGGGACTCGTGTTAGTTCTGGGGACAATTGCCAAATTACATACGATTCCAATCGGATAGGGAAACAGCCGATTTGGATCGCGGCAGTGACGACCTGAGGCTTTCGCCCCGATTCTCGCTATTCACAACCGTACCAGGCAACGTCGGCCGCGCGCGCCAATTGTGGACAAGCGCACCCCCGCATACATTCCCGCAAACGACAGTCGGCCAGAACCGCCGCTTGTCCACACCAGTCCACTGCTGCCGGCGGATCCTGTGAACAAATCGCAAAGCTACTTCCACCTCCACCTCATTTCCGACGCGACCGGTGAAACGCTGCTGGCGGCCGGACGCGCGGCGTCGGCGCAATACAAGGATGCCCGCGCCATCGAGCACATCTACCCCCTCGTGCGGACGGAAAAGCAGTTGCAGAAGGTCTTCGACGAGATCGACAGCGAGCCGGGCATTATCCTCTACACGATAGTCGACCAGAACCTCGCCAGACTGATCGACGATCGCGCAGCAGCGATGGGCCTGCCATGCGTGTCCGTCCTGGAGCCGGTGCTCGCGGTTTTCCAATCCTATCTCGGCACGCCCGCAGGACGACGCGTCGGCGCCCAGCATGTCCTCGACGCCGAGTATTTCCGGCGTATCGACGCGCTCAATTTCACCATGGAACATGACGACGGACAGATGCCCGGCGACATCGACGATGCCGACATCGTCATCATCGGCATATCGCGGACGTCGAAGACGCCGACCAGCATCTATCTCGCCAATCGAGGCATCAAGACCGCGAACATCCCCATCGTGCTCGGCGTTCCCATGCCCGAAGAATTGATCAGGGCGAAGAGGCCGCTGATCGTCGCACTCGTCGCGACCGCGGAAAGAATCTCCCACGTCCGCCAGAACCGGCTGCTCGGCGCGGCGGGTACTTACTCGTCCGCCGATTACGTCGATCGCGCCACGATCACCGAGGAGCTCGCCTATGCAAGGCAGATCTGCACGCGCCACAACTGGCCGATGATCGACGTCAGCCGGCGGTCGATCGAGGAAACGGCGGCGGCCATCGTTGCGTTGCGCGGCAAGACGCGTTAGGCGCTTGCGCCATACCGGTGATGCCATGACCGCCCAGATCATCCTCGCTTCGACCAGCCCGTTCCGCCGCGCTCTCCTCGAGAACGCCGGCGTCGACTTCGAAGTCGATCGGCCGCGGATAGACGAGCGCGCCGTGGAAGAGGCAACACAGGGCAGCGGCATCACCCCCGCCGAGATCGCACTGATTCTCGCCCGGGCGAAGGCCGAAGAGGTGAGTTCCCGGCATCCCGGCGGCTTTGTCGTCGGCTCGGACCAGACACTCTCCTTCGAAGACGAACTGCTGCACAAGCCGAAGAACATGGACGAGGCGAGAAGCCGGCTGCTGGCTTTCTCCGGACGCACGCATTTCCTCAACAGCGCCGTCGCCGTCGCCCGGAACGGGGAGACGATCTGGTCCCATGTCGCCGAGGCGGCTATGACGATGCGGCCGCTCGATCCGGCCTTCGTCGGGCGCCATCTGGCGAAGGTCGGCGACAAGGCGCTGACCAGCGTCGGCGCCTACCAGGTCGAAGGCGAGGGCATCCAGCTCTTCGAACGCATCGAAGGCGATCACTTCACCATTGTCGGCCTGCCGCTGCTGCCGCTGCTCGAGGCCTTGCGCAAGCTGGGTGCGATCGATGGCTGAACCCGCTCCGAAGGCCTTCGTCTGCGGCCACCCGATTGCCCATTCGCGGTCGCCGAAGATCCACGGATACTGGCTGAAGACTTATGGCATAGACGGTTCCTACGAGGCGATCGACATGACGCCCGAGGCGTTTCCGGGTTTCATGGAAAAGTTGCGCGGTGGCGCCTTCGCCGGCGGCAACGTGACCTTGCCGAACAAGGAGGCCGCGTTTCTCCTGGCCGACAGACGTGACGCCGCCGCCGAAGAGATCGGCGCGGCGAACACGCTCTGGGTGGCCGGCGGGCTCGTTCATGCAACGAACACCGACGCCTACGGTTTCTCCGCCAATCTCGACGAACACGCGCCGGGATGGGATCGAGGACGCGCCGCCGTGGTTCTGGGGGCCGGCGGGGCCGCGCGGGCGGTTGTCCAGGCGCTCAAGGCGCGCGGCTTTTCCGAGATCCGCATCGTCAACCGGACCATTGCCCGGGCGCAGGAACTCGTCGACCGCTTCGGCGCGGGCGTTTCGGCACACGGGCCCGACGCCTGCCGCGAGCTCTGCGGCGACTCCGGCTTCCTCGTTAACACGACGTCCCTCGGCATGTCGGGCGACGGCGGCCTTGGGGCCGATCCGGCCTGGATGCCGCAGGGCGCAATCGTCACCGACATCGTCTACGTTCCGCTGGATACGCCCCTGCTCGCGGCGGCGAAACGCCGCGGCCTGAAGACGGTCGACGGGCTTGGCATGCTACTCCACCAGGCGGTCCCCGGATTCGAGCGCTGGTTTGGTACCCGGCCGGCGGTGACGAAGGAGCTTCGCGATATGATCGTCCGGGACATCGAGCACCGATGATCGTGCTTGGCCTCACCGGATCGATCGGCATGGGAAAATCGACAACGGCGGCGATGTTCCGCGACGCCGGCATACCCGTTCACGATTCCGACGAGGCGGTACACCGCCTCTACGCCGGCCCTGCTGCGTCGCTCGTCGAAGCGGCGTTTCCCGGCACTGTGGTCGATGGTGTCGTCGATCGCAACCGGCTTGCGGCAAGGGTGCTGGGCGATCGGGAGGCGATCCGCCGGCTCGAAGCGATTGTTCATCCGCTGGTCCGCGCCGACGCCGACGCCTTCCTCGACCGATGCCGCAAGGCCGGCGCGCCGCTCGCCGTCCTCGACATCCCGCTGCTCTTCGAGACTGGCGGACGCGGGCGCGTCGATAAGGTGGTCGTCGTCACCGCGCCGGCAGAGATCCAGCGGGAGAGGGTTCTCGCCCGTCCCGGCATGACGCCGGAGAAATTCGAGGCGATCCTTTCGAAACAGGTCTCCGACGCCGAGAAGCGTGCCCGTGCCGAATTCGTGGTCGATACCGGGCAAGGCCTTGACCATGCCCGCGAGGCGGTGGCGGCGATCATCGCGGTCTTGTCGGGAGAGAAACCGGTTCAGGGAACGATCGGGCCCTTGTCCTGAGCGGCCGACCGCTGCGAATCTTGAGCGGGAGTGATTCGATGCGTGAAATTGTTTTCGATACCGAAACCACCGGCCTGGATTCGCGGCTCGACCGCATCATCGAGATCGGTGGCATCGAACTGGTCAATCGCTTCCCGACCGGGCGCGTGTTCCATCACTACATCGAGCCGCAGGGCCGCGAGATTCACCCGGATGCGGCAGCCGTGCATGGGATCACCAACGCGGACCTGGCGGGCAAGCCGGTGTTCCAGGAAATCGCCGACGAATTTGCCACGTTCATCGATGGCGCCAGGCTGGTCGCGCACAACGCCAATTTCGACATCGGTTTCATCAATGCCGAATTCGCCCGCATCGGCCTGTCGCCGATCGGTTCGGACCGGGTGCTCGACACGCTCGCGCTCGCCCGCCGCAAGCATCCTATGGGTCCAAACTCGCTTGACGCATTGTGCCGGCGCTATGGCATCGACAACAGCCACCGCACCAGGCACGGAGCTCTTCTTGATTCCGAGCTCCTCGCCGAAGTCTATATCGAACTGATCGGCGGGCGTCAGGCCGCGCTCGGCCTCGAGGTGGTGGAGCAGACGTCTCGTGTCGGCATCAGTGGGGCCGGCCTCAGCGTCGAGATCGTGCGCCGCGAACGTGTGCTGCGTCGTCGCCTTTCCGACGAGGAGAGGGCCGCGCATGCCGAGATGGTTCGGCAACTGGGCGCGACAGCGCTCTGGGCGGCTGCGACGGAGTAGTATTCCGGGCCGGCGGGCGGGATTGGCAACCCCGCCTTGATCGATCCAGCCAGCTAAGAATCCTAGCTGTTCATCTGAACCTTCGCCTTCGTCTGCTCTTCAGCGATCTTTTGCTGGAACATCTGGGCGAAATCGATCGGATCGAGCATCAGCGGCGGGAAGCCGCCGTTGCGCGTGGCGTCGGCGATGATCTGGCGCGCGAAGGGGAAGAGCAGGCGCGGGCACTCGATGAACAGGAGCGGAAGCATGTGCTCCTGCGGGAAGCCCTCGATGCGGAAGACGCCGCCATAGACGAGTTCGACGTTGAACAGCACATCCTTGTCGAAACCAGCGCGGGCGTTGAGAGACAGGTTGACGTCGAACTCCTTCTCCGAGAGCGGATTGGCGTTCACATTGACATTGATGTTGATGCCCGGCGCCTGGTCACGCCCGCGCAGCGAGTTCGGCGCGCCCGGGCTTTCGAAGGACAAATCCTTGACGTACTGCGCGAGCACGTTGAGAGTGGGCTGGGCGCCGTTGCCGGTCGTCGCGCCGGCCGATTGATTGTTCTCGTTCGTGGCCATCGGCTTAGTTTCTCCTAAAGGCCGCCAAAGAGGGCCCGTTCAAAAATCGCGCGTTGGCTATCACGGCGGGATTGGCGTGACAAGGTTCGCGGCGAGGGCAGGGTTATCACTCTAGCTCCGTCCGCCGCCAGGGCGAGCTGCCCGGCTTCCTGGGTGCAGTGCGCGAGTATTCGTCCTCGTCGAGGTCGATCGTGTGGCTGTCCCGGGTCGGTGCGGCGCGAAAATCGGTGAAGGTGAAGTCCGTCACGACCGTCGCCCGGCTGCGCAGGAACCGCCATGCGAGATCGCGGACCGGCGGAATGAACAGGAGCAACCCGAGCAGGCCCGTGAGGAAGCCCGGGATCAGCAGGAGAACGCCCGCCAACAGGACCATCGCCCCGTGGGCCATTTCACGGCCCGGCGATCCGCCCGTGTCCAGTTCGCGCTGCAGCCGGCCGAGAATGCCAAACCCCTGCCAACGCATCAGCACGGCGCCGGCGACACTCATGGCAATCGTCAGCGCCACAGTCGCCAGCGCGCCGATCTTGCTGCCGACGACGACGAAGGTCGCGATCTCCGCTAGCGGAAGGAGCAGCAAAAAGGCTGAAACGGCGAGTGACACTGTTCTATTCGTCCTTGAGAAGCGGCGGCGGCGCGGTTAGCGCTGGCGTATCGTGCACTAGATAGTTATGCGTGCGCTGCATTTGAATGATCCATCCCGGCGTTCTATATGAAAGAGCACGTACTGGGTGAGGATTGCAGGCGACGCCGCGACGGCGGATTTGCGTCGTGGCGGACATCGGTTGGCGGCAGACATGGAATTTTTCGATTTCGGCACCCTGTTCTTCCTGGTCGCGGCTGTCGTGATCTTCTTCCAGCTGCGCAACGTGCTTGGCCGTCGCACCGGCAGCGAACGCCCGCCCTTCGATCCCTACACCGCCGCACGCAAGCGCAAGCCGCAGAAGGAAGCGGCAAAGGCGCCCGACAACATCGTCGCGCTTCCGCGCAAGCGCGGTACGGCCGAAGTGAACGACGAGGCCTACAAGGCCATCGACGCCTTTACCCCCGTCGGCACGGAGATCAACAAGGGGCTTCGCGCCATCAAGGACAACGACCCGTCCTTCGACCCCAAGGTTTTCCTCGACGGCGCCAAGATGGCCTACGAGATGATCGTGATGGCCTTCGCCGACGGCGACCGCAAGACGCTGAAGAACCTGCTTTCGCGCGAGGTCTATGATGGATTCGTCGCCGCGATCGCCGAACGCGAGTCGCGTTCCGAGAAGATCCAATCTTCGTTCGTCGGCATAGACAAGGCCGAGATCGTCACCGCCGAGATGAAGGGCAGCGAAGCCCACATCACGTTGCGCATCGTCAGCGAGCTCATCTCGGCGACAAGGGACGGCGCCGGCTCGGTCATCGATGGCGATCCCGAGACGGTCGCGGAAGTGAAGGACGTCTGGAGTTTCGCGCGCGACACGCGGTCGCGCGATCCGAACTGGCGGCTCGTCGCTACCGAAGAAGAGGACTGAGTCCGGGCGACGGGAGGCGCGCGCCGTGGCGCTTTCGACGCTGTTCCGCGCGGTCGGTTTTGACGCTCTCCCCGGCTGGCGGGCGGACGAGCACCTTCTGGCCTATTCCGCCTTCAGGCGCTGCGCCATTCGCTCCGCCGAAAAACAGTACCGCTCCGGATCGCTGGGCGTGGCCGCGGACGCCTTCGCGCCCGCCTATGAAGAAGCGCGCTCGACGCGGAATCTGGATCCCGACGCGGCGCGATCGTTTTTCGAGCGCCATTTCGTGCCGATGGCCATAGCACCGGACGGCGGCGGCGCCGGCTTCGTCACCGGCTTCTACGAGCCGGTTGTCGCGGCTTCGCCAATCCGGACCAAACGGTTCCGAGTTCCGCTCCTGTCCAGGCCTGCCGATCTCGTCGACGTTGACGATAGCAACAGGCCCCCGAGGCTCGATTCTTACCTCGCCTTCGGCCGCAAGACAGCGGACGGGCTCGTCGAATACCATGACCGCCAGGCGATCGAATCGGGCGCGCTGGACGGAATGGGCCTCGAGATCGCCTGGCTCGAGGACAAGGTCGACGCGTTCTTCATCCACGTCCAGGGCGCCGCGCGCCTCGAGATGACGGACGGCACGACCCGGCGTATTACCTATGCGGCGAAGTCCGGACAACGTTTCACCGGCGCCGGCCGGGTGCTTGCCGACCTCGGCGAAATTCCGCTTGCCGAGGTCACCATGCAGTCGATCCGGCGCTGGTTCCGCGAGAGGCCCGAGCGGGTCGACGAGATTCTCTGGCGAAACCGGTCCTACATCTTCTTTCGCGAGGCGCCGGTGGATGATCCTGCGCTCGGTCCGATCGCTGCGGCGAAGGTTCCGCTGACTCCGGGGCGCTCCATCGCCGTCGACCGGTTGCTGCACACGTTCGGCACGCCCTTCTTCATTTCCGCGGCGACGCTGACGGCGTTCGGCGGCGATGGCTTTTTCCGGCTCATGATCGCGCAGGACACGGGATCGGCGATAACCGGGCCGGCGCGCGGCGACCTCTTCACTGGCTCCGGGAGTGATGCGGGCGAGATCGCCGGCGTCATCCGCTCGGCGGCGGACTTTTTCGCCCTCCTGCCGCGCGGCCTCGCGGAAGCGGAAGGCCGGAGCCGATGAGCAAGATTCTCAGCGAAGAGGATCGCGTCCTCTGGAGCCTGGTGACGAAGACGGCCAAGCCGCTCCGAAAACCGTCGTCGCCCTCCGGAGTCCTGGAGGCGCCGAAGCCGGCGCCGAAGCCCCAAACGGCGACCGCGTTGCTCCCCGTAGCGGCGCCGCCACTCACCACTGCCCAGCCGCGCAAGGAACATGTCGCGCACAAGTTCGACGTGCAGACGCGCGACAAGCTCTCCAAAGGCCGGCTGCCGATCGAAGGCCGGGTCGATCTCCACGGCATGACCCAGGAAGAGGCCTATTCGCTTCTCCTGTCCTTTCTCAAGCGCGCGCATGACGGCGGCGTCCGCTATGTCCTGGTCATCACCGGTAAGGGTTCTTCGTCGAGGGGTGACGGCGTCTTGCGCAAGTCGCTGCCGTCATGGCTGAAGACGCAACCATTCCGCCACCTTGTGAGCGGCATCGACGAGGCGTCGCGGCACCACGGCGGTGGCGGCGCGTACTACGTGCGGCTCCGGCGTAGGGAAGCTTCCCGATGACGCCGTTCGGCGCGCGCCTGCGTCGCCTGCGACGCGACAAGGGAGTGACGCAGAAGGAGATGGCGGCGGCTCTCGGCGTCAGCTCTGCCTATCTTTCGGCCCTGGAACACGGGCGCAGGGGCGTCCCGTCCTGGCCGCTGGTGCAGAAGATCATCGGCTACTTCAACGTCATTTGGGACGACGCCGAAGACCTGCAGCGCCTCGCCGCGACGTCTGACCCGCGCGTCGTCGTCGACACGTCGGGCCTGCCGCCGGAAGCGACGCGCCTCGCCAATCGCCTGGCCGCCGAGATCGGCCGGCTGGACGAGGGAACCATCGCCCGGCTCGAGGCAATCATCGAGGAAAGCGCGCGGCGCTGACGCCGCTGCAGGGGCAAACCCCGGCAGGGCGATCCAAGATTCACTTGAAATGCTCTAGAACAGGCTCCGCAGTTCGGCGAGCTTGTCGTTCACCAGCCAGCCGTAATAATTCTCCTCCGGCAGGCGCGGCTCGAGGCCCTTGGCGACGCGGTCGTCATTCTCTCTCTTCAATGCGCGCGCCCGGCCCTCGGGATCGCCGACATTATAGAGCGTCGCGGTGACGCCGGGATTCTGCGCGATGTCGAAACCGGCGATGCTGCGGTAGGAATCGATCGCCTTCTTCAGCGTGGCGGCGACGTAGGGGAGCGTCAGATCCGGGTCCATGATGGTCTGGTAGACCGCCTGCGGCTTGCGGTGGGTGAGCTTCGGCAGGCCGGAGACCTTGTGGACGAGGTCGCTCATCTGCAGCGCCGTCAGCGGATTGAGCTGGCCAATGCCGAAGGTCTGCCCGGCATAGAAGGGCTGGAAGAAGGTCTGGCTGAAGCGCTTGTTGGGAAACGCGGTGCCGCCGACGGTCTTGCCGCGGAATTTCGCGTTCCACACGTTTTCGCGACAGGTCCAGGCCGCGTAGCTGCCGGCACCTTCGCCGCACTGGGCGAATTCGGGACGCTGGATGAAGGTGTCGATGTCCTCGCCGTCATAGGCGAAGCTGAAGCCGCTGGAGAGATAGGACACAGCTTTGAGGTAATAGGTCTGCAGGCGGTCGTAGGCGTCGACGTTGTAGGTGTGCTCGCCGACGATGGCGCCGGCCATGTGGATCGGGTCGATGCCATATTCGCGGGAAACGGCGACGATCTTCGAGCGCAGTTCCGGATCGCTGGCGAGCAGCTTGAAGACCTTTCGGTACTTCGCCTCGTAGGTTGTCTTCAGCGCCTGCGTGCGCGACGCTGAGGCACCCGGGATTTCCGGCTGTTCCTCGTAGCGGTTTCCCGGCGGCACGAGCGTCGCGGCTTCGGCGGTTCCGATGGAAAGAAGCAGAAGCGAAAAGAGCAGGCGCAACGTCATCCAGGACTACCTTCGGGTGCAGGGACCGGTCGCGCACGATAGGAAACGCGATGCTGGTAGTCGAGGACCAGACGGCATCCTCGGCCCCCGCCCGACGCCGCCTGCGTCCCGGCGCCCCGGGACAGGACCTTCCTAAAGGATGAATCGCGACAAATCTGTGTTCTTGGCGAGATCGCCGACATGGCGGCGAACGTAGTCCGCATCGATCGTCACCGTCGTGCCGTTGCGGTCCGGCGCGTCGAAGGAGATCTCGTCGAGCACGCGCTCCATGACCGTCTGTAGGCGCCGCGCGCCGATGTTCTCGACGGTGGCGTTGAGGTCGACGGCGATGCCGGCCAGCGAATCGATGGCGTCGTCGGTGAACTCCAGCGTCACGCCTTCGGTCAGCAGCAGTGCGATGTACTGCTTGATCAGGCTGGCCTCGGTCTCCGTCAGGATGCGGCGGAAGTCGTCCTTCTCCAGCGGCCTGAGCTCCACCCGGATCGGCAGCCGACCCTGGAGTTCGGGCAGCAGATCCGACGGCTTGGCGACGTGAAAGGCGCCGGACGCGATGAACAGAACGTGATCGGTCTTGACCGGTCCATACTTCGTCGCGACCGTGGTTCCCTCGACCAGCGGCAGCAGGTCGCGCTGCACGCCCTCGCGGCTGACGCCGGCGCCGACACCGCCTTCGCGCGAGGCGATCTTGTCGATCTCGTCGAGGAACACGATGCCGTCGTTCTCGGTCGACTCGAGGGCGCGGCGAACCACCTCTTCCTGGTCGAGCAGCTTGTCCGATTCGTCGTTGACCAGGATCGGATAGGATTCGCGGACCGTCGTCTTACGCGTCTTGGTGCGCTTGCCGCCCATCGCCTTCGACAGCATGTCGTTGATGTTGAGCACGCCGATATTGCCGCCGGGCATGCCCGGTATCTCGAATCCCGGCATGCCACCGCCGCCGGAATCGGCGACCTCGACCTCGATCTCCTTGTCGTCGAGTTCGCCGTCGCGCAGCTTCTTGCGGAACGAATCGCGGGTCGCCGGGCTGGCGGTCTTGCCGACCAGCGCCTCGAGGACACGCTCCTCGGCGTTGACATGGGCCCGCGCCTTGACGTCCTCGCGCATCTTCTCGCGCACCAGGCCGATGGCGACCTCGACCAGGTCGCGCACGATCTGCTCGACGTCGCGGCCGACATAGCCGACCTCGGTGAACTTCGTCGCCTCGACCTTGATGAACGGTGCCCCGGCAAGCTTGGCCAGGCGGCGGGATATCTCGGTCTTGCCGACGCCGGTGGGTCCGATCATCAGGATGTTCTTCGGCATCACCTCTTCGCGCATCTGGCCTTCGAGCTGCTGGCGGCGCCATCGGTTGCGCAAGGCGACGGCGACGGCGCGCTTGGCGTCCTTCTGGCCGATGATGAAGCGGTCGAGTTCGGAGACGATCTCGCGGGGAGAATAAGTGGTCATTTTTCGTTGTTCTCTGGGTCGAATTGCATGATCAGCGTGTCTCCTGTGCGTCCCAGGAGATGCTGGATCGGACGGAAGCCTGCCTTCGTGTAGGCGCGTACGGCTCGGTGGTTCTCGGAAGCCGGGTCGATGACGATCGACTCGTGGCCTTCCTCGCGTAGGCGCCGGACGAAGGCGGCAAGCGCCGCCGATCCGATCCCTTGCGACAGCCATTGCGGGTCGCCGATGGACAGGTCGACGCCGACGGCCTCCGACGGCAGTTCGGCGAGCCACGGGTGATCGGCGAGCCACTTTTCGTTCTGATGGTGGCCGATGAACCAGCACTGGATGTAGCCGATCGGTTCGCCGTCCATCGCGATCAGGAAGGGTCGCGTCGTGTCGCGGCCCTCGACCATGTCGCGGATGACGCCGAGTTCGTCCTCCGAGTCACCCCACCATTCCCGCATGTGCGGCGCGTCGAGCCACGCTTGCAGCAACGGGTAGTGTTCGGGGCCGACAGGGACGAAGCCGATCGGTTGCGGATCACGCTGCATCGAGCGCTTCCACGACGACGCTGTGGTTGGTGTAGACACAGATGTCGGCCGCGATCTGCATGGCGCGCCGGGCGATCTCCTCCGCATCCTTGTCGGTATCGATCAGGGCGCGGGCGGCAGCGAGCGCGTAGTTGCCGCCGGAACCGATCGCCATGACGCCGAACTCGGGTTCGAGCACGTCGCCGGTTCCGGTCAGGGCCAGCGACACGTTCTTGTCTGCGACCAGCATCATCGCTTCCAGCCGGCGCAGGTAGCGGTCGGTGCGCCAGTCCTTGGCGAGTTCGACGCAGGCCCTGGTCAGCTGGTCGGGGTACTGCTCGAGCTTCGTCTCCAGGCGTTCGAGAAGGGTGAAAGCGTCGGCGGTCGCTCCGGCGAATCCGGCGATGACGTTTCCCTTGCCGATGCGGCGGACCTTGCGGGCGTTGCCCTTCATGACGGTCTGGCCGAGGCTGACCTGCCCGTCGCCGGCGATTACGACCTTGCCGCCCTTGCGAACGGTCACGATCGTCGTGCCGTGCATGATGATTTCGTTAGACATCGATTTCTCCGATAGGCGCGATCCCGATGGCAATGCGCGCGGCACGAGGGGTATGCAACCCTATGTATGCAGCCGCCGGCCGAATGCAAATTGCGCGGCGGCTGTTGTGGCCGACGAACTGGCGTTCCCTCTTCCATGCTGTTAGAAGGCGGCGACCTCGCGCAACCCATCGGAGAACGGACATGACGTCGGCATCGTCCAGTCGCGTGGCGGCGGTGAGCCGCAGCACCAAGGAGACGGAGATTTCCGTATCCGTCGATCTCGACGGAACCGGGCGCTTCGATGTCGCCACGGGTGTCGGCTTCTTCGACCACATGCTCGAGCAACTCTCCCGCCACTCCCTGATCGACGTCGTCGCCAAGGCCAAGGGCGACCTGCACATCGACGACCACCACACGGTCGAGGACACCGGAATCGCGCTCGGTCAGGCGATCTCGAAGGCGCTCGGCGAACGGCGCGGCATCTGCCGCTACGCATCGATCGACCTCGCCATGGACGAGACGCTGACCTCGGCTGCGGTGGACGTGTCCGGCCGTCCGTTCCTCGTCTGGAACGTGCCGTTCTCGGCGCCCAAGATCGGCACCTTCGACACCGAACTGGTACGCGAGTTCTTCCAGGCCCTGGCGCAGAACGCCGGCATCACGCTCCACGTGCGCAACCAGTACGGCGCCAACAACCACCATATCGCCGAGACCTGCTTCAAGGCGGTCGCGCGCGCCCTGCGGACGGCGATCGAACCCGATCCCCGGCAAGCGGGTGCGATCCCCTCGACCAAGGGTACGTTGGGAGGCTGAGATGGCTGCCTATGTCGTCATGGAGCGCCCGGAAGCGGGCCGCGACGGCGCGGTTTTCGTCCGCGACGGTTTCGCCGTGATCGGATTCCTTGTCCCGTTCGTCTGGTTGTTGTGGCAACGGCTCTGGATCGAGGGGGTGCTGGCGATCGGCGCGGCCCTGCTGCTTGCCGCGGCCGAAAGCTCCGGCGCGTACTTCACCGCGGCGGCGCCGCTTATGTCGATCCTGGTCTCGATCTATGTCGGCCTTGAAGGATCGGCGCTGCGGATCGCGGCGCTGCGCCGGCGCGGCTATGTTGATCGAGGCGTAGTCGAGGCGGATTCGCTCGGCGATGCGGAACTGCGCTACTTTACCGGCCTGCGGCTCGGCGGCGGCGCTGCGATCGTACCGATGGCGGCCGGGACAGCCCCGGCCTTGCCCAGGCCAGCCGCCGCGGGCCCGGCGCTCGGCCTGCTCGCCTATCCGGGAACGCGCTGACATGCGGGTCGCCATCATCGACTACGGCTCGGGCAACCTCCGCTCGGCGACCAAGGCCTTCGAGCGCGCCGCGCGCGAGGCCGGCATCGCCGCCGAGATCGACCTGACCGCCGATGCCGAGCGGGTGCGGACGGCCGACCGTATCGTGCTTCCCGGCGTCGGCGCCTATGCCGACTGCGCCGCGGGCCTGCATGCCGTCGACGGCATGTGGGAGGCGGTCGAGGAAGTCGCGACGGAGAAGGGCCGGCCCTTCCTCGGCATCTGCGTCGGCATGCAGCTGATGTCCGAACGCGGGCTGGAGAAGACCGTCACCCGCGGTTTCGGCTGGATCGCCGGCGACGTCAGGGAGATCCAGCCGTCCGACCCGGCGCTGAAGATCCCGCAGATCGGCTGGAACACGATCGAACTCAGGCGCGACCACCCGCTGTTCGCCGGCATCGTCACCGGTGACGACGGCCTGCACGCCTATTTTGTCCATTCCTATCACCTCGCCGTGACGAAGCCGGAGGACGTGCTGGCCGTGACCGACTATGGCGGACCGGTCACCGCCGCGGTGGCGCGCGGCAACGTTGCCGGCACGCAGTTCCATCCCGAGAAGAGCCAGGCGCTCGGCCTGGCTCTCATCGCCAATTTCCTGAGGTGGAAGC
>CAYJMY010000112.1:0-16166 GCA_964371125.1 uncultured Mesorhizobium sp. | reverse complement strand
CGTTGTACATGTCGGTGAAGGCGCGCAGCTTCTTCTCGTCGAAGGCATAGGCCTGCAGCACGTTCGGCACGAGGCCGAGCTTTTCCCGGCATTTGTCGAAATAGGCTTCGGTCGCTTCGCTCAGCGGTGCGGACGGCTCGATGGCGAGCGCGACGATGGGTTCGCTCATTCGGTATTCCTCCTCGACGAAATCTGTGCTTCCCGGCGGAACGGGACCGATCCGCAATCGTAAAAGCATCATCATCTGCTAGCATAAGCACAATGCGCCGGCGGTGGGAGGACAAAGCGCCATGGTGGACAGCCTGAAGGGCCGCAAGGCCGGAAATGTCGCAGGGCCGGAGGAAGAGGGTGGCGGCGCGCGAAAGCTGGCTTCCTTTCTCCTGACGCGGGCGCCGGCGGAAGACGTCTCCTGCTATGAGCCCGGCGATCTGGAGAAGGCCGCCCGGCGCGCCTGGGCGGCGCTGAGCCGGCACCGCAAGGGCGAAAGCGTGGTCGACATCGACAACGGCCGCGAGGTCCGCCGCCACGGCCGACCGGTGACCGCGATCACCGTCATCAACGACAACATGCCGTTCCTGTTCGATTCGATCCTCTCCGAGATCAGCGAGAGCGCAGGCGAGGCGTCGCTCGTCGTGCATCCGGTGTTCGCCGTGCGCCACGACGGCACGGGCGTCGCCGAGCTGCTCGGCGAGCAGGGCGCGGCGAAGACCGATGCCGGCGCCGACCGCGTCAGCCTGATCCATGTCCACGTATCGCCGTTGACCGAACGCGAAGCCGAGGGTCTCGCGGAGCGTCTCGGCAGGATCCTCGTCCAGGTGCGGGCAGCGGTTGCCGACTGGAAGCCGATGCTGGCCCGCCTCGACCAGGCGATAACCCAGTTCCGCTACTCGCCGGTGCCGCTCGACAAGGACGACGTCGCCGAGGCGATCGCCTTCCTCGAATGGCTGCGCGACGACAATTTCACCTTCCTCGGCATGCGCGAGTTCGTCTATTCCGGCGGCGAGAAGAGCGGCACGCTCGAACGTTCCGACAAGCGCGGTCTCGGCATCCTCGCCGATCCTGACGTGCTGGTGCTGCGCCGCGGCTCCGAGGCCGTGTCGACCACGCCCGAGATCCGCGCCTTCCTGTACGGGCCGGATCCGCTGATCGTCACCAAGGCCAACGCCAAGTCGGTGGTCCACCGGCGCATCTACCTCGACTACGTCGGCATCAAGACCTACGACGACAATGGCAGGCTGTCCGGCGAACTGCGTGCGGTGGGCTTGTTCACCTCGACGGCCTACACGCGGTCGGTGATGAAGATCCCCTACCTTCGATCGAAGGTGCAGGCCGTCATCGCGAAGTCCGGATTCGATCCCAACGACCATTCGGGCAAGGCCCTCATCAACGTCCTGGAGTCCTATCCGCGCGACGAACTGTTCCAGATCGCCGTGCCGACGCTGCGCAAGCACGCCGAGTCGATCCTGGCGCTCGGCGAGCGGCCGCGCGTGCGCGCACTGGTGCGGCCGGACCAGTTCGACCGCTTCGTCTCGGTGATCGTCTTCGTCCCGCGCGACCGCTACGACAGCGCCGTGCGCGAGAAGATCGGAGCCTATCTCAAGACGGTCTTCGAGGGCAGGGTCTCGGCCTACTATCCGGCCTTCCCCGAAGGATCGCTGGCGCGCGTGCACTTCATCATCGGCCGGTCCGGCGGAAAAACCCCGAAGATCGAAGCGGAGACCATCGAGGCCGGCATCCGCGACATCATCCGCACCTGGGACGACGGCCTGCGCGAGGCGGCGTCGGACGCCGGCGCCGATTCCTCGCTCGTCGAGATCGCCGGGCGATTGCCGGAAAGCTACCGCGGGTCCTTCTCGCCCGGTGAGGCGCTGGCGGATGCCGGCCGCATCGCCCGCCTCGACGCGGAGCGGACGATCGCCATCGACTACTATCGCCATGCCGGCCAGGCCGAAACGCAGGCCGCGCTCAAGATCTACCATTTCGGCGAGCCGGTTTCGCTGTCGCGGCGCGTTCCGGTGCTGGAGAACATCGGCTTCCGCGTCATCAGCGAACGCACCTTCGAGGTTCCCGACGGCGAGCGGCCGACCGTCTTCGTCCACGACATGGAGCTGGAGAGCGCCTTCGGCCGGCCGATCGACCTCGCCGACGGCGGCGCGCTGTTCGAGGACGTGTTTCTCTCGGTCTGGCGCGGCGACAGCGACAATGACGGTTACAACGCGCTCGCCTCGACGGCCGGCCTGCGGTCCCTGGAAATCCGCGTGTTGCGCGCCTATGGCCGCTATCTGCAGCAGGCCGGCATCCCGCAGAGCCAGGACTTCATCGCCGGCACGCTCAACCGCTATCCGCAGATCGCGCGGGGTCTGCACCAGTTGTTCGTCGCGCTTTTCAATCCGGCGCAGCCTGACGGGGAGGTCACGGCGCGCCACCTCAAGGCGAAGATCAAGGACGAACTCGATGCCGTCCCCAGCATTGACGACGACACCATCATCCGCCGCTACCTGAACCTTATCGAGGCGACGCTGCGCACCAACCATTTCATTCCCGACCGGCCGGACGGCGTCTCGTTTGCGTTCAAGCTCGATTCGAAGGCCGTCACCGGCCTGCCGGAGCCGCGGCCCTGGCGCGAGATCTTCGTCTACGGTCCGGAGGTCGAGGGCGTTCACCTACGCTTCGGCCCGGTCGCGCGCGGTGGGCTCAGGTGGTCGGACCGCGCCCAGGACTACCGCACCGAAGTACTCGGCCTGGTCAAGGCGCAGCAGGTCAAGAACGCCGTCATCGTGCCGGTCGGCGCCAAGGGCGGCTTCTATCCGAAGCGTCTGCCGGCAGGCGGCGGCCGCGACGCCGTGTTCGAGGCCGGGCGGCAGGCCTATATCAACTTCGTCTCCAGCCTTCTTTCCATCACCGACAATCTCGATGCCGGCGCGGTCGTCCCGCCGGCGCACGTCGTGCGCCGCGACGCCGACGATCCCTATTTCGTCGTCGCCGCCGACAAGGGCACCGCGACCTTCTCCGACACCGCGAATTCGATCAGCCAGGCGCACGGCTTCTGGCTGGACGACGCCTTCGCATCGGGCGGTTCGGCGGGCTACGACCACAAGAAGATGGGCATCACCGCCCGCGGCGCCTGGGAAGCGGTCAAGCGGCACTTCCGCGAGATGAACCGCGACATCCAGGCCTCGCCCTTCACCTGCGTCGGCGTCGGCGACATGTCGGGCGACGTGTTCGGCAACGGCATGCTGCTCTCGGACGAGACGCGCCTTCTCGCCGCCTTCGACCACCGCGACATCTTCATCGATCCGGACCCCGATCCGGCCGCCTCGATGGAAGAGCGTCGGCGGCTGTTCGCCCTGCCGCGCTCGTCCTGGCAGGACTACGACAAGACCAAGCTCTCCGCCGGCGGCATGATCGTGCCGCGCGCGCAGAAGTCGGTGACGCTGACTCCGGAAGCGGCGGCGGCGATCGGTTTCGACAAGACGGTGGCAACGCCGGCCGAGATCATGAGCGCCATCCTCAGGGCGCCCGTCGACCTGCTCTGGTTCGGCGGCATCGGCACCTATGTGCGCGCTTCCACCGAGACCAACGCCGACGCCGGCGACCGCGCCAACGACGGCATCCGCGTCACCGCCGCGGAAGTTCGCGCCAAGGTGATCGGCGAGGGCGCCAATCTCGGCGTCACCCAGCGCGCCCGCATCGAGTTCGGCCTCGCCGGCGGCGCCTGCAACTCCGACGCCATCGACAATTCCGGCGGCGTCAACTCGTCCGACGTCGAGGTCAACATCAAGATCGCGCTGGCGCAGGCGATGCGCTCCGGCTCGCTCACCCGCGAGGACCGCAACGTGCTGCTCGCCCAGATGACCGACGAGGTGGGCAAGCTGGTGCTGGCCAACAACTACGAGCAGACGCTGGCGCTCTCCGTGGTGCAGCGCCGCGGCATCGCCGACCTCGCACACCAGGCGCGCTTCATGACCATGCTGGAGGCGCGCGGCCTGCTCGACCGCGCCGTCGAATACCTGCCGTCGCCGATGGCGCTGGCGGAGCGGCAGGTACGGGACGAATCGCTGACCCGGGCCGAGATCGGCGTGCTGCTCGCCTACGCCAAGATCGTGCTGTTCTCCGACATCGTCGCCAGCCCGCTGCCCGACGACCCGCATTTCGAGGCCGACCTGCTTGGCTACTTCCCGGCACGGATGCGCGAGCGCTATGCCGCCGAGATCCGCGGCCACCGGCTGCGCCGCGAGATCATCGCGACAGTCGTCGCCAACGACCTCGTCAACCGCGGCGGGCCGTCCTTCGTCAGCCGGTTGCAGGACGCCACCGGCCGCGGGCCGGCCGAAGTCGTGCGCGCCTTCGAGGTGGCGCGCGGCGGCTTCGCGCTGCCGGCGCTCTATGCCGAGATCGACGCCCTCGACAACCGCGTCGACGGCCAGGCGCAGCTTGGCTTCTACGAGTCCGTCGTGCGCCTGCTGCGCGCCGCGACCGCGTGGCTGCTCAAGCACGGCGATCCGTCGCTGCCGGTGGGCGACGAGATCCTGGCGCTCGGCAACGCGCGCGCCGCGGTCGAACCGGTGCTGATGGCGATCCTGCCGCCCTTCATGCGCGAGAAGCACGAAGCGCGGCGCGCCGGCTTCGCCGCCGCGGGGGCGCCGGCGAAGCTAGCCGAGCACCTCGCCGCGCTCGACGTCTACGAACTCATCCCCGACATTGCGCTGGTCGGGCGCCAGGCCGGCGTGGCGGTGGAGGCCGCGGCGCGCGCCTTCTTCGGCGTCAGCGAGGCGTTCCGCATCGGCCGCATCGAGGACGCCGCCCGCGCGATTCAGCCGTCGGACTATTACGACGGCCTTGCGCTTTCGCGGGCGAATGACATGATCGGCGCCGCGCGGCGGGGCATCGCGATATCCGCGCTGTCGTCGTTCGGCGCCGCCGGGGATCCGGTGGCGGCGTGGATCGAGGCGGGCGGCGAGCGCATCGCAAGGGCGCGCGAGCGTCTTCAGGCGCTGACGGAGGGCGGGGACATCACCGTCTCGCGCCTGTCCGTGGCGGCAGGCCTGATGGGCGACCTGACCGGTCTTTAGGCGTTTGACGAAGGGGACCGGGGGACGACATGGCCGAAGCTGAGTTCAAGCGCGCCTCGAAGCGCGGCATCTGGGGCTGGATGCTGTTCGATTGGGCGCAGCAGCCGTTCTACACGTTGATCATCACCTTCGTCTTCGCCCCCTACTTCGCCGCCGCCGTGGCGCCCGATCCGGCCAAGGGCCAGGAGCTCTGGGGCTATGCCACCGGCATCGGCGGCCTGATCATCGCCCTGTCGTCGCCGGTGCTCGGCGCTATCGCCGACGCGTCCGGCCCGCGCAAGCCGTGGATCCTGCTCTTTTCGATCATCGGCATCATCGGTTGCTGGATGCTGTGGTTCGCCGTGCCCGGCTCGCAGGAGATGGCGTTCGTCATGCTCGCCGTCGTGCTGGCGCTGATCGGCATGGAATTCGCGGCGGTGTTCAACAACGCCATGATGCCCAACCTCGTGCCCCGCTCCGAACTCGGCCGCCTGTCCGGCTCGGCCTGGGGTCTGGGCTATGTCGGCGGCATCGTCTCGCTGGTCATCGTGCTCGGCCTGCTGTCGGGATCGCCGACGACCGGCAAGACGCTGCTCGGCCTCGACCCGCTGTTCGGCTTCGACCCGGCGATGCGCGAGGGCGACCGCGCCTCCGGCCCGCTGACAGCGGTCTGGTACGCGATCTTCATCCTGCCGATGTTCCTGTTCACGCCCGACGTCGTGCGCCGCGCGGCGTCGAAGGGCGCCGTGCGCCAGGGCCTCGCCCAGCTCGGCGCCACACTGCGCGGCCTGCCGTCCGACCGCAGCTACTTCAGCTTCCTGCTCTCCTCGATGTTCTACCGCGACGCGCTCAACGCGCTCTATTCGTTCGGCGGCATCTACGCCGCCGGCGTGCTCGGCTGGTCGATCATCCAGATCGGCGTGTTCGGCATCCTCGCCAACCTGACCGGCGCCATCGGCGCCTGGCTCGGCGGCCGCGCCGACCAGGCCTGGGGTCCGAAACCGGTCGTCAGTTTCTCGATCCTGGTCCTGTCGCTGTGCTGCCTGCTGGTGATCTCCACGACCAAGACCGAGGTCCTGTTCATGACGGTTGCCGCGGAAGGGGCCGACAGCACCATCCCCGACATCATGTTCTACATCGCCGGGGCCCTGATCGGCGCCGCGGGCGGATCGATCCAGGCTTCGTCGCGCACGCTCCTGGTCGACCAGGTGGAACGCGACCGCGTAACCGAGGCGTTCGGCCTCTACGCGCTGTCGGGCAAGGCGACCACCTTCATCGGTCCGCTGGCCATCGCCTTCGCCACCGCCTTCTTCGCTTCGGAGGCGTTCGGCCTGTCGAGCGTCGACGCGCAACGCCTCGGCGTGACGCCGATCATCGTGCTGTTCGTCATCGGCCTCGCCTTGCTGCCGGTGGTGCGCACGCGGGCCTACCAGAAGCCGGCGTGAGCCGGCTTCGCCGCTGTCAGAAGTCGGCGGTGAGGCCCTTCACCTCCCAGTCGCCGTAGCGGCCGGGCTCGCGGCCGCCGCGGCCGCCGATCTCGCGTGGACGCGAAGCCTCGTAGCGGCGGTATTCCTCGCGCCGGGCCTCGGCCTCGGCGAGTGCGCGCTCGGCTGCCGGGCTGAGCGTGCGGGCCGGCGCGGCCTGCGGCTCGGCGTCGGTCGCGGACGTGGTCGGAGCTGATTCGTCGGTCATGGCTATGGGTTCCGGAAGGCGCGAGGATTGAAAGGCCCCGCGGATCTTCCCATCATATAGAACGGCCGCTTCCGGGGATCGACCCCGGTCGGTACTGAAAAAAACGGGAATTTCGGATGAACACGATCCGCACTGCGATGCTCCTGGCGGCGATGACCGCGCTCTTCATGGGCGTTGGCTACCTCATCGGCGGGTCAGGCGGCATGACGATCGCTTTCCTGATCGCGGCGGCGATGAACCTGTTCAGCTACTGGAACGCCGACAAGATGGTGCTGCGCATGCACCATGCCGTCGAGGTCGACGAGCGGAGCGCACCGGAGTTCTACGGCATCGTCCGCGATCTCGCCGCGCGCGCCGGCCTGCCGATGCCGAAGGTCTACCTGATCGACAGCCCGCAGCCCAACGCGTTTGCCACCGGCCGCAATCCGCAGAACGCCGCCGTGGCCGCCACCACGGGCCTGCTGCAGCGCCTCACCTACGAGGAGGCCGCCGGCGTCATGGCGCACGAACTGGCACATGTGAAGAACCGCGACACGCTCACCATGACGGTGACGGCGACGCTCGCCGGCGCCATCTCCATGCTCGGCAACTTCGCCTTCTTCTTCGGCGGCAACCGCGACAACAACAATCCGCTCGGCTTCGTCGGCGTGCTGGTGGCGATGATCGTCGCGCCGCTCGCCGCCGCCATGGTGCAGATGGCGGTCAGCCGGACGCGCGAATATTCAGCCGACCGGCTCGGCGCCGAGATCTGCGGCCAGCCGCTGTGGCTCGCCTCGGCGCTCGGCAAGATCGCCGCCGCGGCGGGCAGCATCCGCAACGACGACGCCGAGCGCAATCCCGCCACCGCGCACATGTTCATCGTCAACCCGCTTTCGGGCGAGCGCATGGACAGTCTGTTCTCGACCCACCCGGCGCCGGAGAACCGCATTGCCGCGCTCGAGCAGCTCGCCCAGCAGTGGCAGGCCGATGCGCGCGGCGGCGCCGCGCGGCCGCGCGGCGAGGAGCGCAGCGCTCCCAGGCCGGCGTCTGACGAGCCGACCGCCCAGCCGAAGGCCGGTCCGTGGGGCGCGCCGGAGACCACGCAGGCGCCCGAGCCGACGCAGAAGAAGCCTTCCGGACGCTGGGGCCGCAGTCCTACCGGGCCGAAGGGTCCCTGGTCGTGACCGAGGCGGCCGCCCGGCCCGGCCGGGGCAAGGCCGAGCGCAGCCAGCAACCGGATGAAGGCATCGCCGGCCTGGCGGCGCGTCAGGTGGCGGCGCGGTTGCTCGGCGCCGTCATCGACGCGAGGACGCCGCTCGACGCGCTGACCGACGCCGAGCACGGCCACCCCCAGTTCCGCGCGCTCCCGCCGCGCGACCGCTCCCTGGTCAAGGCGATCCTCGCCACAGCGCTGCGTTATCGCGTCACCATCGGCAAGCTGATCGCGCGCCGCCTGGAGCGGCCGCTGCCGCCGAACGCGCGCTCGCTCGAGCACATCCTCCACGTCGCCGCCGCCCAGATGCTGTTCCTCGACGTGCCCGACCGCGCGGCGGTCGACATGGCCGTCGCCCATGCCAAGTCCGATCCACGTACCGTGCGCTTCTCCGGTCTCGTCAACGCGGTGCTTCGCGCGCTTGGCCGGGTGAAGGAACGGGCCCTTCCCGCCGAGATCAAGGCCAACGACGACACCCCCGACTGGTTCTCCAGGCGCCTGAGAGCGGCCTATGGCGAGGAACGGGCCGCGGCCATCCTCGCCGCGCACCGCGCCGAGCCGCCCACCGACTTCACCGTGAGGTCCGACGCGGCAGGCTGGGCGCACCGCCTCGACGGCATCGTCCTGCCCACGGGCAGCGTGCGCATCGCCCGGCTCTCCGGACCCGTCCAGGATCTGCCGGGCTTCGCCGACGGCGACTGGTGGGTGCAGGACGCCGCCGCCGCCCTGCCGGCGCGTCTGCTCGGCGACGTGCGCGGGCTTTCCGTGGCCGACCTTTGCGCCGCGCCGGGCGGCAAGACGGCGCAACTCGTGGCGGCCGGCGCGCGTGTCACCGCCGTCGATCAGTCGCGCAACCGTCTCAAGCGCCTCGCCGCCAATCTCGAAAGGCTGAAGCTGGAAGCGGATGTCGTCGAGGCCGACCTTCTCGACTACACGCCGCCCGCCCTCTTCGACGCCGTGCTGCTCGATGCGCCGTGCTCGTCGACCGGCACCGTGCGCCGGCATCCCGACGTTCTCTGGACGAAAGGGCCCGACGACATCGCCAAGCTCGCCGGCCTGCAGCGGCGGCTGCTCGAGCGCGCCGTCGGCATGGTCAGGCCCGGCGGGGTGATCGTCTTCTCCAACTGTTCGCTCGATCCGGAGGAGGGCGAAGCCCTCCGCGCCGCGTTCCTTTCGGCGGACCAGCGCGTCGTTGCCGACCCGATCCGCCCGGACGAGCTGCCAGGGATCGCGGCCTTCGTCACCGCCGAAGGGACGCTGAGGACGACGCCCGCCGACCTCATCCTGGAAACTACCTCGCTGTCCGGGATGGACGGGTTTTTCGCGGCGCGCTTCCGCCGCATCGGCTCGGGACCGAGATAACCAAATTTTCACCCTCCCCGATAACGATTAATCAACTAAGTTGGCGACGGTGAGGACGCCCGGCGAAGGAGGGAACTTGGCACGTGCGGGGAGCGGCACACCGCGCCTGTGGGCGCTGGTCGTGCGCGAGACATGGCGTCGCGCGCGGCGGCGCATCCGCTCGGGGCCCGTCTATCGCTGGCGCTATGCCGGCCGCACGCCCGAGCGCGTACTCGTCGCGCCGCCCGATCTCCGCCTGGCCGATCCGCAGATAGCGCTGGAGATCT
Source organism: uncultured Mesorhizobium sp. (assembly GCA_964371125.1). Classification (GTDB taxonomy): domain Bacteria; phylum Pseudomonadota; class Alphaproteobacteria; order Rhizobiales; family Rhizobiaceae; genus DUSC01. Next base: position 6,603 of record CAYJMY010000112.1, on the reverse strand, counting down.
ACTACGGCCGCTTCCCGCTGTCGGGTCACCTGGTCGAGACCGGCGGCCGCTCCCCCTTCCAGATCGAGGTTGCCGACCGCGGCTGGAACCGTTCGCTGCACGGGTTCCGCTGGCTGCGGCACATGCGTGCCGCGGGATCCGATCTCGCTGCGGCCAACGCCAGGGCGCTTGTCTCCGACTGGATCGCGGTTCACGGCGGCCGCATTGCCGGCGTCGCCTGGGATCCTGCGGTCACCGCCCGGCGCATCATCGCCTGGCTGCAGCATTCCTCCGTCGTGCTGCACGGCGCGGAGTTCACGTTCTATCGCGCCTTCCTCCGCTCTCTCGCGGTACAGATACGCTACCTGCGCTCGATGGTCCGCGAGATGGACGATGGCAAGCAGCGGCTGCGGGCGCGCATCGCGCTCGCCTACGCCGCCCTGGCGCTGCCTGCCTCCCCGTCGGCCGTCAGGGCCGCCGGCCGCAACCTGTCGCAAGAACTCGAACGCCAGATCCTGCCGGACGGCGGCCATGTCTCGCGCAATCCGATGGTGGTGATGGAACTCCTGGCCGATCTCCTGCCGCTGCGCCAGACCTTCGCCAACCAGGCCGAAGCGCCACCCCAGGCGCTGATCGAGGCCGTCGAGCGCATGCTGCCCGCCTTGCGCTTTTTCCGCCACCAGGACGGCGGACTCGCCCGCTTCAACGGCATGGGCGTGACCATCCACGATCGCATCGCCGCGATCCTTCGCCACGACGACACCGGCGGCGCACCGCTGCTGCATGCGCCGCATTCCGGATACGAGCGTCTGTCGATGGGCGATGTCACGGTCCTCGCCGACACCGGCGCGCCGCCTCCGCCGGCGGTTTCGGGGGCCGCCCACGCCGGATGCCTGTCCTTCGAGCTCTCCTCCGGTCGCCAGTGCTTCATCGTCAACTGCGGCGTCGACACGTTCGGGGCGGAGGATTTCCGGCCGCTGGCGCGGGCGACCGCCGCGCATTCCACGCTCACCCTCAACGACACGTCCTCGGCGCGGTTCAGCTATCGGCCGCGCATCAGCCGCCTGATCGGCTGGCCGCTGATCGACGGGCCGCGCGCGATAAGGAGCGAACGCACGGACCGCGAAGGCGTCCAGGGCTTCGCCGCCTGCCATGACGGCTACGCATCGCGCTTCGGCCTCTATCACGAGCGCGAACTGGCGCTGAGCGCGGGCGGAAACCTTCTCGAAGGGCGCGATCGGGTGTTCCGCGCCGGCGGAGAACCGGCCAGGGACAATGGCCGCGATCAGGCGACGCTGCGCTTCCACCTCCATCCCGACGTGAACGTGCAGCAGGCCGAGGATGGCCGCCTCCTCCTGAGTGCGCCGGGCGCCGATGTCTGGGCGTTTTCCGCGGACGGCTTCGAACCGGCGGTGGAGGAATCGATCTTTTTCGCCGCGATCGTCGGGCCGCGGCGATCACGGCAGATCGTGATCGCCTGCAAGGCCTCGCAGACGCCGGAAATCCGCTGGCGGCTGGAGCGCATCGGCACGGCGGCATCGACGAAAGGCTGAACCTCGCAATTGCCGCGGTGCGGCTCGTTCGCGCAGTTTCGCTTGCCTCCCGAGTATGTTAGGCGGCACGCATCCGCCTGCAGATACAGGAGACGCCTCATGGCCGTCGCTTCCAGCAAGTTTCCCGCGCCGGACCTCGTGCCGGTTCGCCGCGCCCTGATCTCGGTATCGGACAAGACCGGGCTCGTCGAGTTCGCCGCCGCGCTGGCGCGGACCGGCGTCGAGATCGTCTCGACGGGCGGCACGGCGAAGGCGCTCGCCGCCGGCGGCATCGCGGTGCGCGACGTCTCGGAACTGACCGGCTTTCCCGAAATCATGGACGGCCGGGTGAAGACGCTGCATCCTTCGGTCCACGGCGCGCTGCTCGGCGTCCGCGACGATCCCGCCCATGCCGAGGCCATGGCCGAGCACGGCATCGAGCCGATCGATCTCGTCGTGGTCAATCTGTACCCGTTCGAGGAGGTGCGCCGCGGCGGCGGCGACTACGCGTCGGTCGTCGAGAACATCGACATCGGCGGACCGGCCATGGTGCGCGCCTCGGCCAAGAACCACGCTTATGTCGCCGTGGTCACCGACCCGGAGGACTACGCGCCCCTGCTCAACGCCCTCGAACTCAACTTCGGCTCGCTGTCGCTCGATTTCCGCAAGCGGCTGGCGGCAAAGGCTTTCGCCCGCACGGCTTCCTACGACGCCGCCATCTCCGGCTGGTTCGCCGAGACGCTCGCGGTCGAGCACCCGTCGTGGCGCGCCTTCGGCGGCAGGCTCGAGACGGTGATGCGCTACGGCGAAAACCCGCATCAGTCGGCGGGGTTCTACGTCAGCGGCGACCCGCGTCCGGGCGTCGCCACGGCGCGGCAGATCCAGGGCAAGCAACTCTCCTACAACAACATCAACGACACCGACGCCGCCTTCGAGCTCGCCGGCGAGTTCGATCCGGCGCGGACGGCGGCGGTGGTCATAGTCAAGCACGCCAATCCCTGCGGCGTCGCCGAAGGCGGCTCGCTGAAGGACGCCTATCTGAAGGCGCTGCGCTGCGACCCCGTCTCGGCCTTCGGCGGCATCGTCGCCGTCAATCGCCTGCTCGACGCCGAGGCGGCCGAGGAGATCGTCAAGGTGTTCACCGAGGTGATCATCGCGCCGGAAGCGAGCGAGGAGGCCGTCGCCATCGTCGCAGCGAAGAAGAATCTGAGGTTGCTCGTCACGGGCGGCCTGCCTGATCCGCGCGCCGGCGGCCTCGCATTCAAGTCGGTCGCCGGCGGCCTCCTCGTCCAGTCGCGAGACAACGCCGTCGTCGACGACCTGACGCTGAAGGTGGTGACGAAGCGAGCGCCGACCGCGGCCGAGACGGCCGACTTGCGCTTCGCCTTCCGCGTCACCAAGCACGTCAAGTCGAACGCCATCGTCTACGCCCGCGGCGGCGCCACCGTCGGCATCGGCGCCGGCCAGATGAGCCGCGTCGATTCCTCGCGCATCGCCGCGCGCAAGGCGGAGGACGCCACTGCCGCCGCCGGCCTGGCGGAGAGCCTGGCGAAGGGTTCGGTCGTCGCTTCCGACGCGTTCTTCCCCTTCGCCGACGGACTCCTGTCGGCCGTCGAGGCCGGTGCGACGGCCGTCATCCAGCCGGGCGGTTCGATGCGCGACGACGAGGTTATCGCCGCCGCCGACGCCCACGGCATCGCCATGGTGTTCACCGGTGCGCGCCACTTCCGCCACTGATCGCGCCGGTCGAGGCAGGGCAGCATTTGTGAAGGAACCGCCGGCGGCGGGTTCGCGTTGAGGAGGGGTTCCACTCTAACGCTAGGCAGCCGCCCATGCTCATCCGTCTCGGCTACGAGATCGCCATCGACTGTCCGCAGAGGACGCCGCTGATCTCGGTCCTGGAAATCCATCCCGAACGGCAGAAGGACATCCAGCGGCAGACGCGCGTGCTGACGTCGCCGTCCGTCCCCAGCACGGTCTACACGGACCGCTACGGCAATCGCTGCCGGCGTTTCGTCGCTCCTGCCGGCGGCTTTCGTATCCTCTATGACGCCGTCGTCGAGGACAGCGGCCAGACCGACGAAGTGAACACGCTCGCCGGCGAGACGCCGGTCGAAAAGCTCCCCGACGACTGCCTCGGCTACCTGCTCGGCAGCCGCTACTGCGAGACCGACCATCTGAGCGATCTGGCCTGGCAGCTGTTCGGCCACCTGCCTCCGGGCTGGGCGCGCGTCCAGGCGATCGTCGACTACGTGCACTCGCGGCTGTCGTTCGGATACGGCTATGCGCGTTCCACGCGTACCGCCGCGCAGGCGCACGAGGAGCGGGTCGGGGTGTGCCGCGACTTCGCCCATCTCGCCATAACCTTCTGCCGCTGCATGAACATCCCGGCCCGCTACGTGAACGGCTACCTGGGCGACATCGGCGTGCCCGCCGATCCGGCCCCGATGGATTTCTCGGCGTGGTTCGAGGCCTGGCTGGACGGCAAGTGGTACACGTTCGACGCCAGGCACAACACGCCGCGCGTCGGCCGCATCGTCATCGCCCGCGGCCGCGACGCCACCGATGTGCCGCTGCTGCACAGCTTCGGCCCGCACAGCCTCTCGACGTTCAGGGTCTGGACCTACGAGCAGGACGAGAGCGGCGTCACCTTGCCGCCGCGCCATGGCATCGACCGCACATTGACGGCGCAGATCCTCGCCTGAGCGGCCGCGGTTCATGAAGGTGGTTGCATCCTGGAGCATATAGGAATATTTTCTCCTGCATGCTTCGACATCTCGCCGGCTTCACGCTGCCGCAGGCGATCCTCGCCGCCTGTCTAGCCCCCGGTCCCGCCGCGTCCGGCGAACGGCTGCTCGCCGGGCCGGTCGAGGCGCGGGTGATTTCCGTCCTCGACGGCGACACGCTACGCGCCGCCGCCTTCGTCTGGCCCGGGCAGGAGATCACCATCAACGTGCGCATCCGCGGCATCGATGCGCCGGAGATGAAGAGTCGTTGCGAGGCTGAGCGGCGCGCCGCGCTCGCTGCCCGCGCCGCCCTGGAGGCGATGGTCGGCCTCGGCGCCGTGCGGCTCCGCGACGTCGGCGGCGGCAAGTATTACGGCCGCGTGCTTGCCGACGTCGAGGCCGCCGACGGCACGGCTGTCGGCGCCACACTCCTCTCGCTCGATCTCGTGCACCCTTATGGCGGCGGCCGCCGCGCCTCGTGGTGCGGCTAGAGCACTTCCTGCAAACCCTGGATCACTCTGCCGGCGGGAATCCGGAGCAAGGTCGAGGTCTTCGGCGAGGTCGATGTGGTGCATCGGCCGACGCCGGAGACCGATGGATTTCCTCCGGATTCACCCGGCCCACCGGTCGTCCCCGCTTCCTCGAAGCGGGAAAAGACGGCCGGCAACATTGGCTGGTCGGTTTTACCGAGGGCAAACCGACTGAGTTTTCCCGCTGATGGGCGCCCGCTTTGTCAGGCGGACTTGGCCGATGCACCACATCGACCTTCGCCGCCTTCCTTGCGGACCGCCTCATCATCGGAGAAACAGAGTGATTCAGGGTTTGCAGGAAGTGCTCTAGAGCCGAGCCTGGCCGCGCGGGCGTTCCGCTTCGACGCGCGGAAGGCCGACAGATGGATGATCGAGTCAGGCCGGATGCTCGACTGAAGGGACCGGCTGCCCAACGAAAAAGGCCGCCGCTCGCGAGGAGCCGGCGGCCTTTCCCGTGTCTGTCGTCCAGCGCGGATCCGTAGCCGGCAAGGCCCGGCCGCGCGTCATGCCGTCGTCAGGAAGGCTGCTTCCCGAAAAGGCAATCCGCCGGAGCCACACGCTGGGTAACGAAGTCACTCGACATCGGATCACCTCCTTTCAGTTCGTTGAACACGAAGCGAATGTGGGTGACCGCGGCGCCGATGTCAAATCGGCGCCGCCATGAGCGTCCAGCGCCAGTCAGCCCTTCTTGTTCTGCCGGTTCTCAATCAGGTCGTCGACGACGGCCGGGTCGGCGAGCGTCGAGGTGTCGCCGAGTGCGGCGAAATCGTCTTCGGCGATCTTGCGCAGGATGCGGCGCATGATCTTGCCCGAGCGCGTCTTCGGCAGGCCCGGCGCGAACTGGATCTTGTCGGGCGAGGCGATGGCGCCGATCTCGCGACGCACATGGGCGATCAGCTCCTTGCGCAGCTCCTCGCTCCATTCGATGCCGGCCATCAGCGTCACGTAGCAATAGATGCCCTGGCCCTTGATGTCGTGCGGATAGCCGACGACCGCGGCTTCCGACACCTTGTCGTGGCTGACCAGCGCCGATTCCACCTCCGCCGTGCCCATGCGGTGGCCCGAGACGTTGATGACGTCGTCGACGCGGCCGGTGATCCAGTAGTAGCCGTCGAGGTCGCGGCGGCAGCCGTCGCCGGTGAAATACTTGCCTTTGTAGGTGGAGAAGTAGGTCTGGATGAAGCGCTCGTGGTCGCCGTAGACGGTGCGCATCTGGCCCGGCCAGGAATCGGTGATGCAGAGGTTGCCGTCGGTGGCGCCCTCGAGCACCGCGCCCTCGTTGTCGACGAGCTGCGGCTGGACGCCGAAGAAGGGCCTGGTCGCCGAGCCGGCCTTCAGGTCGGTCGCGCCCGGCAGCGGCGTGATCAGGATGCCGCCGGTCTCGGTCTGCCACCACGTGTCGACGATCGGGCAGCGCTTCTCGCCGACGACGTTGAAGTACCATTCCCAGGCTTCGGGATTGATCGGCTCGCCGACCGAACCGAGCACGCGCAGGCTCTTGCGCGACGTCTTCTTCACGTGGCCGTCGCCGCCGCCCTTCCGGGCGCGGATCGCCGTCGGCGCCGGGTAGAAGATGTTGCCGTTGTGCTTGTCGACGACGTCCCAGAAGCGCGACGGCGAGGGATAGTTGGGCACGCCCTCGAACATCAGGGTGGTGGCGCCGTTGGCGAGCGGCCCGTAGACGATGTAGCTGTGGCCGGTCACCCAGCCGACGTCCGCCGTGCACCAGTAGACGTCCCCGTCGTGGTAGTCGAAGACATACTGGTGGGTCATCGACGCATAGACGAGATAGCCGCCGGTGGTGTGCAGCACGCCCTTCGGCTTGCCGGTCGAGCC
>CAYJMY010000111.1:0-16187 GCA_964371125.1 uncultured Mesorhizobium sp. | reverse complement strand
GTTCGACGCAGCCGCAGAGGCGCCAGGCTGTCGCATAGGCCGTGGCGGTATAGATCGCGTAGTCGACGCGGCGATCGGCATGCGCCTCGACCAGGGCGGGCAGGCTGCGCGCCACGAGTACCTCGACCGGCATGCCGAGTACTGCGGAATAGGCATCTTTCAGCGCAGGCAGGCCGGCGACCGACTGCCCGGCGCCGGGCTCGGCCACCATGCCGATGCGGAAGGTGCCGAGATCCTCGCGCCAGCCGGCCCAGGCCGGCGCGGCAAGGCCGAGCAGCGGGACGACGGCCGCAGCGGCAAGTAACGCGATCTTCCGGGCTTTCGGCGGCATGCGATGAGTCCCCCTGGTCGGACGAGTGTGCCGACAACCCGTTGCCGTTTGGTTTCCGAATTGCCAATGCGCCGGCCGGCTCCTATGTCTGGTGCCTGTTCCGGCAGCGACGGGAGCCATGCCATGACGCGCGCCTTCGTGTTCGTCCTCGATTCCTTCGGCGCCGGCGGCGCCTCCGACGCGGCCCGGTTCGGCGACGAGGGTTCCGACACGTTCGGCCACATCGCCGAAGCCTGCCTTGCCGGCGGCGGCGACCGGGAGGGGCTGAGGCGCGGCCCCCTCGCCGTGCCCAGCATGCTTTCGCTCGGCCTCGGCCAGGCGGCGCAGACGGCCAGCGGCCGCGTCGCCGCCGGCCTGATCTCGCCGACGGCGCCCTCGGCGTTCCACGGCGCGGCCGAGGAGGTGTCGAGCGGCAAGGACACGCCGTCGGGCCATTGGGAGATCGCCGGCGTCCCGGTGCCGTTCGACTGGAGCTACTTCCCCAACACGGTGCCGACCTTTCCACCCGAACTGACCGACGCGATCATCCGCGAAGCCGGTCTTCCCGGCATCCTCGGCGATTGCCACGCCTCGGGGACCGACATCATCGCCCGCTACGGCGAGGAGCACATCCGCACCGGCAAGCCGATCTGCTACACCTCGGCCGACTCCGTCTTCCAGATCGCGGCGCACGAGACGCATTTCGGCCTGGATCGGCTCTATCGCCTGTGCGAGATCGTGCGCAGGCTCGTCGATCCGCTGAACATCGGGCGCGTCATTGCCCGGCCCTTCGTCGGCGAGACGGCCGCCGGCTTCCAGCGTACCGCCAACCGGCGCGACTATGCCGTTCCGCCGCCCGAGCCTACGCTGCTCGACCGCGTCGCGGCGCGCGGCAACAAGGTGATCGGCATCGGCAAGATCGGCGACATCTACGCCCACCGCGGCGTCACCGAAGTGCGCAAGGCCGCCGGCAACATGGCGCTGTTCGACGCCACGCTCGGCGCGATGGACGACGCCGGCGACGGAGACCTGGTCTTCGCCAACTTCGTCGACTTCGACACGCTGTTCGGCCACCGGCGCGACATTCCGGGGTATGCCGCTGCCCTCGAGGATTTCGACCGCCGCCTGCCGGAGGCGCTGGCGCGCCTGAAGTCCGGCGACCTGCTGGTGCTCACCGCCGATCATGGCTGCGACCCGTCGTGGATCGGGACGGACCACACGCGCGAGCGGGTGCCGGTGTTCGGCATGGCGCCCGGCTTGCCCGGCGGCGCGATCGGCATGCGCCCGACCTTCGCCGACATCGGCGAGACGATAGCCGAGCATCTTGGCCTGGCGCCCGGGCTGCACGGGCGTTCGTTCCTCGCGGCCATCGGCCGAAATGCCTGAGCTTCCCGAAGTCGAGACCGTTCGGCGCGGACTTCAGCCGGTGCTCGAAGGCGCGCGGATCGTGCGCGCCGAAGCGCGGCGGCCGAACCTGCGCTTCCCATTGCCCGAACGTTTCGCGGAACACCTCGAAGGCAGGCGCTTCGCTTCCCTCGGCCGCCGGGCGAAGTATCTCGTGGCCCATCTCGACGCCGGCCCCGCGCTCATCTGCCATCTCGGCATGTCGGGATCGTTCCGCATCGAGGACGAGGGCGGTTCCGACATGCCCGGGACGTTCCACCACGAACGGTCGAAGGACGTAGCCCACGACCACGTCGTCTTCCATGTCGAGACCGCGGACGGAGACCTGAAGCGCATCGTCTACAACGACCCCCGGCGCTTCGGCTTCATGCTTTTCGCCGAGTCGGACCGGCTTGCCGAGCATCCGCTGCTCGCGGGCCTCGGCGTCGAGCCGACCGGCAATGCCCTCGACGCAAGCCTGCTCGCGGAACTGTTCCGCGGGCGCGCCGCGCCGCTGAAATCGGCGCTGATGGACCAGCGCCTGGTCGCCGGGCTCGGCAACATCTATGTCTGCGAGGCGCTGTGGCGAGCCGGCCTGTCGCCGCGGCGCACCGCGGGATCGCTCGCCACGGCAGCGGGAAAGCCTTCGGCGCGCGCCGGTCGCCTGGCGCAATCGATCCGCGACGTCATCGGCGAGGCCATCGAGGCCGGCGGCTCGTCGCTGCGCGACCACATGCGTACCGATGGATCCCTCGGTTACTTCCAGCATTCCTTCCGGGTCTACGACCGCGAGGGCGAATCCTGCCCGCGACCGGGCTGTGGCGGAACCATCGAGCGGATTGTGCAGAACGGCCGCTCGACTTTCTATTGCCCGGCCTGCCAGCGTTAGCTATCGCTCGGGTCAGCACCAGGGAGAACTGACGCCATGGCCTACGACACGATCCTCGTCCAGACACGCGGCAAGGTGGGGCTGATCACGCTCAACCGGCCGAAGGCGCTGAACGCGCTGAACTCGCAGGTCATGGCCGACGTGGTCGCGGCCTTGCAGGCCCTCGAGGCCGATCCGGCGGTCGGCGCCATCGTGCTCACCGGCTCGGAAAGGGCCTTCGCCGCCGGCGCGGACATCAAGGAGATGCAGTCGAAGGGCTACATCGATGTCTACATGGAGGACTTCTTCGCCGGCTGGGACGCGCTCGGCCGCGTGCGCAAGCCGATCATCGCCGCGGTCGCCGGATACGCGCTCGGCGGCGGCTGCGAACTGGCGATGATGTGCGACTTCATCATCGCAGGCGACAATGCCCGCTTCGGCCAGCCCGAGATCACGCTCGGTGTGATGCCCGGCATGGGCGGCTCGCAGCGCCTGACCCGCTTCGTCGGCAAGTCCAAGGCGATGGACATGTGCCTGACCGGCCGGCAGATGGACGCGGCCGAGGCCGAGCGGGCCGGCCTCGTCTCCCGCATCGTCCCGGCCGCCGATTTGGTCGAGGAAGCGCTGAAGGCCGCGGAGAAGATCGCGTCGTTCTCGCTGCCGGCGGTGATGATGACGAAGGAGGCCGTGAACCGCTCGTACGAGACGACACTTGCCGAAGGCATCCGGTTCGAACGCCGCGTCTTCCACTCGATGTTCGCGCTCGAGGACCAGAAGGAAGGCATGGCGGCCTTCGCCGAGAAGCGCAGCGCCAACTTCAAGAACCGCTGACCCCGTACGAGGACCGTTTCGGGCGTTGACGGACGTGGAAAGCTCGATTATAAGCCGCCCCACCTGAGGCGGCCCTGCGGCTGCCCCTTTGTTTTTGCGCCCTGCGTCCATCGCGGAAGCGCCATTCAGAAAGCTAGAGAGGCACCATGGCCAACACTTCTTCGGCCAAGAAGGCAACGCGCAAGATCGCCCGCCGCACCGAGGTCAACAAGTCGCGCCGGTCGCGCGTCCGCAACTTCGTGCGCAAGGTCGAAGAGGCACTGGCGTCGGGGGACAAGGCGGCGGCCGTGGCGACCTTCAGCGCGGCCCAGCCGGAACTGATGCGCGCCGCGACGAAGGGCGTCATGCACAAGAACACGGCCTCCCGCAAAGTGTCGCGCCTCGCCCAGCGGCTCAAGGCTTTGAACGCCTGACCAATTCGCCTTCGAGCACATCGGACCCGGCGCCCCGCGCCGGGTTTTTTGTTTGCCGCCACACCTGCGGTTGCTGCCCCAAGGTCAGCGGGGGCGGACTTGCTCTACTTTGCCGGCACAATTGGGGCGCGTGGCGAAGACTGTAGTCCTAGAGGCAGGCCGCCTTTTCGCAATCCACGCGAAATTCCCTTTTGTTATCAGTCACTTGCTGAACCTTTTCCACAGGCTTTCAACCGCGCGAAACGCCTCTGCGGGCGACGGACCTGTCAAGAAAATTTTTAAAAAATATTTTCAGGCCTGCGGCAATTCGGGTGCGCCGCGGTAAAGGTTTTGAATCAAAACAGTTTATCGAAACGAGGCCTGTTTCAGGGGGCAGCAACGCAGCCTCAAACGACCAGATTCGTTAAAAAACCGTTAGCCGCGCTCTTGCCCTGTCCACGGCGAATTTTGTAGTCTGAATGGGTCGGACGCACGGTCCCTTCGGGCCGTCGACTTAACCAAAATCGCAGCTTTTGCGGCACGGGGCAACACCGTGATCGGCGAAGCCGTGCATCTCGACGACCGATCGGCAGGCGGGGTCAATCTGCGACCGGAAACAAACGTGCGATCCGGCCTTTCGCCGGACGAGGGGTTATTTTTTTGCCGTCACGAGGGGCGGCGACGTTTCGGTGCAGGCCCTGCGCACCGCGAAAGGAGAGCGGCCGCCCGACAAGGCGGACAGTCGATACGAGGAACACCGGGCGGGTAGCGGAACCTTCGACCCGGTAGAAACAGATGCGAATTCGGGGATGACGAAAATGCAGAGCGGCATCGAGAGGGAGGCCACACCTGGGCCGTCCTTCGTAGGGACCATTGCGGAGGAGTTGGGGGCGGCGGCCATGAATTCCAGCTCGACGGAACGGATATTCGACCGGGTGAAGACCCAATTGAAGGCGCGACTGGGCAGCGAAGTCTATTCTTCCTGGTTCGCGAGGATGAAACTCGCGGAAGCCGGCAAGGGACTCGTGCGGATCTCGGTCCCGACGGCCTTCCTCCGGTCATGGATCAACGGACATTATCTCGACCTCGTCACCGAGATCTGGAAGCAGGAGCAGCCGGACGTCCTCAAGGTCGATTTCATCGTCCGCTCCTCGACACGCAGCGGCCGGCCGGCCGAAGCCGAGGAGACTTTGGCGCGCAAGCCGTCCCGCCAGGTACACGCCGCGCTCGCCACCGGCACGATCGCCGGCCACCGGATCGAGCGGCCGACGCCGGCGCGCCCCGGCACGGCCGACGCGGAGCATCGCCAGCGCCTGCTGGGCTCGCCCCTCGACGCGCGCTACACGTTCGAGTCCTTCGTCGACGGCCCGTCCAACCGCGTCGCCTTCGCCGCCGCCCAGGCTATTGCCGAACAGGCGCCGAACGCGGTTCGCTTCAACCCGCTGTTCCTCCACGCATCGGTTGGCCTCGGCAAGACCCACCTGCTCCAGGCCATCGCCGCGGCGGCGCTGCGCCGCAACCCGCAGGCGCGCGTCGTCTACCTCACCGCGGAGTACTTCATGTGGCGCTTCGCCACGGCGATCCGCGACAACAACGCGCTGACGCTGAAGGAACAGCTGCGCGACATCGACCTCCTGATCATCGACGACATGCAATTCCTGCAGGGCAAGTCGATCCAGCATGAGTTCTGTCATCTCATCAACATGCTGCTCGACAGCGCCCGCCAGGTCGTCGTCGCCGCCGACCGGCCGCCGGCCGAACTCGAATCCCTCGAACCGCGCGTGCGCTCGCGCCTCAACGGCGGCGTGTCGCTGGAAATGTCGGCGCCCGACTACTCCATGCGCCTCGCCATGCTGAAGCAGCGGCTGGCGGCGGCGCGGGCCGACGACCAGTCGCTCGACATCTCGGAGGATGTGCTCGCCCACGTCGCCCGGACGGTGACGGGAAGCGGGCGGGAACTCGAGGGGGCTTTCAACCAGCTCCTGTTCCGGCAGTCCTTCGAGCCGCAGATCACCGTGGACCGCATCGACGAGATCCTCGGCCACATCTACCGCACGGGCGAGCCGAAGCGCGTGCGCATCGAGGACATCCAGCGGGTGGTCGCGCGCCACTACAACGTGTCGAAGACGGAGCTTCTGTCGAACCGGCGCACGCGCACCATCGTCAAGCCGAGGCAGATCGCCATGTATCTGGCCAAGGTGATGACGCCGCGCTCGCTGCCGGAAATCGGCCGCCGCTTCGGCGGACGCGACCACACGACCGTGCTGCACGCGGTGCGCAAGATCGAGGACCTGTCGGGCACGGACAACTCGCTCGCACAGGAAATCGAGCTTCTCCGCCGGCTGATCAGCGAGCAGGCCTGAGGCGGCACGGCCGCCCCGGCAGCGCAAGCCGGAGATATCCCAAGGAAAGCCCGCGACGACGGCCGAGAGTCGCCCCGCGGGCTTGCGTTTCCGGGCTTTTTACTATCAGTTTGCTACGATTCTGTGCCATTTGCGGCCTTCCGCGGCATTGCCTTTGTCCGGAAATCGAAGTGAAATTTTTTTGCGAGACGGCCCGTCATGCGTGTGGTTCTTGAACGCTCCAACCTCCTGAAGACGCTCAATCACGTCCATCGCGTGGTCGAACGGCGGAACACGATCCCGATCCTTTCCAACGTTCTGCTCTCGGCCTCCGGATCGAGCCTCGAACTGAAGGCGACAGACCTCGACCTGGAGATCACCGAGGCGACCGCCGCGGCCGTGGAACAGGGCGGCGCGACCACCGTGCCCGCCCACCTGCTCTACGAGATCGTGCGCAAGTTGCCGGACGGCTCGGAGGTGATGCTGCGCACCGATGCCGACGGCAACGCCATGTCGGTGATCTCGGGCCGCTCGAGCTTCCGCCTGCAGTGCCTGCCGCAGTCGGACTTCCCGGGACTGTCGGCCGGGTCCTTCTCGCACATCTTCCGCATCGAATCCGCGGCATTGCGCAAGCTCATCGACAAGACGCAGTTCGCCATCTCGACCGAGGAGACGCGCTACTATCTCAACGGCATCTACCTGCACACGCACGAGACGGGCGGCAAGCTGACGTTGCGCTCCGTGGCCACGGACGGCCATCGTCTCGCCCGCGCCGAGATGGAGGCGCCGGCCGGTTCGGAGGGCATGCCCGGCATCATCATCCCGAGGAAGACGGTGAGCGAACTGCAGAAGCTCGTCGACGATCCCGACGTCGCCGTAACCGTCGAGCTCTCCGACACCAAGATCCGCTTCACCATCGGCAGCGTCGTCCTCACCTCGAAGCTGATCGACGGCACCTTCCCGGATTACCAGCGTGTCATCCCGACCGGCAACGACAAGCGCCTGGTCCTCGACCGGCAGACCTTCGCCGCGGCGGTCGACCGCGTGTCGACGATATCGTCGGAGCGGGGGCGCGCCGTAAAGCTGTCGATCGCCGACGACAGCGTGACGCTCGCCGTCAACAACCCGGATTCGGGCAGCGCGACCGAAGAACTGGCGGCGGACTACGGCTCGGATCCGATCGAGATCGGCTTCAACGCCAAATACCTGCTCGACGTCGCCGGGCAGCTGTCGGGCACGCAGGCCGAGTTCATGCTGGCCGACGCGGGATCGCCGACGCTGATCCGCGACACCGCCGACGAGCAGGTGCTCTACGTGCTCATGCCGATGCGGGTCTAGAGCATCGGCAGACAGGCAAGGCGATTGACGCTGCGCAGCCGGAGTCCGGCCGATGGCGGATGAACAGGTCCATATCAGCCGGCTTGTCCTTTCCGACTTCCGCAACTACGCGTCGGTCGCGCTCGAGTTGAAGCCGGGGCTGGTCGTCTTCACGGGCGACAACGGCGCCGGAAAGACGAATCTGCTCGAAGCGATCTCCTTCCTTACCCCCGGCCCCGGGCATAGCCCCCCCGGCGTCGGGGGGCTTGGCCGCGCAAGGGGCCGGGGGGGGGCGGTGTCGGGCTGCGCCGCCCACGCGCGGCTGCAGGGCCCCTTCGGCAGCTGCGAGATCGGGACCGGTACGGGACGCGTCGCGGGCGTCGACAGCGGCCGCCGCATCCGCATCAACGGCGCCAATGTCCGCGCCGCCGAGGACCTGCTCGAATGGCTCCGCGTCACCTGGCTGACGCCGTCGATGGATGCGCTGTTCACCGGCCCGGCGGGCGACCGGCGGCGTTTCCTCGACCGCCTCGTGCTCGCCACCGATCCCGGCCAGGGGCAGAGGGTGCTCGACTACGAGAAAGCGATGCGCGGCCGCAACCGGCTGCTCGTCGAGGGCGGCCGCGACGCCGCCTGGTTCGACGCCATCGAGGCGCAGATGGCCGAGAGCGGTACGGCGATCGCCGCGGCGCGGGTGGAGATGGTGCGCCTGCTTTCCGCCATGGTGGACCGGCTTCCCGACACCGGCCCCTTCCCGCATGCCGACCTTGCGATCGCCGGGACGGTCGAAGACCTGCTGGCGCGGAAATCGGCCCTCGACGCGGAGGAGGCGTTCCGCGCGCTGCTCGTCGAGAACCGCTGGAAGGACCGCGCCGCGGCGCGCACGCTGGAAGGACCGCACCGCTCCGACCTTCTTGTGCGCCACCGGCAGAAGGCGATGGCGGCCGAACTCTGCTCCACCGGCGAGCAGAAGGCGCTGCTGATCGGCATCATGCTCTCGCATGCCAGGCTGTGCGGCGAGGTTTCCGGCGCGGTGCCGGTCCTGCTTCTCGACGAGGTCGCAGCCCATCTCGACGCCAGCCGGCGCGGCGCGCTGTTCGAGATCCTGGAAGGCCTCGGCTGCCAGGCCTTCATGACCGGAACCGATCCGGTGCTGTTCGACAGCATCGCCGGGCGGGCGCAGATGCTGAGCGTCGCCGGTGGCGCCGTGACCGGCGCTGACGGAAGCTGACAAGGAGCGGCCGACAGCCTATCTTCCGCACGATGGCAACCGAGACCCCTCCCCTCTCTGACGACGAAATCGAGCGCTACGCGCGCCACATCGTGCTGCCCGAGATCGGCGGGCCGGGGCAGCAGCGGCTGAAGCGCGCCCGCGTGCTGGTGGTCGGCGCCGGCGGGCTCGGCGCACCGGTACTCGCCTATCTCGCAGCGGCCGGCGTCGGCACGCTCGGCATCGTCGACTTCGACCACGTGTCGCTGTCGAACCTGCAACGCCAGGTGATTCACGACACCGGCGCCGTCGGCAGCGCCAAGACCGAAAGCTCGGCGGCGGCGCTGAAGCGCCTCAACCCCCACGTGACGGTCGAGCTGCATCCGGTCAGGCTGACGGCAGCGAACGTCGCCGAACTCGTCGCCGCCTACGATCTCACCGTCGACGGCTCCGACAATTTCGAGACGCGCTATCTCGTCGCCGATGCCTGCGCGGCCGCGGGCCGCCCACTTGTCCACGCCGCAGTCGGCCGCTTCGATGGATCGATCACCGTGCTCAAGCCCTACGAGAGCAATGCCGAGGGAAAGCCGAATCCGTCCTACCGGGACCTGTTCCCCGAGCCGCCGCCGGCCGGGCTGGTGCCGTCCTGCGCGGAAGCCGGCGTGCTCGGCGCGCTGACCGGCGTGATCGGCACGCTGCAGGCCATGGAGGCGATCAAGCTGATCGCCGGCATCGGCGAGCCGCTGATCGGGCGACTGTTGCTCTACGATGCGCTGGGCGCGCGGTTCGACACCGTGAGGTACCGCCGCCGTGACTGAGCCGACGACGGACGACGCCATCAACGTCGCCCTGCTGGAGCCCGGCTTCGGGCGCTGGGACGCGTTGCTCGACATGGTCGGGCGCTCCTTCGCCTATATGGACGGCATCATCGACCCGCCCTCCTCCGTCCACCGGCTGACGCCGGCGACGCTGGCCGAGAAGGCGGCGAAGGAGACGGTCCTGCTCGCCTTCGTCGGCGGCACG
Organism: uncultured Mesorhizobium sp.; assembly: GCA_964371125.1. Lineage (GTDB taxonomy): Bacteria > Pseudomonadota > Alphaproteobacteria > Rhizobiales > Rhizobiaceae > DUSC01. The sequence goes on along the minus strand of CAYJMY010000111.1, from coordinate 6,511 downwards.
CTCGCCGGCTGCGTCTTCCTCGCCGACCGGGGTGACGGCCTCTATGTCGGCAAGCTCGCCGTCGAGCCCGGCATGCAGGGCAAGGGCATCGGGCGCAGGCTGATGGATGAAGCCGAACGCCACGCCCGTTCGCTCGGGAGAACGGCGCTGGAGCTGCAAACGCGCGTCGAGCTCACCGGCAACCAGGCCACCTTCACCAGGCTTGGTTTCCGCGAGACCGGGCGGACCGCGCATGAGGGCTTTGACCGCCCGACCTCGGTGACGATGCGCAAGGAGCTGGCGTGATGGCGGCGTTGACCGAAGAGGAGCGCGCGATCGCCGGGGGCCGCGACGGCGCCGGGGCGGCGATGGCGATGCGCATCGTCGCCGACAGCGCCCGGCTGCTCGGCGCGCCGCGGCTGATCCCGGTCGCGTCGGCGCATATCGACGGGGCGCTCTACCACGGCGATTCCGGCACGCTGTTCGCCGAACGGCTGGTCGAAGGCGGGGCGCGGGTCGCCGTGCGCGCGACGCTCAATGTCGGCGCGCTCGACCTGACCGGCTGCTCGCGCGACCGCCTGCCCGAGCACGAGCGCGGCATGGCGAGGCGCATGATGGACGCCTACCGGGCTCTCGGCTGCGAGCCGAGCTGGACCTGCGCGCCCTATCAGGCGGGCCATCGCCCCACGCTGGGCACGGACGTCGCCTGGGGCGAGTCCAACGCCGTGGTGTTCTGCAACTCCGTGCTCGGCGCGCGCACCAACCGCTACGGCGACTTCCTCGACATCGCCTGCGCGATTGCCGGGCGCGCCCCCGATTTCGGCCTGCACAGGCCGGAAAACCGCGCGGCAACGCTGGTGTTCGACATGAGCACCCTTTCCCGGCACTTCCTCCGCTCCGAGATCGCCTGGCCGATCCTCGGCAGCCTCTACGGCCGCAGCGTCGGCAACGACATCGGCATCGTCGCGGGCGTCGATGGACATCCGGGCGAGGACGCGCTGAAGGCGTTCGGCGCGGCCGCCGCGTCGTCCGGCGCGGTAGGGCTCTTCCACATCGCCGGGGTCACCCCCGAGGCCCCGGACATCGCCACCGCGCTCGCCGGGCGCGCGCCCGCCGCGACCATCGTCGTGACGCCCGCGATGATCGCCGACGCCAGGTCGCGCCTCTCCACGGCGCAGCGGCCCAAGTGGATCGACGCCGTCGCCATCGGCAGCCCGCATCTGTCGCTCGACGAGTTCGAGCGCCTGGCGCGGCTGATCGGCAACCGCCGCCTCGCGGTGCCGATCCATGCCTGCACCGGGCGGCACGTGCTGCCGGGGCTCGACCGGCTGGGCCTGAGGAAGCCGCTCGGCGACGCCGGCGTGAACATCATCGCCGACACCTGCGTGGTCGTCACGCCGATCCTGCCCGAGCTTGCCGGCGGCGTGCTGATGACGAACTCCGGCAAGTTCGCCCACTATGCGCCGGGCAACACCGGCTACGACGTGCTCTACGGCTCGCTCGCCGAATGCGTGGAAAGCGCAGTCGCCGGCCGGCCGGTTCTGGAGGAAGCGGCGTCATGACGCAGGCCGAGATTCTGCTTGCCGGGCGCGAAGCCTCCGGCGTCGCGCAGGTGTTTTCCGCGCCGATCAGCTTCTGGGGCGGCATCGATCCGAAGACCGGCCGTGTCGTCGACGTGCGCCATCCGCAGCACGGCGACTGCATCGCCGGCCGCATACTGTTTCTGCCGGGCACCATCGGCTCGTCCTCGGCGTCGGCGGTACTGCTCGAACTGGTCCATGCGGGCCAGGCGCCGGCCGCGATCATGCTGCACGAGCCCGACGCGATCCTCTTGCTCGGCCTGATCGTTGCGCGCGAGATGGGCTGGGACACGCCGCCGGCGCTGAAGCTGGACAAGAATCTCTACAGCTTAATGAGAGATAAATTCGTCACGATCACGGCTAGCGGAGATATTTATTTCGAATAGTCTCCAGTATGAGCTTACGCTCACGCCGCGGGGCATTCGAATAGATGGGCGAAGAAATCGAAACCGTAGCCGCTCGGTTCTATGCCGCCCTGGTCGAAATCGTTGGAACCGAGAACGCCCGTTCATATTCCGGTCGTTTCATGCCTCTAGGCGGACCGCTCACCGGCACCTTGTACAATTTCGAAGGACTGGCTTTCTACGTCTATACGACGGGCTTGAACTGGCACGAGTACTTGAATGCCGAACTCTGGAAGGAGTCGCCGAATCCGAACTGCCTCGTATTTCGCGACGTTCTGAATGCAGCCCTAGAGAAAATCCCCCTGTACAGGGCGCGCGACGGCCTCGTCTTTCGCGGTTTTCAGACAAGGAACATCGATGAATTCCTGGAAGGCTACAAGGCAGGAAGGACGATCGTCTTTCCGGGCTTTACCAGCGCCTCTTTCGCCCAGGACCACGCCTTTGGCGGTAACGTTCTCTTCATCATAAAGGCGTTGACTGCACGAGCGGCGTGGTATGTTGCGGCTGACTTCCACGAGTACGAGGTGCTTATTCCGGCCGGCCGCTTGTTTCATGTGCGTGACGTGCAACGGACCGCGGCCAGAGCGGTCATCCTGATGGACGAGATCGAATGAAATCGAACAACACGGTCCACCGGCAACGTACGCGCACAGCGAAGTCAAAACTCCGGTCGGAGAACAAGCCGACAAGGGCGGAAGCCCAGACCATCCGCAAGTTCCTTGCAAGCCCGAGCGGGAACTGGCCGGCCAATCCACTGCAATCTCGGATGCAGGGCTCCCGGGGTTAGCGATCACACCCTATTCGGCAGGACGCGGTCCGGCGGCCGATGGCCGTCGAAGAAGGTGCGGATGTTGATGATCACCTTCTCGCCCATGTCGACGCGGCCCTCCATCGTGGCCGAGCCCATGTGCGGCAGGATCACCACCTTGCCCTTGGCGGCCAGCTTGACCAGCTTGGGGTTGACGGCCGGCTCGTGCTCGAAGACGTCGAGGGCGGCGCCCGCCAGCTTGCCGTCCTGCAGCATCTGGATCAGCGCGTTCTCGTCGATGATGTCGCCGCGCGCCGTGTTGACCACGTAGGCCGAGGGCTGCAGCAGCGCCAGGCGGCGCGCCGAGAGGAGATGGAAGGTCGCCGGCGTCGACGGGCAGTTGACCGAGATGATGTCCATGCGGGCGAGCATCTGGTCGAGGCTTTCCCAATAGGTCGCCTCCAGCTCGTCCTCGATCTGCGGCGCCACGCGATGGCGGTTGTGGTAATGGATCGACAGGCCGAAGGCCTTGGCGCGGCGCGCCACCGCGGTGCCGATGCGGCCCATGCCGACGATGCCGAGTCGTTTGCCCCATATACGCCGGCCGAGCATCCAGGTCGGCGACCAGCCGGCCCACTTGCCGTCGCCCCTGAGCACGTTGGCGCCCTCGACAAGCCGGCGCGGCACGGCGAGCATCAGCGCCATGGTCATGTCGGCAGTGTCCTCGTTGAGGACGTTGGGCGTGTTGGTGACGGTGATGCCCTGCTTCATGGCGGCGGCGACGTCGATATTGTCGACGCCGTTGCCGAAGTTGGCGATCAGCTTCAGGTTCGGGCCGGCCTGGGCAATCAGCGCCTGGTCGATGCGATCGGTCACGGTCGGGACGATCACATCCGCCTCCTTGACCGCGGCGACGAGCTCCGGCTGGCTCAGAGGCCGGTCGTCGACGTTCAGCCGCGCGTCGAAGAGCTCGCGCATGCGGGTCTCGACCTGATCGGGCAGCTTTCGCGTTATGACGACAAGGGGCTTTTTCCTGCCGACCATTATGTCCTCGTACCGGGATCCCGTTGAGACCTCTTTAACCAAGACGGGCGAGACTTGGAACAGGCTCGGTCTTCCCGCCTGTGTACCAAGCGGCACGGGCGAAGACAAAGAAAAAGGGGCGCGGCGACCGGGCCCGCCGCACCGCGCGAACCAGACATAGGAACGAACGTGCCAGCCTTGACGCCGCTCCGATCGCTCGTCGCAGCAGCCCTGTGCGCCCTTGCCGCAGTCCTTCCCGCCGGTCCGCCGGCGGCGGCCCAGACCGCCGCGGCGCAAGACGTCGCTCGCGGGCCGAGCGGCCTGCAGCTGCCGCGCTTCGTCAGCCTGAAGTCCGGCAGGGTCAATTCGCGGATCGGGCCGGGGCTGAACTATGCCGTGGACTGGATGTACCTGAAGCCCGGCCTGCCGATGGAGATCATCCAGGAATACGACAACTGGCGCCGGGTACGCGATTCGGACGGCGCCGAGGGCTGGATCAACCAGTCGTTGCTGTCGGGCAAGAGGACCGGCATCGTGGCGCCGTGGCAGCGCGGCAAGGACGTCGCGATGGAACTGCGGTCAGAACCGGCCGACACCGCCGCGGTGGTGGCCAAGGTCGAGCCTGGCGTGGTCGGTACGATCCGCATCTGCAACGGCACCTGGTGCGAGATGAGTTTCGACGGAAACCGCGGCTGGATCAGCCAGGCGCTGGTCTGGGGCGCCTATCCGGGCGAATACATCCAGGATTGACCGGGCCGGTCAGTCGTTTCGGCGCGGGCGCAACCGGACGACGATATCGACATTCGCGATCTCCATGCCTTCCGGCGGTTGCGGAAGGTTGATGACGCGCACCGGCGTATCCGGAATGTCGAATATCTTGTTCTCGCCCTCGATGAAGAAGTGGTGGTGGTCCGAGGTGTTCGTGTCGAAGTAGGTCTTCGACCCCTCGACGGCGAGGATGCGCAGCATGCCCGCCTCGGTGAACTGGTGCAGCGTGTTGTAGACGGTCGCCAGCGACACCGGCACGCCCACCGACTGCGCCTCCTCGTGCAATTCCTCGGCAGACAGGTGCCTGTTGCCCTTGGCGAACAGAAGCGACGCCAGCGCCAGACGTTGGCGCGTCGGGCGTAGCCCGGCGTCGCGAACGCGACGGTCGACCGACTGTACGTCTCTGGCCTTGAGCGGATCCATGTGCCCGTTCACCGTTCGACCCGCTCCCGCGCACGACAAACCATGCGGCTGGAAAGGCCATTCCAACTGTTCGTCGACATATATTCGCTCGAACGCCTCCGATCAAGCGCGGTACGTTGACCGCCATGAACGGGCGGGATAAGCGCTGTCGGCGATTTCCGGTCCCGGCGGGACTGTGTTAGGAAAACGACGACAACGACGGCGCGCGACGCAGTCGCCGCAGGGGAAAGAAACGATGCCCGAGAAGAAGCCGAGCTACACCTTCGAGGAACTGCTCGCCTGCGGCCGCGGAGAACTGTTCGGGCCGGGAAACGCCAAGCTTCCGGCGCCGCCGATGCTCATGTTCGACCGGATCACGGACATCTCCGAAGAGGGCGGCGAATTCGGCAAGGGCTACATCCGCGCCGAACTCGACATCAGGCCCGACCTCTGGTTCTTCGCCTGCCACTTCATCGGCGACCCGGTTATGCCGGGCTGCCTTGGCCTCGACGCGCTCTGGCAGATGAGCGGCTTTTTCCTCGGATGGCTCGGCGAGCCGGGCAAGGGCCGCGCCATCTCGACCGGCGAGGTCAAGTTCACCGGCATGGTCACCCCGGCGACGAAGAAGGTCGTCTACGGCGTCGACTTCAAGCGCGTGTTGCGCGGCCGGCTGGTGCTGTCGATCGGCGACGGCTGGCTGCAGGCCGACGGCGAGACGATCTACAAGGCCACGGACCTCAGGGTCGGGCTTTTCAAGCAAGCGGCGGCCTGACGGCGCCAGAACCTCGCGGACCACGGAGGGCCAGATGAGCCGCGTTGTAGTCACCGGTCTCGGCATCGTTTCGTCGATCGGGAACGATGCCGCGGAAGTCGAGGCGTCGCTGCGCGACGCGCGCTCGGGCATCACGCATTCGGACGACTTCGAGCAGCATGGCTTCCGCTGCCAGGTGTGGGGGGCGCCGGCGCTCGATCCGACCGCCCTAGTCGACCGGCGGGCGATGCGCTTCCTGAGCAAGGGCGGCGCCTGGAACCACGTCGCCATGCAGCAGGCGATCGCATCGGCCGGCCTCGCCGAAGGCGAGTTCACCAACGATCGTACCGGCATCATCATGGGATCCGGCGGTCCGTCGACGCGCACCATCGTCGACGCGGCGGAGATAACGGAAAAGAACAACAGCCCGAAGCGAATCGGACCGTTCGCGGTACCGAAGGCGATGTCGTCGACGGCCTCGGCGACGCTCGCCACATGGTTCAAGATCCACGGCGTCAACTATTCGATCTCGTCAGCCTGCTCGACTTCCGCGCACTGCATCGGCAACGCCTATGAGCTGATCCAGTGGGGCAAGCAGGACATGATCTTCGCCGGTGGCCATGAGGATCTCGACTGGACCATGTCGAACCTCTTCGACGCGATGGGCGCCATGTCGAGCAAGTTCAACGACCGGGCCGCGGTCGCCTCGCGCGCCTACGACGTCGACCGCGACGGCTTCGTCATCGCCGGCGGCGCCGGCGTGCTGGTCCTCGAGGAACTCGAGCACGCCAAGGCGCGCGGCGCGCGCATCCTCGCCGAAATCGTCGGCTACGGCGCGACGTCGGACGGCTACGAC
>CAYJMY010000110.1:13784-16731 GCA_964371125.1 uncultured Mesorhizobium sp. | reverse complement strand
GTGATGATGCGCGGCACCTTCGCCAACATCCGCATCCGCAACCACATGCTGGGCGAGAACGGGCGCGAGGGCGGCTACACGATCCACTACCCGTCGAAGGAAGAGATGCCGATCTACGACGCCGCCATGAAGTATCGCGGCGAAGGCGTGCCGCTGGTGATCTTCGCCGGCGTCGAGTACGGCAACGGTTCGTCCCGCGACTGGGCGGCGAAGGGCACCAACCTGCTCGGCGTCCGCGCCGTGATCGCCCAGTCCTTCGAGCGCATCCATCGCTCGAACCTGGTCGGCATGGGCGTCATCCCGTTCGTCTTCGATGAAGGCACGTCGTGGGCTTCGCTCGACCTCAAGGGCGACGAGACCGTCACCATTGAAGGACTTGAGTCGATCAAGCCCAGGCAGCGGATGATCGCCCGCATCACCTCCGCCGAAGGCGCGGTGAAGGAGGTTCCGATCCTCTGCCGCATCGATACGCTGGACGAGCTCGACTACTTCAAGAACGGCGGCATCCTGCAGTACGTGCTGCGCGACCTGGCCGCCTGACGTTAGGGCGAGTAGCGCCCAATCGATTGTCCCCGCCGCCCCGGTCGGGCGGCGGGGTTTTTTCTTGCCGTGAACACTCAGTTTTTGCCGAAAGATTCAATCTTACGTGACTTCCCCTTGATGATCGCATCTGCCATTTTCCGGTTCAAACAATAAGGCTCCGGCTCGACCGGCGTCGCCGACTGGAAAGACCATGGAGAGCGGTTCTCGCATCGGGCTGGCGGCAGCTGCGCTGGCCTTTTCGATATTTTCCGGCGCTTGCTTCGCCGGAGAGGCCGAGATTCCGCTCGGCGTCGTCGAGCTTTTCACCAGTCAGGGCTGCAGTTCTTGTCCGCCCGCGGACAAGTTGTTCGGCGAACTGGCCGCCCGCGGCGATATCGTCGCGCTGTCCTATCACGTCGACTACTGGGACTACCTCGGTTGGCAGGACACGCTCGCCAACCAGGACAATTCGGCGCGCCAGTACGGCTATATGCACGCTTTCGGCAAGCGCTCGGTCTATACGCCACAGGCCATCATCAACGGGCGGACCGATGCGAGCGCGGCCAGCGGGGCCGATATCGAAAAGGCGCTGCTGGGGTTGAAGGCGGAGGGCAAGGGCCTGACCGTGCCCATCGCCGTGCGCCGCGCCGGTGACAGCGTCGTCATCGAGGCCGGCGAGGGCAGCCACGACGCGCAGGCCGCAGTCGTGCTCGTGTCCTTCGCGCCGGCGACGCCGATCGTCATCCGGAAGGGCGAGAACAAGGGCCAGAGTATCACCTATTGGAATGCCGTCTTGAGAGTCCAGACCGTCGGCATGTGGCACGGCGCCTTCGCGCGTTTCGAAATGCCGGCGAGCGAGGTCGTGCGCAAGGGCGCGGGGGGATGCGCGGTGCTTCTCCAGTCTGTCTCGACCGACGGTCGGCCCGGCCCGATCCTCGGCGCCACGATCGTCCGCAAGCACGAAGGCACGTAGGGGCCGTCGTCCGGCCGTGCGTGTCGCATTCAACTGGATGTGGTTAGAAAGCGAAACCGACGCCAGCGGGCACTGGCGCCGGTCTCTTGGCTTTGGGATCGTCGCCCTCGGTTCCTTGCAAAAACCGAGGTTGGTTCGATCCGACGCGGGCTCGTGGGCGGGGGGCTTGGGGTTACGAGCCAGTGCCGGACCGAACCGTCTCAGGCAACGATCGGATGGTCGCCAGACTTTGGGGCGCGAGCTAGGATAAAATGAGGCGGAATTTAGGCACCGCATCACCAATTCTAACACTCGCACGCCCTTTGTGACCCCCGGCGAGGCCGATCCGGCTGTTGCATCGAATCGCGGTCCGGGCTTGCAAAAAGCGGTGGAAACGGCGAACCTTTGTCACACAACTGTCATGACGAGGCACGTTGCATGGAACAATACGGGGCAGGATCGGAGGATGGGGAGGAATCCGCAATACTCATCCCGCTCCAGGCCGCAAGGTCGCGGCGAGCCGAGTTCCCCGTGACGTTCGATCGACGCGAACTCGACGCCATCCTGCGCGTCTACGGCCGGATGGTCGCCGCCAACGAGTGGCGGGACTACGCGATCGATCACCTGCAGGATCGCGCGGTGTTTTCGGTCTTCCGGCGCAGTAGCGAAACCCCGCTCTACCAGATCGTCAAGGACCCGAAACTCGCCCGCAAGCAAGGCGCCTATTCGGTCGTCGCGGCACAGGGCGCCATCCTCAAGCGCGGCCACGAACTGGCGAGGGTATTGGGCGTCTTCGACAGCAAGCTGCGGCTCGTCCGGGCCTGAGCCCCTGGCGGGAGCCAGCGGCGCGAACCCTCCTCACCGCGCCGCGAAGTTCCTCTCCGGCAGCGAGGACTTGTCCGGCGGCATGGTGTTTCCGCCGTTGATCGAGAACTGCATGATCACCGTGTCCAGCCAGCGCCCGTGCTTGTAGCCGGAACCCTGCAGCGTTCCCGCGAGGCGGAAGCCGAGCGCCGCGTGCAGTCTTACCGAGGCGCTCTGCGGCGAGCCGTCGCCGATGACCGCGAGGATCTGGCGGAAGCCGAGCGATTCGCAGGCCTCGACGAGGGCGGTCAGCAGTAGTCTGCCCAGTCCGTGGCCCTGGCGATCGGGCGCGATGTAGACCGAATCCTCGACGCTGAAACGGTAGGCCGGGCGCGGCCGGAACGGGCCGGCATAGGCGTATCCGACGATCCGGCCGCCGGCTTCCTCGGCGACGAGATAGGGGTAGCCGGGGCCGTTAAGCGCGGCGAAGCGCGCCGCCATGTCGTCCCGCGACGGCGGCTCGAGCTCGTAGCTCGCCGTCCCGTGGCGGACGGCGTGCGCATAGATGTCGGTGATGGCATCGACGTCCGCGGTCGTCGCCGGGCGCAGCGAGAAGGTGGTCTGGCTCATGGACGCTTTCTCGCCGAAGCCGGCGCAAAAGAAAAGGGC
>CAYJMY010000110.1:0-13774 GCA_964371125.1 uncultured Mesorhizobium sp. | reverse complement strand
CTACACGGGGGTGTGCCCCTGGCACGGTTCCCCCCCGACGCCGGCCCAAAACAACGGGGCGGCGGTGGGCCGCCCTCTTCCGTCGATGTCGGTCGTCCGTGTTACTCGCGGTTGCCGAGGAACTGGAGCAGGAACATGAACAGGTTCAGGAAGTCGAGATAGAGCCTGAGCGCGCCCATGATCGCCTTGCGTCCGGCAACCAGCGTCTCGTCGCCTTCCCAGTACATCTCCTTGATCTGCTGCGTGTCGTAGGCGGTAAGGCCGGCGAACACCAGCACGCCGATCGCCGAGATGGCGAACTGGAGCGCCGACGACTGCAGGAAGATGTTCACCAGGATGGCGATGATCAGGCCGAACACGCCCATGATGAGGAACGAGCCCATCGCGGAGAGGTCGCGGCGCGTCGTGTAGCCGTAGAGCGACAAGGCGCCGAACGAGGCCGCGGCGACGAAGAAGGTCTGCGTGATGCTCTGCGCCGTGTAGACCAGGAAGATCGACGACAGCGACAGGCCGACGAGGCCTGCATAGACCCAGAACGCGGTCTGCGCGGCCGATACGCTCAGCGTGTGGATCCTGAAGGACAGGAAGAAGACGGCGCCGAGCGGCGCGAGCATGACGACCCAGCGCAGCGGCGAGCCGTAGAGCGCGGCGCCGAGCGACGTCAGCATCTTGCCGTTGCCGAGCGTGGCGACGGCGGCGGCCGGGTCGTTGGTAGTGGCGAGCATCACCGTGCCGAGGGCGGCGATGCCGGTGATGGCGAGGCCGAGCGCCATAAGGTTGTACACCTTGAGCATGTAGGCGCGCAGGCCCGCGTCGATGGACGCGTCGGCGCGGCTTCCGGCAGCCGCGGCTCGAGCCTGGTAGTTGGGAAGGTCAGCCATGGATATCCTCTGTTGGTTTTGTCCCGTCGGGTGTCGGCCGCCGGTAGCGGCCAGGCGCCGCTGGCGGGAACCCCAGCATGCCTTCGCTGAATATGATGTTTCCCGCACCTGAGGACAAGGCCCTCCACGGGCGCGGGCGTACACTTGTCTGTCAATCTCATACACCGGCCGGCGCGGCGCGTCGCCGCGGCGTTCCGGACCGGCCTATTCGGTGCGCAGGACCGGCGCCGCCTTCTGGCCGAGCACCCGCCAGGTGCCGAGCAGGCCGATGCCGATGGTCAGCGCCAGGGCGAGCACGATGGTCGTGGCCGCGACGCCTGGCAGGAACACGGACGGCAGCGTCATGATTCGCGCCACGACGAACCAGGCGGCGAGGCCCCCGGCGGCGAGGGCGAACACCGCGGTGGCCAGGCCGATCAGGGCGTATTCGAGCGAAAACGCCGTGATCAGCATACGCCGCGTCGCGCCGAGCGTCTTCAGCACGACCGCGTCGTGGATGCGCGCGCGGTTGCCCGCGGCAAGCGCCCCGGCGAGCACCAGGACCGAAGACAGCAATGCGACGCCGGCGGCGACGCGGATCGCCGCGGCCAGCTGCTCGACCAGCCGGTTGACGATGTCGAGCGCGTCCTTCACCCGGACCGTCGTCACCGCCGGGAAGGTGCGCGTCACGATGTTGAGGATGCGCGAATCGCGCGCCGGGTCGTCGCTGCCGGAGGTCAGCGTCGCCATCCACGAATGTGGCGCGCCGGCGAACGTGTTCGGCGAGAAGATCATGACGAAGTTGATGCCCATCGATTCCCACTCGACCTGGCGGAAGGAGGCGATGCGTGCCGTGATGTTGCGGCCGAGCACGTTGACCGCGATGGTGTCGCCGAGCTTCAGGCCGATCGCCGCGGCCTCCTCCGCCGAGAACGAGACGAGCGGCTCGCCGGCATAATCCGCAGGCCACCAGCGTCCTTCGGTCAGCGTGGCGTTTTCCGGCTGCGTCTGTTCGTAGGTCAGGCCGCGATCGCCGCGCAGCACCCAGGCTCCCTCCGCCGGCACGTCGAGCTTCTGCACGTCGATGCCGTTGATCGCCATGACCCTGCCGCGCAGCATCGGCACGCGCATGAGCGCAGCGCCCGGGGCCTCGTCCTCGAGCAGGCCGACGAAGGCGTCGATGTCGGGACTCTGGATGTCGACGAAGAAGAAGTCCGGCGCCCGTTCCGGCAGGCTGCCGGAGATCTGCCGCCTGAGGTTGCCGTCGATCAAGGCCAACGTGACCAGCAGCGTCAGCCCCAGCCCCAGAGACAGCACCACCGACGGCGTCAGCGCGCCGGGCCGGTGGATGTTGCCGATGGCGAGCCTGAGCGCGGTCGAGCGCACGCGCGGGCTGCGCCGGGCGATCGCCTGGACGAGGTAGCCGACGCCGCGCAGGACGACGAAGGCGAACGCCATGGCGCCGATGAAGATCGTCGCGATGCGCCGGTCGCTCGCCGTCAGGATGGCGATCGCCGCCAGCGCCGCCGAGATGGCGACCGCCGCCGCCACGTAGCGCCAGCGCGGCAGGCCCTTGCCGTCGAAGCCCATCTCGCGGAACAGCGCGGTCGCCGGCACGTCGCGGCTGCGGCCGAGCGGTATCAGCGCGAAGGCAAGCGTCACCATGACGCCGAACAGCGCCGCCATGCCGAGCGCGCCCGGGTAAAGCCCGGCATCTGTCGGGATCGACAGCAGCGACGACAGGGCCGAACTTGCGGCGAACGGCATCAGCGCGGCGACGACCAGCCCCACCGCAATGCCGACCGCAGCGATGATGAGGATCTGCACGAGGTAGACGGTGAAGACGAAGCCCCCCGAGGCGCCGAGGCTCTTGAAGGTGGCGATGACGCCGCGCTTGCCGTCGAGATAGGCGCGTACCGCATTGGCGACGCCCACGCCGCCGACGACGAGGGAGGTCAGGCCGACGAGCAGCAGGAACTGCGAGAAGCGTTCGATGTTCGACGACAGCGCCGGCGCGGCGTTGGAGCGCGTGCGCACGCTCCAGCCGGCCTCCGGGAAAGCCGCGTTCGCCCGGTCGCGGATCCCCGTCACGGCGTTTTCGCTGGTGCCGGCAGGCAACCTCACCTTGTAGGCGAACTCGACGAGGCTGCCCGGCTGCACCAGGCCCGAAGCGCGCAGCCCGTCGAGCGAGACGAGCAGGCGCGGCGCGAAGCCGAACCCGTCCGACGCCGCATCGGGTTCGGTGGCGATCTCGGCGCGCAGCTCGAAGGACGCCCCGCCGAGCCGGATCGTGTCGCCGAGGACGAGCCCGAGCCGCTCGAACAGGAGCGGCGGCGCGGCCGCACCAAAGGCGCCATTGCGCTCACCGAGTAGGTCGTCGAGCGAGAGCGCGGGCTTGGTTTCCAGCGAACCGAATAGCGGATAGGCGCCGTCGACCGCCTTCACCTCGACCAGCGACTGGTCCGAGCCGTCCGCCAGCCGCGCCATGGAGCGCATGGAAGCACTCACTGCGACCGGCCCGAGCCCTTCCAGGAAGGCGCGTTCAGCATCGCTCGCCTCGCGCTGGTTGATCTCGAAGCGGAGGTCGCCGCCAAGCAGCGACTGCCCCTGGCTGGCGACGCCCGCGGTGATCGACTGGGCAACCGAAGTTACGCCGCCGATTGCGGCGACGCCGAGCGCGATGCAGACCAGGAAAATGAAGAAACCCGACAGACCCCCGCGCATCTCGCGCAGAGAGAAGCGGACGGCGAGCCTGAGCGTGCGCAGGGTGGACATTCCGGGTCGGCCCTAGCGGCTGCCGGCGGAGAGCACGGCTTCGAGCGCCGGTTCGATCCGCCCCGAGCGCATGGCGATCTGCCGCCGGCAGCGCGCCGCCAGCGAGGGGTCGTGCGTGACCAGCACCAGCGTCATGCCGCGCTCGGACGCCTTGGCGAACAGGAGGTCGGCAATCTGCCGGCCCGTTGCTTGGTCGAGATTGCCGGTCGGCTCGTCGGCGATCAGGATCGCAGGGTCGGGCGCGAGCGCCCGGGCGATGGCGACACGCTGCTGCTCGCCGCCGGACAACTCTCCCGGATAGTGCGTGACGCGGTCGTTCAGGCCCACGGCGGCGAGTTCCCGCGACGCCGCGGCGAAGGGATCGCGGTGGCCAGCCAGTTCGAGAGGAACGGCGACGTTCTCCAGCGCCGTCATGTTCGGGATCAGGTGGAACGACTGGAAGACGATACCGATATTGCGGCCGCGGAACGCCGCGACCTGGTCCTCGGTCTTGCCGCTGAGGGTCTCGCCGGCAATGCGCACCAAGCCCGCATCGACCTTCTCCAGGCCGGCGATCACCATAAGCAGCGTCGACTTGCCCGATCCCGACGGGCCGACGATACCGGTCGCCTCGCCGCGGTTCACGGAGAGGCTGACATTCTTCAGGACATTGACCGACGACGGGCCTTGGCCCAGCGTCAGCGATACGTCCTGGAGCTCGATGACGGCTTCTGTCACGACGAAACGATCCTATATGGGAGGCGAAGGCGGCAGGCGTCTTCGTCATATGGGTGCGAATGCATGGCTTTCAAACGGTTCCTGCAAGGCGCGGCCGTGGCGATTTCTTTCCTGGCGGCGGTGCTGCCGGCAAGCGCCGATCCGCTGCGGATCGTCGGTCTCGGCGACAGCCTCATGGCCGGATACGGCCTCGGCCCTGGCGAAGCATTTCCCGACAGATTGCAGGCGGCGCTGCGCAACAAGGGTCACGATGTCGTGATCGAAAACGCCGGCGTGTCCGGCGACACGTCGAGCGGCGGCTTGTCTCGGCTCGACTGGTCGGTTCCCGACGGCACCGCGATCGTCATCCTCGAACTCGGCGCCAACGACATGCTGCGCGGCATCGAGCCGGCGATCACCGAGAAGAACCTCGACGCGACGGTCGCCAGGCTGAAGGAGCGCGGCATCGCCGTCCTGCTCGCGGGAATGCGCGCCGCGCCCAATCTCGGGCCGGAATTCTCCGCGCAGTTCGACCCGATCTACGAGCGGATCGCCAGGACGCACGGGATCGCCTTGATGCCGTTCTTCCTCGACGGAGTCGCCGCCGACCCGAAATACCTGCTCGCCGACGGCATGCACCCCAACGCATCGGGCGTCGACATCATGGTCGAGCGGGCGCTGCCTTTCGTCGAGCGGCTGCTCGACGAGACCGGAAAGGCGTCTTGACGGGTTGACGGAAGGTCAGTCGCGGGTCGCCCGCCGCAGCGCACAAACCGCTTGCCGGGCGTGGCAATCGGTGATTCGCTGCAGGTGCGAGTACGAATCGAGGAAGGGAGCCAGGCCATGCCGCGACTTTTCACCGCCCTCGAGATTCCTCGCGAAGCCGCGATGTCGCTGTCGCTCCTGCGCGGCGGACTGCCCGGGGCCCGCTGGATCGACGTCGAGAACTACCACCTGACATTGCGGTTCATCGGCGACGTCGAAGGCCATGTCGCCGACGAGATCGCCAATGCGCTCGACAGGGTCCACCGGCCGGCCTTCCACCTGGCGCTTTCGGGCGTCGGCGCCTTCGGCCAGAAGAAACCGCATTCTGTCTGGGCCGGCGTCGCCCCCTCGCCGGACCTGAACGCGCTCCAGGCCGAAATCGACCGCATCTGCCAGCGGCTCGGCGCACCTGCCGATCCGCGCAAGTTCGTTCCGCACGTCACGCTGGCGCGGCTGCGCAACGGTTCGCCCGGCGACGTCGCCCACTATCTCTCGGCGCGCGGCAACTTTTCGTCCCTGCCGTTCCGCGTCGGCCGGTTCGTGCTGATGTCGTCGCGCGATTCCGTCGGCGGCGGGCCCTACATCGTCGAGGAGGCCTGGCCGCTCGCTGGCGCCGACCACCGCTCGGCGATGCGGTCGAGCAACGATTCGCACGCCTCGCGGATCATGCGATAGACGTCGGCGAAACCGTCGGGACCGCCGAAATAGGGATCGGGAACGTCGCGCGGTCCCAACCCAGCATAGTCGAGGAACAGGTGCACCCGCCGGCGCGCGTCTTCGGGCGCCATGCGCCGAAGCTCCTCAACGTTCGTGCGATCCATGCCGAGCAGCAGGTCGAACGCGTGGAAGTCCTCGGCGGCCACCTTGCGCGCGCACTGGCCGGCGATGTCGACGCCGTGGCTGGCCGCGATGGCGACGGAGCGCGGATCGGGCGCGGAGCCGGCATGCCAGCCCCCGGTCCCGGCGGAGTCCAGACTGAACAGGTGGGAAAGCCCGCGCTCCGCGGCCACGGCGCGGAAGATGCCTTCGGCGAGAGGCGATCGACAGATGTTGCCGTGGCAGACGAAAAGGATCGATAGGGCGGGCTGTGCGGTCATCCGGCAGTCGCTATGATTGACCAACCCGCATTAGCACGGAGGCACGCCATGACAAGAGAGCCGCTCGATCGGAACGCCGTCCACGACGCCATGATCGGGCTTTCCCGCTGGACGCTGGCCGACGACGGGAAGTCGATCAGCCGCGAGTTCCGCTTCCGCGACTTCGGCGAGGCCTTCGGCTTCATGGCGCGCGTGGCGCTGGCCGCGGAGAAGATGGACCACCATCCGGACTGGTCGAACGTCTACAACCGCGTCGACGTCCGCCTGAACACGCACGATGCCGGCGGGCTGACCGAACTGGACCTCAGGCTGGCGCGCAAGATGGACCGCATCGCCGGCCAGTCCTGAGACCGCTTGCAGGCGGCGGCCGCGCTCACCATTTCATTCCAGAGACCGGTTCACCGGTGAAAGGAGGCGATCGACATGGAACGACACGAGACAAGCGATCGCGCCGACGCGGGTCGCGTGCGCGCCGACTTCTGGAGAACCGCGCGGCGCGCGGCGCGGCAGGTTCCGTTCATGGAAGACGTCGTCGCCGCCTACTATTGCGCCTTCGACAGTCAGACGCCGCTTCGCGCCAAGGGAATCCTGCTTGCCGCGCTCGGCTATTTCGTCCTGCCGGCCGACACCATCCCCGACGTCATCGTCGGGCTGGGCTTCACCGACGACCTGACCGTTCTGACGGCGGCCATCGCCGCGGTGCGCGCCCATCTTAAGCCGGGGCACAGGCTCGCCGCGCGGCAGGCTCTGGAACAGGACTGAGGGCGCCGCCCGGCTTTCCCGTCTTCGCCTCAGTCAAACTCTCGCCGTTTTCGTTCGCTTCATAGGTGCGAAGGGACGCACGCAACCGGGCGCGGCAGGGTGGACGGTGATCCTATCGTCGACAGGAACGGTCGAATGGACGGGTTTCAGCCCGCGCGTTCACCGTTTGGTAAGGCAGATTAAATCAAAATGAAGCCTTCCAGGTCCGGCCGATTCGACCGGTCCATTCCTGCTTCACGCGACAGACAGGGAAATACAGAAGAAAAATGCGCGGACTGAAAATCCTTCTCGCCGGTCTGGCCATCGCCGCCGCGACCCTGCCGGCCGCCGCCCAGTCGGCCACGAAGATCGGCCAGCACAACGCCTGGGGCACCTACTCGTACCAGGCCAACAACGGCAAGGTCTGCTATGTCCTGACCGTTCCGACCGACAAGCAGCCGCCGTCGCTCGATCACGGCGACATCTTCTTCTTCGTCAGCCAGAAGCCCGGGCAGAACGTTTCCTTCGAACCGCAGTTCATCGCCTCCTACAATCTCCAGGAGAACTCCAAGGTTGTCGTCTCCGTCGGCGACAAGAACTTCTCCATGTTCACCCGCGGCAAGTCCGCGTGGATGGAGAACGCCGCCGAGGAGCCGTCGCTGATCGCCGCAATGAAGGGCGGCGCCGAGATGAAGGTGGCGGCGAAATCGGGACGCGGCAACGCGACCAGCTACGTCTTCTCGCTGAAGGGCATCACGGCGGCGCTGAACTCGATCTCGAGCTGCAAGTGACCCCGAAGCGGCCCGCCTGACGGCCTCCTCCCCGTCCGTCAGCGCAAGCGCGCGAGCGCCTTCCCGGCGCCCCGTCCATGGAAAGAAGGGGTCGCTTCGAGTTGCGGTGACGGCGGCCGCTTCGCGTGCTATTGGCCGCCGTTCGACAAAGCCCGCGACGACACCCATATTGCCGCCATCATGACGATCTCGCTCGACCTGACCACGCCCACCGCCCGAGACGCGCTTGTCGCGCGTGCCGCCGTGACGCCGAAGCCGTCGCTGATCGGCCTGTTGCGCGCCGAGATGGCCGCCGCGCTGGTCGCCGCCGGGATCGTTCCCGAGCGCCAGGCGAAGATGCGCGTCCAGCAGCTCTGGCACTGGCTCTACGTGCGCGGCGTCACCGACTTCGCCCACATGTTCAACATCTCCAAGGACCTGCGCGCCGAACTCGACCGCCGCTTCGCCATCGGGCGGCCGGAGATCGTCGAGGAGCAGGTGTCGAACGACGGCACGCGCAAATGGCTGTTCCGCTTCCCGCCGCGCGGCGCCGGCCGGCCCGTCGAGATCGAGACGGTCTACATCCCCGAGGAAGGCCGCGGCACGCTGTGCATCTCCAGCCAGGTCGGCTGCACGCTGACCTGCTCGTTCTGCCACACCGGCACGCAGAAGCTGGTGCGCAATCTCACCGCCGAAGAGATCCTCGCCCAGCTGATGACGGCGCGCGACCGGCTCGGCGACTTTCCCGACCGCGACACGCCTGACGGCGCCATCGTGCCCGCCGAAGGGCGCAAGATCACCAACATTGTCATGATGGGCATGGGCGAGCCGCTCTACAATTTCGACGAGGTGAAGAAGGCCTTGCTGATCGCCTCCGACGGCGACGGCCTGTCCTTGTCCAAGCGCCGCATCACGCTGTCGACCTCCGGCGTGGTGCCCGAGATCGCGCGCACCGGCGCCGAGATCGGTGTCATGCTGGCGATCTCGCTGCATGCGGTGCGCGACGACCTGCGCGACATGCTGGTGCCGATCAACAAGAAATATCCGCTGAAGGAGCTGATCGCGGCGTGCCGGGCCTATCCCGGCCTCTCCAATGCGCGGCGCATCACCTTCGAGTACGTGATGCTGAAGGACGTCAACGACAGCCTCGACGACGCCCGCGAACTGGTGCGGCTCCTGAAGGGCATCCCCGCCAAGATCAACCTGATCCCGTTCAATCCCTGGCCGGGCACCAACTACCAGTGCTCCGACTGGGAGACGATCGAGCGCTTCGCCGACTACATCAACGAGGCCGGCTACGCCTCGCCGATCCGTACGCCGCGCGGTCGCGACATCCTCGCCGCCTGCGGCCAGCTGAAATCGGAATCGGAGCGCATGCGCAAATCGGACCGGCTGGCCCTTGAGGCGATGATGATCGCCGGACACGGCGAAGCTTGAACCGCGTCCTCGTCTATCTCGGCCGCTTCGCCCTGATCATCGCCGGCTATGCCGTCGCCTCCTTTGCCGGCAGCGCCTTCCTTAACCTCCTGTTCCTGGGATCGCTCGACCTGACGGCGGACGAGGCGGCCGGCGCGGTCACCGGGTCGATCGTCTTCTCGATCCCGTTCGTCGCCATCTTCGTCGCCTACTTCGCCTTCGTCCCGTCCATCGTCGCCATCCTTGCAGCCGAGATTCTCGGGCGGCGCGACTGGCTCTACTACGCGCTGGCCGGCGGCGCTGTCTCGGTGATGATGCTCGTCGCGTTCTTCGGCGCGCGGCCGTTCGCCGAGGCTTCGCTCGAATCGATCCGCGTAGCCCTGACGATCGTCGGCGCCGGCATCGTCGCCGGCGCCGCCTATTGGCTGGTCGCCGGGCGCATGGCCGGCGACTGGATGCACCGCATCGATCCGCCTACTTCGCCTGGGCCGTCAGGATCCTGAGGGCGAAGGCCGAGAACACGCCGGCGAACAGCCAGTCGACGACGCGCGTGATGCGCGGATTGCGCTTCATCATCGCGGCGAAGGAATCGGCGGCGAGCACCATCGGCGCCGTCACCGGGATCGACACGACGATGAACATCAGCCCGAGGAAGATGAGCTTGCCCGGCGCGTGCGGATCCTGCGCGGAGACGAACTGCGGCAGGAAGGTCATGTAGAAGAGGATGACCTTCGGGTTGAGAAGGTTGACGCCGAATCCCGTCGCCCAGTTGCGCAGGAACGAGCGCTCGGCGCCGCGCACCGTCGTCGGCGAGAATGCCGAGCCGTAGCGGATCGCCTGCCAGGCGAGGAAGACGAGATAGCCGGCGCCGAACAGCTTCAGGGCCAGGAAAGCGCCGGGCGAGGCGACGATCAGCGCCGAAACGCCGACCACCACCAGCAGCGTGTGCACGACGATGCCGCAGAACGAGCCCAGCATCGAGGCGAAGCCCGCGGCCCGGCCCTGGCTGAGCGCCCGGCTGACGAAAAGCGTCATATCCGGCCCCGGCGTGATGGCGAGCACCAGGGTGGCGACGGCGAACTGCAGGATGGTCGCGGTGTCGGGGACGGATTGCATGTCAGCTTCTTAATCCGTCCGGTAGACCGACGCCACCCAGTCCAACCGCTTGGCGAGGTACACCGTCGTCGGAACGAGCGCGACGCGCACCGAGCGCAGCACGACCTCGTCCGGCGGCGGCTCGTCGCCGATCTCGATCAGCAGGACCGGGCCCGGGTCGTCCGCCATCCACGGGCGCGTCAACTCGAAATGGTCGCGGCCATGCTCGGGATCGGGACGCCACGCCTTCACCGTCAGCCCGCTGTCGCGCAGTTCGTAGATCATCGACGCGGTCAGCCCGCGCCGGGTGAACACAACCGTGTCGATCTTCTGCTCGTCCGCGATCCGCTGCACCTTTGTCGCGAGGTCGCCCCAGCCGCGCAGTTTGCCAAGTTCGCCGCCAAGCGGCCCCCAGGTGATGACGCCCGCCAGAGCTCCGGCGAAGGTGGCGCCGATGAACGCGACCGCAGCGATATCGATCGTGGCGCGGATCCCCTTTTTCCAGTCGAGCGCGAACATCGCGGCGGTTCCCAGGATCGCCGCGGCGGGAAAGGCTGTGGCCGCCCAGTTGCCGTTGGCGCGCGACACGAACGCCTGCAGCGCGATCAGGACGAAGACCGGCAGCGAATGGTAGATGAGAAGCCGCCGCGCGCGGTCGTCGACGCCCCCGGCCCTCGACGCGAGCGTGAACCCGTAGGCGACGAACGCCACCGGCCCGAGGATGACCGCCTGCGTACCGACGAATTCGAGAACGCCGAGGAAATTCGGGAATCGCGAACCCCACGCAGCATTGTCGCGCGTATGCGCGAAGGTGGCGAAGGCGTGTTGGGCGTTCCACAGGATGTTCGGCGCGATCAGCGCCGCCGCAAGCGCAAGGCCGGCGAGCGTGCCCGGATGCAGCAGCGCGCGGCGCGCCTCCCGGTCGGCGATCCCGTAGAGCACGAAGCAAAGCGGCAGGTAGATCATCGCGTACTTGGCGTTGAGGCCCAGGCCGACCGCCATGCCGAGCAGCAGGCCGTCGGCCAGTGACGGGCGTTCGACATGTCGAACGATGGCGAGAAGGCCGAGCGCCCAGAAGAAGAGCAGCGGCACGTCCGTCGACATCAGCGTCGCCGAGACCGAGGCGCCGGGCATGGTCGCGTAGACGATCGCCGACCAGAAAGCGATGCGGCGGTCGAACAGGCGCAGCGCCGCGGCATGAACCAGCAAGGCCGTGGCGAAGTGGACGATCGGCACCGGGAAGCGCACGCAGAAGGGCGAATCGCCACACACCGAAGTCCCGGCCGCGATCAGCCAGGCGATCAGCGGCGGCTTCGTGTAGTAGCCGAAGGCCGGCTCCTGGGCCCAGACCCAGTACTGCGCCTCGTCGAGATAAAGTTCGGCGTTGGAGACCGCGAGGCCGACGAGGCGGATGGCGAGAATGGCGCCCAGGATCGCCAGCAGTGTATTATACCGCGGTTCGATCCGCAGCATCCGGTCTGCTCTTCTGGTCAGGATGTCTTCCGGCAATGCGACAGTACTCGGTTGGCGGCCCGCCGGACGTTGACTACCCGATCGGTCGGCCTTCGCCAATGCGAAACGAACGGTCGTCGCGCTACTGCGAAGTATCGCCCTCTTCCTCGGGCACCTTGTCCTGTTCGGCCATCACCTGCTCGCGAAGCTCGTAGGCTTCCCCGGTCCATACCCAGCGGCTCGGCGTCGTGCTGCCGACCATCGGCAGGGAGACGATGGTCGGGAAGCCGCCATTCGCGGCGCCGCGGTCGAGATGGATGAGGGAGCCTTCGGTGTTGTAGGCGGGCTTCCACTCGGCCCCGGCGCCGGTCCGCGCGAATCCCGCCACGGTGCAGCCCGACAGCCCGTAGTAGCTCGTCGAGCCGCACAGCGAGGCGAAGAGCAGCGCCTTGCCGTCGGCGAGCTCGACGCTCGCCGCCGACAGTTCCGGGCTGACGCCCGACCAGGCGCGGAACAGGCCCGCCTCCTCGGCAAGCAGGGTCGAGGCGACCGGCACGGCGGGATCCGCCGGGCTCAGCGCGACGCGCTCGTAGCCCGACATGTCGACCTGGCTGCAGCGCGGGGCAATGGCGTCGATCGTATCGCGCGAGCCTCTCAGCGAGAAGGTGGCTTCCCGCCTGGCGCCGCCCTCGCCGATGACGACGCCCATGCGCGCCGCCTCGCGCAGCGGCTGCAGGATCTCGAACGGCACCTCGACGTCCAGCGCCCCGTTGCGCACCGCCGCCTCGACGGCGAAGGGCTCGCCGCCCACCGTCAGGACGCCCGGCGCCGGCTCTGGCGTCTCGCCGGATGCGCCGTCCACCCTGAAGTGGAAGCTCCAGCGCTGCTCGATGCAGTAGAGGGAAGCGCTGGCGATGCCTTTCGCCGACTGCGGTTTCGGCAGCAGCGCGACGGCGCCCGATCCCGCTTCCTGCCATCGGTCGGCGACGGTGGCGGCGCCTGCCGCGCCTGTCAGCGCAAGGCTCGCCAGGAACGCTGCTTCGATTGGCCCAAACGGTTTCAAGCGGTCGTCCCTTCAGGTCGCGGCTCGATTTGCGCGAATCAGGAGAGTCTATCGGCGCCCGGTACGCCGGCAAGAGTATTCTGCCGCAGGCAGCGGGCTTGCCTGCCCGCGAAGGGCCGTGATAGCTGGCGCAAAACCTGTCCGAGCGGAAGCGCAAAATGTCGAAGTGGAAAGACGTCAAGAAGGTCGTTCTCGCCTATTCCGGCGGTCTCGACACATCCATCATCCTGAAGTGGCTGCAGTCTGAGCTCAACGCCGAGGTGGTCACCTTCACGGCCGATCTCGGCCAGGGCGACAGCGATCTCGAGCCCGCCCGCAGGAAGGCGGAGATGATGGGCGTCAAGGAAATCTTCATCCGCGACGTGCGCGAGGAGTTCGTCAAGGACTTCGTCTTTCCGATGTTCCGCGCCAACGCCGTCTATGAAGGCACCTACCTGCTCGGCACCTCGATCGCCCGCCCGCTGATCTCCAAGCACCTCGTCGAGATCGCGCGCGACACCGGCGCCGACGCCGTCGCCCACGGCGCCACCGGCAAGGGCAACGACCAGGTGCGCTTCGAGCTTTCCGCCTATGCGCTCAATCCCGACATCAAGGTGATCGCGCCCTGGCGCGACTGGTCCTTCAAGTCGCGCACCGACCTGATCGACTTCGCCGAAAGGCACCAGATCCCGATCGCCAAGGACAAGCAGGGCGAGGCGCCGTTCTCGGTCGACGCGAACCTGCTGCACTCCTCTTCCGAAGGCAAGGTGCTGGAGGATCCGTGGATCGACCCGCCGCACTATGTCTACCAGCGCACCATCTCGCCGATGGAGGCTCCCGACGCGGTGACCGAGATCGTCGTCGGCTTCGACAAGGGCGACGCCGTTTCGATCGACGGCAAGGCGATGTCGCCGGCGACCCTGCTCGCCGCGCTCAACGACCTCGGCCGCGACAACGGCATCGGCCGGCTCGACCTGGTGGAGAACCGCTTCGTCGGCATGAAGTCGCGCGGCGTCTACGAGACGCCGGGCGGCACGATCCTGCTCGCCGCCCACCGCGCCATCG
>CAYJMY010000109.1:2194-16747 GCA_964371125.1 uncultured Mesorhizobium sp. | reverse complement strand
GGGTTGGTCTTGCGCCAGACGACGTCGTTGAGCACCCAGAAGCCGAGATCCTGCATCGTCGCGCCGACGCGGAAGATGTTGTGATAGGAGCCGATAACCCAGATCGTGCCGTTCGGCTTCAGCACGCGACGCGCGGCGAGCAGCCAGGCGCGGGTGAAGGCGTCATAGGCGCCGAAGCTTTCGAACTGGTCCCACGCATCGTCGACGGCGTCGACCCTGGACTGGTCCGGTCGGTGCAGATCCCCGTCGAGCTGGAGGTTGTAGGGAGGATCGGCGAAGACGACATCGACGGACTTCTCAGGGAGCCGTTCGAGCGCTGCGACGCAATCACCCTTGAGGATCGTGTCCAGCCAATCGGCGTTCGCGGCAGGCGCAGACCGATCGGTGGCAGAACGCACGGCTGACATGAAGGTACCCGGAACTACGCGTTACTCTTTACTGACCGTTATGGTTACCGGATCGGGTAAAGATTTAATGAAGCCGCGCTGCGGAATTTGCCGTCGTCGCGATGATCGTGTATCCGCCCCGCTGCCGCACGATCCCGCGTCGGCCACTTCACGGATTGCAGCACCATGGCCACCTTCGATCTCGTCATCTTCGATTGCGACGGAGTCCTCGTCGATTCCGAGGTCATTGCGGCCCGCGTTGAAGCCGAACTGCTGACGGCCGCCGGTTACGAGATCGCGGCGGAGGATCTCGCCGAGCGATATGCCGGCCTTACCTTCAAGGACATCCTGCTTTCCATCGAGAAACAGGCGGCAATCCCGTTCCAGGCCACGCTGATCGACCAGGCCGAGGCAATGGTCGACAAGCGCCTTGCGACTGAAGTGCGCGCCATCGAAGGCGCCCATGCGGCAGTGTCGTCGGTCAAGGTGCAGCGCTGCGTGTGCTCGAACTCGACAGAACACCGGCTCGACGCCATGCTTGAACGCACGCGGCTGAAGCCGCTGCTCGAAGGCCGGATTTTCTCGTCAAGGGCGACACCGTCGGGTCGACCCAAGCCGGCACCTGACGTCTTCCTGCATGCCGCGAAGTCCTTGGGCGCCGATCCGCGCCGCACGCTGGTCGTGGAGGATTCCGTGCCCGGCGTACACGGCGCACGCGCCGCTGAGATGCGGGTCGTCGGCTTTACCGGAGCGTCAAGCACCTACCCCGGTCATGCAGATGCCCTGACCGAAGCCGGCGCCGAGACGGTGATCCGCCGCTGGGCGGATTTCCCAGGCGTAATGGCGGCGCTGTCGGAGTGGTCCGACGCCTGAACGGCTCTTACTGGTCGTAGGGACCTTCGTCATAGCCGACGAATACCTGGATCGTCCCAGGCTCCGGGATCGGAATCACGACGTTCGGATCGTTGAAGACGAACTGCGTGGCTCCCGAACCGTCGGCGACCGCCACCTGGAACTTGTGCAACTGGCTGTAGAGGACGCTCTCCCCCTTCACCACGACGACGCGGATCGGCATGGTGATCGTGCCGGGAGCGCCGGCCGGACCGGTGATGACCCTGCCGGCGGCCGCAGCGGTGATCGTCATCGTATCGGCGGCGCGGGCGCAGGTGCGCGTCACGTCGGAAATGGATGCCTGATAGATCAGTTTCGTGGGATCGTCCTTGGCGCCTTTCGCATAGGTCCGGAAGGACGCCGTGCCTTCACGCAGCACGATCGGCGGACAGTAGGCACGTAACTCGCTTTCCAGCACCTTGTCGCTCGGCGGCGGCGGCGCGTCGGCCCCGACGTTGAGGACACTGTCGCTCGATTGGCAGCCCGCGGCGGCGAGGATAAAGCCGGCGAGGACGAAACCGGACAATACGCGGACGGAGATCTTACTGGACTTCATCAACTGCACTTCCCTGTCACGAGTGAGCCGTCTATAGCAACGGCGCGGCAAAAAAGCGACTGACGGACCAGGATTTTCAGGTGCGCTGGAGGGGCTGACGGCGCGCCGCAGCGGACGGATGGCGATGAGATATGTCAGCACGCGGGGCCATGCCCCGGAACTCGGTTTCTCCGACGCCCTGCTCGCCGGGCTTGCCCGCGACGGCGGCCTTTACGTGCCGAAAGAGTGGCCGATCCTCTCCGCCGACGAAATCCGCGGTCTTCGCGGTCTTGCCTATCCCGAACTCGCCATCAGGCTGCTGTCGCCTTTTCTCGGCGGCGAGATCGGACAGGCGGCATTCGAGCGCATCGTTCGCGAGGCTTATGCGACATTCCGGCACGCCGCCGTCTGCCCGCTCGTCCAGCTCGGAACGAACAGCTTCGTGCTGGAGCTTTTCCATGGACCGACCCTCGCCTTCAAAGACGTCGCCATGCAGCTCCTGGCGCGCCTCATGGACCATGTGCTATCCGAACGTGGCCAGCGCGCGACGATCGCCGGGGCGACCTCTGGAGATACCGGCGGAGCGGCGATCGACGCCTTCGCCGGCCGCGACCGCACCGACATCTTCATCCTGTTCCCCAACGGACGCGTGTCGCCGGTCCAGCAACGGCAGATGACGACGCCCGACGCGGCGAACGTGCATACACTCGCCATCGAGGGCGATTTCGACGACTGCCAGGCGCTGGTCAAGGACATGTTCAACGACCACGCGTTTCGCGACCGCGTATCGCTGTCGGGCGTCAATTCGATCAACTGGGCGCGCATCATGGCCCAGATCGTCTACTATTTCTCGTCCGCACTCTCGTTGGGGGCGCCGGACCGGCCGGTCTCCTTCGCCGTCCCAACGGGCAATTTCGGCGACATCTTCGCCGGCTATGCCGCCAAGCGAATGGGGCTGCCGATAGAGCAACTGACGATCGCGACGAATGACAACGACATCCTCGCCCGTACGCTGGCGACCGGCGTCTACGAGACGCGCGGCGTGGTCGCCACCACCTCGCCGTCGATGGACATCCAGGTTTCCTCGAATTTCGAACGGCTCCTTTTCGAAGCGTCCGGGCGAGACGCCGCGGCCGTCCGCCGCTCCATGGACGGACTGAAACAGTCCGGCTCCTTCACGCTGGAGGCCGGCACGCTCGCCGCGATCCGTCGGGAATTTTCCGCCGGGCGTTCAACCATGGACGAAACCGCGACCACGATCCGTGACACGCTCGAAAGCACGGGCTATCTGCTCGATCCGCACACGGCGACGGCCGTCTGCGTTTCATCGGTGACGCCCCCTTCGGCAACGCCGACCGTCGTCCTCGCCACCGCGCATCCGGCCAAGTTCCCGGCTGCCGTGGAGGCCGCATGCGGCGTGTCACCAGCCCTGCCCGCGTGGCTCGGCGATCTCATGTCCCGCCGCGAGCGGTATACGGTCCTTCCATCGGACCTGAAAATGATAGAAGATCATATCAACCGCCATGCGCGTGCAGTGCGTTAGGGAGTGACCTTTATATGGGTGTTGAGGTAAGCCGTCTTTCGAACGGCCTCACAGTCGCTACCGAAACCCTTCCCCATTTCGAATCCGTTGCACTCGGCGTATGGGTCAAGTCCGGCTCCCGCAATGAGCATGAGGACGAGCACGGTCTCGCCCACCTGCTCGAGCACATGGCCTTCAAGGGCACCGAACGGCGCAGCGCCTTGAAGATCGCCTCCGAGATCGAGAACGTCGGCGGCGAGATCAATGCAGCCACGAGCGTCGAGACGACATCCTTCTACGCCCGCGTGCTCTCCGACAATGTGCCGCTGGCGATCGACATCCTCGCCGACATCCTGACCGAATCGCGGTTCGACGCGGACGAACTCGAACGCGAGCAGCACGTGATCCTCCAGGAGATCGGAGCCGCCCACGACACGCCGGACGACATCGTCTTCGACAGGTTCACCGAGACGGCGTTCCGTCATCAGACGATCGGCCGCTCGATCCTGGGGACGCCGGATACGGTTAAGTCGTTCACCTCCAAACAGTTGCACGGCTTCATGGAGCGCCAGTACGGCGCCGACCGCATGGTCGTCGTCGCCACCGGAGACGTGAAGCACGACGAAATCGTCCGCGAGGTGGAGAACCGACTTGGCGGATTCCGCGCCAGGGCGGAGAGCGCCATCCCGCAATACGCCAACTACGTCGGTGGCGATTTCCGCGAGGACCGCGACCTCATGGACGCCCAGATCGTGCTGGGTTTCGAAGGCCGCGCCTACCATGTGCGCGATTTCTACGCCTCGCAGGTGCTGTCCATGATCCTTGGCGGGGGGATGTCGTCGCGACTTTTCCAGGAAGTCCGGGAGAAGCGGGGGCTCTGCTACTCGGTCTACGCCTTCCACTGGGGTTTCTCCGATACCGGCATCTTCGGCATCCACGCCGCGACGGGGCAGAGCGACATCGCCGAACTCGTGCCCGTCATCGTCAGCGAACTGCAGAAGACCGGAGAACACATCACGCAGGAAGAACTGGACCGAGCCCGGGCACAGTATCGCGCCGGCCTCGTCATGTCTGCCGAGAGCGCGGCCAGCCGGGCCTCGCAGATTGCCCGGCAGATTCTCCTTTTCGGCCGGCCCATCCCCAAGGAGGAACTGGTCGAGAGGCTCTCCGCCCTGACCGTCGATCGCCTGACCGACCTTTCGGGACGGCTGTTCTCGACACGCCCGACGATCGCGGCGGTGGGCCCCATCGGCTCGCTCGCCGCCTACGAGGCGATCCGCGACGCACTTCCGGGAACCGGCCCAGCGGTGCGGAAACTCGCGGTCTGATCCCCTCTTCCCGGCGATGTCCCCGTTTTCCTGGTTTCGCCGAGAACGCCCGGCGCTCAGGGCCAGGAACGTGTCGCTGCGCCTTCCGGTCCACAGCGACTATCGCGAATGGGCGTCGCTGCGCGAGGCCAGCCAATCCTTCCTCGAACCGTGGGAACCACGCTGGGCGTCCGACGAACTGAGCCGCGCCGCGTGGCGGCAGCGCCTGCGCCGATATCGGGAGGATTTCTCGACGGGATCCGCGGTCGCCTTCTTCATCTTCGAGAACGCGACCGGCCTCCTGGTCGGCGGGATTACGCTCGGCCACATCCGCCACGGCGTCTCCCAGTCGGGCCAGATCGGCTACTGGATGGGTGAGCGCCATGCGGGCAAGGGCTACATGTCGGAGGCGATCGGCCTGGTCGCATCCTACGCGTTCGATACACTGCGGTTGCACAGGATCGAGGCAGCCTGTATTCCCGAAAACGCGCGCTCGATCCGCGTACTCGAAAAAGCCGGATTCCGGCGCGAAGGACTTCTACGATCCTATCTCAGGATCAATGGAAGCTGGCAGGACCACTACCTCTACGCCTTGATCGCCGGCGATCATCGAGGCGGCACCACGCGGGGCTGATTGCTTGGCGCTCATAGTCCGGACACGCACGATGCTGGCGCTGCTGCTCGCGGCGCTGGCGCTATTGCTTCCCGCGGCCGCAGCATGGGCCGTTGAACCGATCAAGATCTCGCGCGACGACATCGCCCTAGACCTTTCCGGCGCGGTGGAGATCTATCGCGACCAGGGCGACAACTTCCAGGTCTCCACGGCACCGGGTCTCGACGGCATCGTCCGGCGCATCGAAGTCGAGGCGAATGACGAGCGTTCGACGGGCGACTGGGCGGTGTTCGCACTCGCCAACTCCAGCGACCAGCAGCTCGACCGGCTGATCGTCGCCCCGCATTTCCGCCTCGCGCGCTCCGGCCTGTTCTGGCCCGACCTCGGCTCCAACCGCATCGCTGCGATTACGCCGTCCGAGGGCTTTGCGCTCGACCGGCAGGCGAGTACCGATTCAGATGTGTTCCTGGTCACGTTGGACCCCGGCGCTGTCATAACCTTCGTTGCCGAACTGGCGTCGCCGCGGCTGCCGCAGGTCTATCTCTGGGATCCGGAGCCCTACAAGGACACGATCAATTCCTACACGCTCTACCGCGGCATCGTGATCGGCATTGCCGGCCTGTTGGCGCTGTTCCTGACGATCCTTTTCGTCGTCAAGGGGACATCGATGTTCCCGGCCACTGCCGCTCTCGCCTGGGCGGTGCTCGCCTACATCTCGATCGATTTCGGCTTCCTCAACAAGGTGATCGAGATCTCGCCGGGAAGCGAGCAGGTCTGGCGCGCGGGAACCGAGATCGCGCTCGCCGCGACCCTCGTGGTCTTCCTTTTCACCTATCTTAACCTGAACCGCTGGCACGGAAACTTCAGCTACGGGGCGCTCGCCTGGATTCTCGGTCTCGTCCTGATCGCCGGCGTCGCCATCATCGATCCGTCCGTGGCGGCCGGGATCGCGCGGATGTCGTTTGCCGCGACCGCGGTGATCGGCATCGGCCTGATCGTCTACCTGGGCATCCAGGGTTACGACCGCGCCATCATGCTCGTGCCGAGCTGGCTGATGGTGATGGTCTGGCTCCTCGGATCGTGGATGGCGGTGACTGGCATCATCGACAACGACATCGTCCAGCCGGCGCTGGGCGGCGGCCTCATCCTGATCATCCTGCTCATCGGCTTCACCGTCATGCAACACGCCTTCGCCGGCGGCGCGTTGCACCACGGTCTGTTCAGCGACATGGAACGCCAGGCGCTGGCGATCACCGGTTCGGGCGATATCGTCTGGGACTGGGACGTGCTGCGCGACCGCGTCATCACGCGGCCGGACGTGAGCCTGCAACTCGGCCTGGCGCCGAACGCCCTCACCGGTCCGGCGCGAAACTGGCTGCCGGTGCTGCACGGCGACGACCGCGACACGTTCCGCACCACGCTCGACGTCGTGCTCGAGCATCGGCGCGGCCGGGTCTCGCAGAGCTTCAGACTTCGTGGAGCGGACGGGCACTACCACTGGTTCTCGCTACGCGCACGGCCGGTCGTCGGCTCCGACGGCGAGGTCATCCGCTGCGTCGGCACCCTCGTCGACGTAACCGAGCAGAAGAAGGCAGAGGAGCGGCTGCTCCACGACGCGGTTCATGACAATCTGACCGGCCTGCCCAGCCGGGAACTGTTCATGAACCGCCTTGAGGGCATGGTCGCCATCGCCCGATCCGAGGAGAAGCTGCGACCGACGGTCTTCGTCATCGACATCGACCGCTTCAAGCAGGTGAACGACGGACTCGGCATCTCGGCCGGCGACACCATCCTGCTCACGGTCGCACGCCGCCTGCATCGCCTGCTGAAGCCACGCGACGCGCTGGCGCGCTTCTCCGGCGACCAGTTCGCGATGATGATCCTCTCCGAGCAGGAACCGGCGCGCATCGCGGCAATCGCCGACGCCGTCAAGCAGGCCATTCGGGCTCCGATCGCCTTCGCCAAGCGCGAAATCGTGCTGACCGCCTCGATCGGCCTGCTGACCTGGACGGACACGCAGATGACGGCCGAAGACATGGTCAAGGACGCGGAACTCGCCATGCAACAGGCGAAGCGCTTCGGCGGCGACCGCATCGAACCGTTCCGCCCGGCTTTCCGCTCGATCGGCACCGATCGCCTGCAACTCGAATCTGACCTGCGCCGCGCTGTCGAACGCAAGGAGTTCACGCTCGCCTACCAGCCCATCGTCCGAATGGAGGATCGTTCGATTGCGGGATTCGAGGCGCTGATCCGATGGGAGCATCCGCGCCGAGGCACCATTCCGCCGTCGGAGTTCATCCCGATAGCCGAAAGCTGCGAACTCATTGTCCAGATCGGACTGTTCGCCATGCAGAAGGCGGCCGACGATTTCTCCAATTGGCAGCGGCAGATCGGCGACGCTGCCCTGTCGGTCTCGGTGAACCTCTCCAGCCGCCAATTGCTGCGCCGCGACCTCGTCAGCGACGTCAAGTCGGTGATCGCCCGCTCCAACATCAAGCCGAGGTGCTTCCGCATGGAACTGACGGAGTCCCTGGTCATGGACAATCCGGAGCAGTCCGCGCACGTGCTCGCCAAGCTCAAGCAGATCGGCATCGGCCTGTCGCTCGACGATTTCGGTACCGGATACTCCTCGCTCGCCTACCTGACGCGCTTCCCCTTCGATACGATCAAGATCGACAAGAGCTTCCTCGACGACTCCTCGCC
Organism: uncultured Mesorhizobium sp.; assembly: GCA_964371125.1. Lineage (GTDB taxonomy): Bacteria > Pseudomonadota > Alphaproteobacteria > Rhizobiales > Rhizobiaceae > DUSC01. Next base: position 8,790 of record CAYJMY010000109.1, on the reverse strand, counting down.
GAAGCGGGACGTACTGCTGAAGTCGATGGTGAACATGGCCCACGAACTCGGCTTGTCGGTCGTCGCAGAGGGCATCTCGGACGAGAACGACGCGCTGCAACTGCGGCAGATGGGCTGCGAGTATGTGCAGAGCTTCATGTTCGGTGCGCCGATGGCAGCCGACGCCGCGCTAAGGCTTTTGAAGGAACAGTACCCGCTCGCTCAGGCGTGACCCGCGCTGTTGCTGAGGTGGGCGAGATCGATCCCCAGCGTGGCGAGAACGCGGTCGTATTTGCGGTCGAGATCGCCGTCGAAAAGCAGGTCCGGATCGGCCGCGCAGGTCAGCCAGCCGTTATCGGCGATTTCCTGCTCCAGTTGACCGGCGCCCCAACCTGCGTAACCGAGCGCCATGAGGGCACGGCGGGGCCCACGGCCGATCGATATGGCGCGAAGAATGTCGATGGTGGCGGTAAGGCAGACCTCCTCCGAAATCGGCATGGAAGACTCGACTGTGTAGTCGTCGGAGTGGAGCACGAATCCGCGGCTGCGATCGACAGGCCCTCCGTTGCGGATCGGGAAGTCGCGCGCAACCGCCGGCAGACGGATCGCTTCCTGCTCGTTGACGATGCCCAATTGAACCAGAAGATCGGGAAAGCGCATCGGTTGAGGCTGGTTGATGATCAAGCCCATCGCCCCCTCGGGACTGTGGGCGCAGATGTAGATGACCGACCGCGTGAATCGATCGTCCTTCATGCCGGGCATGGCGATAAGGAACTGATCGTCCAGAAAACCACCGGAAGAGCGTTTCTTGTGCCGCAATAGATCCATGATTTCAATCTAACGGCTTTCGGGTGGGCTTGAAAGGCGGCTTGCTGCCGGTGCGACACTGGCGATGTCCCCGTTCACGCGAAAATGAACCCGCATGGCCCGCAAGACATTGCCGGAGCGTAGAAAGCCGACCACATCACAGTCATGAAAACCCTCCTTGCGATCCCGATGCTCTTTCTGGCTACGCTGGCGTCGCCAGCCCATTCGGCGTCCAGCCAGTGGTTGGAGGCGCAAGGAGCACGCGTACGCCTTGTGACGACAGGCCTGCCCGACCATGACGGCGCCTTGACCGGCGTGATCGAGATCGCGCTTGCGCCCGGCTGGAAGACTTACTGGCGAGATCCCGGCGAGGTGGGGGTGCCGCCCAACCTGGACCTCGACGCAAGCAGCAACCTCGCCGGCGCGAGCCTGTCCTTCCCGGCGCCGCAGCGCATCGAGGACGGCTACGCGACCTGGGCCGGGTACAAGAAGTCGGTAGCCCTGCCGGTGCGGCTGAAACTGAAGAAGCCTACCGATCCGATTTCGGCGAACGTCTTCCTCGGCGTCTGCGAAGCCATCTGCATCCCCGTCCAGGGCGCGCTCGACGTCGACCCGGCACACGATCCCGAGAATGCCGAGCATGCCTCGATCGTCGATGCAGCGTTCGCGCACCTGCCGGAACCGGAGCAGCCGGACTTCGGCGTGAAGATCGTCGAATCGACGCCAGAGCGGATCGTGGTCGAGGCCAGTTTCCCGGGGAATCCGGCCGCCGTGGACTTTTTCCTCGCCGGAGAAGGCGGGTATGCGCTCGGCACGCCGGAACGCCTGAACGAAAACGGCAAGACGCTCTTCTCGATCGCCCTGCTCGACCGGCCGGCGTCACGCCCGGCCGAAGGCGGCCTGCCCTACACGCTGGTCACCGCGGCCGGCGCAGTCGAAGGCGTGCTCCCCTACCCCTGACGAAATCTTCGTCGCCAGCCGATTGCGGGCGCCGGATCGAACCGCTAAACGCGTCCAGTAAACCCTACCGAGGCAGGATACGATGATTGCAGAAGGCGAGAAGTTACCCGAGGCCACGCTCAAGCTGGTTACGGAGGACGGTTCCAAGGACGTCACCACGACCGAGTTCTTCAGTGGCAAGAAGGTTGTCCTGTTCGGCGTCCCCGGCGCCTTCACGCCGACCTGCAGCAACAATCATCTGCCCGGCTTCATCGAGAATCACGACGCCATCCTCGCCCGTGGCGTCGATGCGATCGCGGTCGTTTCCGTCAATGACCAGCACGTCATGCGCGCCTGGGCCCGCTTCAGTGGCGGCGAGGGCAAGATCGCCTTTCTCGCCGACGGAAATGGCACGTTCGTTCGCGCGGTGGGTCTCGACGCCAACATGGAAGCAGCCGGATTCGGCACACGCTCGAAGCGTTTTTCGATGATCGTCGAAGACGGCATCGTGACGAAGATCAATGTCGAGCAGGCGCGCGGCCAGGTGATCGATTCGGGCGCTGCGCGGATTCTCGAGCAGATCTGAGGTCCTCCCGCCGCGTCGGTCCTGCGACGGCATACCGTCAGCTTTTCGGACCGGAGCGTGTCTTGAACGGCGCCATGCCGAGGCGGGCCAACTCGTCGGCCCGCTCATTGTCGTCGTGGCCGGCGTGGCCCTTGACCCAGTGCCAGCGGACCTTGTGCCGGCGCCGCGCCGCGTCGAGCGCCTGCCACAATTCCACGTTCTTCACGGGCTGTTTCGACGCGGTTTTCCAGCCGTTGCGCTTCCACCCCTCGATCCAGCCGCCAATGCCATCCTTGACGTAGTTGCTGTCGGTGTGCAGGTCGACGACGCAGGATTCCTTCAGCGCGTTCAGCGCCTGGATCGCGGCTGTCAATTCCATGCGGTTGTTGGTGGTCTGCGCCTCGCCACCGGACAGTTCCTTGACCTTGCCGTTGTAGCGCATGATGGCGCCCCATCCTCCCGGGCCAGGATTGCCGGAACAGGCGCCGTCGGTGAAGACCTGCACCTGCTTCATCGGACGAGGAGCGCCTTCAGACATCGATGCCGTACTCGCGTACGGACGTCACCCGGCGCTGGAAGCGCAGACGGCGGATGTATTCGTGCGGGTCGCGCTTCTGCACCAGTGCTCCGTCGGGAATCGTCAACCAGTCGTAGAGCCTTGTCAGCATGAAACGCAGCGCCGAGCCGCGCGCCAGCAGCGGCAACGCCGCTTTCTCCGCCGGCTCCAAGGGCCTGACCGACTGGTAGCCGGCCAGTAGCGCGGTCCCCTTGGTCAGATTGAAGGCGTGGTCCTTTTCGAAACACCAGGCGTTGAGGCAGGTGGCGAGATCGTAGGCGTAGAGGTCGTTGCAGGCGAAGTAGAAGTCGATCAGGCCGGACAGTTCCTCGCCGAGGAAGAAGACGTTGTCCGGAAAGAGGTCGGCGTGGATGACGCCTGCCGGCAGGTCGGTAGGCCAGTTGCGGTCGATCTCGACGAAATCGGCATCCACCTCCTTCGCCAGATCCGGCTCGACCTCGTCGGCTCGCGCACGCGAGGCTTCCCACAGCTTGCGCCAGCCGGCGACCGACAGCGCGTTGGGGCGGGCAAGCGGAAAGTCGCGGCCGGCCATATGCAGGCTCGCCAAGGCACGGCCGACTTCGCGGCAGTGATTGGCGTTGGGCCGCCGCATCCACACACCCTCGAGGAAGGTGATGATCGCGGCAGGGCGCCCTGCCAGCCTGCCGATCAGCTGGCCGTCGCGGCGGACGACCGGCAACGGGCAGTTGATGCCACGCTCGGCGAGGTGCTGCATCAGGCCGAGGAAGAACGGCAAGTCGGCGGCTTCGACGCGCTTCTCGTAAAGGGTGAGGATGAAGGCGCCGCCGCTGGTGTGCAGCAGGAAGTTGGAGTTCTCGGAGCCTTCGGCGATGCCCTTGTAGGACAGCAGGCCGCCGATCTCGTATTCGCCGAGGAACGCCTCGAGTTCTCCTTCGCTGACGTCGGTGTAAACGGCCATGGCTAGTGCACGCCGTTGACGAAAGCCATGTCCGCCGGGGTCAGTTCGACGTCGCGCAAGGCTCGCATGACTGGAAAGTTCTCCGTTTCGGTAGCGGTGACGGCAAGCTCGACTTCAACCTCGAAGCGCTCGCGGAAGGCATCGATGATCTCGTCAACGATGATCTCCGGCGCGGACGCGCCGGCCGACAGGCCGAGGATCCTTACTCCGCCGATCTCGTCCCACGGAATGTCGGAGGCCCGCTGCACGAGAAGCGACACCTTCGCGCCGGCTCTTTCCGCGACCTCGACCAGGCGGCGGGAATTCGACGAGTTGGGCGCGCCGACGACGAGAAAGAGGTCGGCTCCGGAAGCCGTCTCCTTGACCGCCTCCTGGCGGTTGGTCGTTGCATAACAGATCGATTCCGCTGCCGGCGCATGAATCTCCGGGAATCGCTCCTGAAGGACACGGATCACGCCGGCGGTGTCCTCGACGGACAAGGTGGTCTGGGTGACGAAGCCGAGCGCCGAGCCCTCGGCGGGGCCGAAGAAGCGCGCATCGGCCTCGCTCTCGATGAGCGTCACGGCACCTTCCGGCAACTGGCCCATGGTGCCGATGACTTCGGGATGGCCGGCGTGGCCGATGAGCAGGACGTGACGGCCAAGTCGCTGGTGGCGCATGGCCTGCTTGTGAACTTTGGAAACGAGGGGACAGGTCGCGTCGAGATAGAAGAGGTGGCGCGCCTCGGCGTCTGCGGGCACGGATTTCGGCACGCCGTGGGCGGAAAACACGACCGGCGCGTCGCGGTGATCGGCCGGGATCTCGTCGAGTTCCTCGATGAACACGGCGCCGAGCTTCTGCAGGCCCTCGACGACATAGCGGTTGTGCACGATCTCGTGGCGGACGTAGACCGGCGCGCCGTACTTCTTCAGCGCCAGCACGACAATCTGGATGGCGCGGTCGACGCCGGCGCAGAAGCCGCGCGGCTGGCACAGCCTGATCGTGAGGGGCGGTCTGTCGGAAATTGCAGGCATGGCGTCCCGAATAGCGATGGCCCGCAGATGCGGCCTCGCCCGGCGGCTGTCAAGGGCGAGCGCGGACGCGCCCGCGGATGAAGACGAAGAGAATAACCGCAAGCGCCGCGGCGAGCCCGTACCAGGTGACGGCGTACTGCAGATGGTTGTTGGGCAGATCGACCATCGTCACCCCGCCCACTGGCAGCCCGCCGGGATTGGGAGCGACGCCCGCATCGACGAAGAAGGGGACGAGGCGGGCCGGGTCGATGCCCGCGCGCGCCGCCATGGCCGAGAGGTCCTTCCAGTAGAAGACGTTCTTCGCCAGGTCGTTGTCGGGGACGATCCACGACGGTTTCCCGTCAAGCGGATTGCGGGCCAGCCCGGCGATCTCGACGTCGCCCTCGACCTGGCCCTGCGGGCGGGTCGCGGAATCCTTGCGGTCGAAGGGAACGAAGCCGCGGTTGACGAGGACCAGCCTGCCGTCGGCGAGTTCGAGCGGCGTATAGACGTAATAACCGGAGGCGCCGTTCCAGGTGGCGAGGAAATGGCTTTCCCGGTCGTGGAGGAAGGTTCCGCGTACCACGGCCGGCCAGTAGTCGACGTCCCCGGTTTCGCTGTAGAGGCGTTCGATCTCGGGCAGCGGACGGGGCGATGAGGCGATACGCTGCTCGATCGTGGCGATCAGTTCCTCCTTCCAGGCAAGGCGATTGACCTGCCAGGTGCCGAGCGCGAGGAGCACGGCGAGCGCAGCGATCCCTAGGACCAGCAAGACCCAAGGGAAGCCAGGTGGGGTCTTGGGGCCGCTATCGTCCGCCGTGGTCATTCCGGCCGGTCGAGACGGCCTTCGGCCGCCTTGTTGCGATATTGGAGCGTGATCAGAACGCCCTTGATCAGGCGCAGGGCGGCCAGACAGAGAACCACGATCAGCGGTATCCACAAGAGGAAATGCACCCACAGCGGCGGGTTGACGGTGATCTCCATCCACAGCGCCAGTCCGACTACGATGAAGCCGATGATGAGCATGACGAAAACGGCCGGCCCGTCGCCCGCGTCGGCGAAGGAATAGTCGAGACCGCAACTGCCGCAGCGCTTGCCCACCGTGAGGAATCCGGAGAACAACCGGCCCTCGCCGCAGCGCGGACAGCGTCCCTTCAATCCTGCCGCCACCGGTTCCACCGGCGGCCAATGCGCGTGGTCATCGTTCATGGGACTATCTCGATCGGGGTTCCGTTTCGCACCATGGCCCATATCTCGGCCATGTCCTCGTCGGTAACGGCGATGCAGCCGTTCGTCCAGTCAAACCTCTGCAGCAACCAACTCCACCAGCCATATCCGTTGGGTTGGCCGTGGATCATGATCATTCCACCCGGATCGACACCGGCGCCCGCGGCCGCGGCGCGGTCGGCCGCGTCCGGGTAGGAGATGTGGATCGATCGATAGTATCCGCTCTTCGGGTTTCGCCAATCGAGGACGTACCGACCCTCCGGCGTTCGTCCGTCGCCCTCCCGCCGCTTGTGGCCAATGGAGTCCCCTCCAAGCACGATCGGGTAGCGGCGGACGACGGCGCCGGCCGAAAGAGGTTCGAGGACGCGTACGGACTTGGCCACCCTAACGAGATCGACATGCGGCCGCTCAGCGGCAGGAGAGGCCAGCGACAGGGCCAGGACGAAGCCGGCGATGGCGAGAGGACGAAATGCCATGGGACGCTTGTCGCCGGCGATTGCGCCGAAATGGAGAAGGGGGGGGGGGGGGGGGGCCCGCCCCCCCCCCCCCCCGGCCCGGGGGGGGGCGCGGGCGGGGGGGGGGGGGGGGGGG
>CAYJMY010000109.1:0-2184 GCA_964371125.1 uncultured Mesorhizobium sp. | reverse complement strand
ATTGGGGGTGTTTTGGCCGGTTTGGCTCTCGGGGGGGGGTGGCGCCCCGGCCGCCCGCCCGGCCGTATGAAAGTAGAACTCAGTGCCCGTGGGCGATCGTGGCGCCAGTCGACGCCCAGACATAGACGGCGGCGAAGAGGAACAGCCAGACCACGTCGACGAAGTGCCAGTACCAGGCAGCCGCCTCGAAGCCGAAATGCTGCTTGGGCGTGAAGCCGCCGGCCATGGCGCGCAACAGGCAGACCAGGAGGAAGATGGTGCCGACGAACACGTGGAAGCCGTGGAAGCCGGTGGCCATGAAGAAGGTCGCGCCATAGATCGAGTCGCTGAACGCGAAGGGTGCGTGCATGTATTCGTAGACCTGCACGAACGAAAACAGGACGCCGAGCGCCACGGTCAGCGCGAGACCCCAGACGAGACCTTTGCGATCGTCGTGCAGCAGGGCGTGGTGCGCCCACGTCACCGTCGTGCCCGACAGCAGGAGGATGATCGTGTTGTAGAGCGGCAGATGGAATGGATCGAGGACCTCGATGCCCTTCGGCGGCCAGACGCCGCCGGTGAACTGCTCGCGGGCGACCTGCGCCGCCTCGTTGGGGAACAGGCTGGCGTCGAAGAAGGCCCAGAACCAGGCGACGAAGAACATCACCTCGGAGGCAATGAACATGATCATGCCGTAACGAAGGTGAAGCGACACGACGCGGGTGTGATGCCCCTCGTGGGCCTCCTTGATCGTGTCCGACCACCACGAGAACATGGTGTAGAGGACGATCAGCAGGCCGATGAAGAATATCCAGGGCGTGGCGATGTTCAGGCCGAAAAGGTGGAACTCGTTGCCCTTGAGGTACTGCATCCAGGCAACGCCGCCGAGCGCCATGACGAGCGCGCCGACAGACCCGAGGAACGGCCACGGGCTGGGATCGATGATGTGGTAGTCGTGTTGTGGTTTGGCGTGAGCGTCGGCCATTTTATCCCCCGAGTTTCCCGTCGGTATCCGTAGCGGTGTCGTTGTCTTCCCCCCGGGGCGCCGAAGCAACCGGCCTGGCGCCTTCGATGGGGAAGAAGGTGTAGGAAAGCGTGATGGTCTTGATATCCTTCAACTCCGGCACGTCAACGATGTCGGGATCGACATAGAAGACGACGGGCATGTCGATCGCCTCGCCGGGCGCGAGCGTCGTGTCGGTGAAGCAGAAGCACTCGACCTTGTTGAAATAGGCGCCGGCCATTTCCGGCGTCACGTTGAAGGTGGCGCGACCAAAGGTCGGCACGTTGAACTGGTTGACGGCCCGATAGGTGGCCTGCAGCGTCTCGCCGATACGTCCCGTCATCTGGCGCGCGGCCGGCTGGAACTCCCAGGGCAGACCGCCCGCCGTGTTGGCATCGAAACGGATGGTGATCGTGCGGTCGAGCACGCGGTCGGCATAGGTTTCGGCCCGCTGCGTCGTGCCGCCGTAGCCGGTCACCTGGCAGAAAAGCTTGTAGAGCGGAACCGACGCATAGGCCATGCCGATCATGCCGGCGAAGAAGGCGAGGCACGCGCCGGCGACCAGCAGATTGGATCTCTGCTTCGCCGTCATCGCCTGTCCTGTCGAGCCACCAAGCCGCATCGTCACATCGCCCTGTTCAGGATGGCCGGGCCGAATTTAATGATCGTCGCGACATAGAAGACGATCACGAGCACGCCGAGGGCGATGCCGATGGCGAGCGATCGGCTGCGCCGCGCCTTCCTCTGGGCTTCCGTGAGCGTCACCATGTCCTTGCGCTCCTCAGCCACGTCAGATGCCCGCGAGCCCGACCGCTCGCTCGTACACCGCATCGCCGAGATAGGCCGCAAAGATGGCGAAGAGATAAAGCAGCGAGTAGGCGAACAGCGCCTTGGCCGGCCGCATTGCGGTGTCGGCATCCGCCATGACGAGTACTTTCCAGGCGTAGTAGACGAAACCGGCGCCGAGCAGAACCGCCGTTACGCCGTAGAACGCGGAGGTGTATCCGAGCATCCAGGGAAGCACCGCGACAGGGGCGACGACCAGCGCATAGGCAAAGATCTGGCGACGCGTCGAAGCCGCGCCGACGACGTTCGGCATCATCGGGATGCCCGCCCGCGCGTAGTCCTCGCACTTGAAGAGGGCGAGCGCCCAGAAATGCGGCGGGGTCCACAGGAAGATGATCAGGAAGAGAATGACGCTT
>CAYJMY010000108.1:0-16763 GCA_964371125.1 uncultured Mesorhizobium sp. | reverse complement strand
CATGGTCCGGGAGGCGCGCTGCATGACCTCCACCGCCCCGCACCTCACCCAGGCGACGACCCGCACCGACCTCGTCGATTGGGGAATCCAGGCCGACGCGCTGGAAGGCGTCTCGCATTCCAGCGGCCGGCTGGTGCACAAGGGACCGGGCAACCGGCCGGAGATCGGCATCTGGGTGTGCACGCCGGGCCGCTGGCGGCTGTCGATCCCGCGCGACGAGTTCTGCCACTTCGTCGCCGGGAGGGCGTCCTATCTCGGCGACCACGGCGAGATGATCGAGGTCGAAGCCGGGACGGCGGTCATGTTTCCCGCCGGGTTCACCGGCGAATGCACCGTCCACGAGACGATGCGCAACGTCTACATGCTGGCCGAGGACGAGCCGGCCGCGAAGGAAGAGAGAATGACGACGACACCGCTGATGAAGAAGCCGCTGGCGCAGACCGACCTGGTCGACTGGGGCGTGATCCCGACGATGATCGAGGGCCAGTCGCGCACCTCGGGTCGGCTGATCCACAAGGGGCCGGAAGGCCGTTCCGAGTGCGGCCTCTGGGTGTGCACGCCGGGCAAGTGGGAGTGCCACGTCACCCGCGACGAGTTCTGCCACTTCCTCGAAGGCCGCTGCACCTACGTCCACGAGAGCGGCGAGGTCATCGAGATCGAGCCGGACACCGCCGCCTTCTTCCCGCAGGACTGGAAGGGCGTATGCACGGTCCACGAGACCATCAAGAAGGTCTACATGATCCGATGATCGCAGAACCAGACGCCAGGGAGGCTGCCCGGACGGCAGCGCGGCGCGCATTCGTCCGCGCCGCCGGCTTCGATCCCGACAGTATGGAGGCGCTGCCGGCCGACGCCTCGCCGCGGCGCTATTTCCGCCTGCACGGCGGCGGCGCGCCCCGGCTGCTGATGGACGCCGCGCCGGCGCCCGACTTCCATGCCTTCCTCAGGATCGCCCGCCACCTGACCGGCCTCGGCTTCTCCGCGCCGGGGATCGACAGCGCCGACCTCGAGCGCGGCTTCGCCGTCATCGAGGACTTCGGCAACCGGACCTATACCCGGCTGCTCGCCGAGGGTGCCGACGAGCGGGCGCTCTACGAACTCGCGGTCGACACGCTCGCCGCGCTCCACGACGCCGACGGCAGCGCGCGGATCGACGTACCGCCCTACGACGACGAACCGCTGTTCCTCGAACTGCAGATGTTCACCGACTGGTTCGCGCCGCAGGTGGCGCCCGGCATCGACGTCGCCGCGTTCCGCGGCGCGTTCTTCGGCCTGTGGGGCGAAGCACTCGCCGAGGTGAAGCACGCGCGCGACGCGCTGGTGCTGCGCGATTTCCACGTCGACAATTTGATGATCGTCGACGGGCGCACGGGCGTCGCCGCCTGCGGCCTGCTCGACTTCCAGGACGCGCTGATCGGCTCGGCCGCCTACGACCTCGTCTCGCTGACCCAGGACGCGCGGCGCGACCTGATGCCGGGGCTGGAGGACGCGCTGGTCGCCCGCTACCTCGCCGCGCGGCCCGGCGTCGACCGCGCCGCCTTCATGCGCGCGTACCATCTGCTCGCCGCGCACCGCCACACCAAGGTCGCCGGCAATTTCGAGCGCCTGTCCAAGCGCGACGGCAAGCACGGCTATCTCATCCACATCCCGCGCGTGCTCCGCCTGCTCGACAGGGAGATGGACGCCGCCGGGCTGACCGAAATCCGCGCCTTCATCGACCGGACCCTGCCCGGCTGGGCCGACTGGCGCCCGACGCCGCCGGCCGCCTGAACCCCGAACTGGAGCGTCGGCATGTTCGACCCTGAGAAACCCGCCTACTACCTGCACCCCGCCTACCTGACCGCGGCGGGACCCGTGTCCGAGACGATCGATCCGGCGACGCTGGAGAAGGCGGGCGTCGTCGGCGAGCCGGATGCCGGCCAGCTTGCCGGCGTCATCGACGCGGTCAACGCCGCGCAGAAGGACTGGAAGCAGCGCGACGCCAAGAGCCGGGCGAAGATCCTGCACCAGGTCGCTACCGCCATCGAGACGGCGGACCTGTCGCGCTGCGCCGAGCTGATGAGTCGCGAGATGGGCAAGCCCTATCCCGACGCCATCGGCGAACTGGCCAATTGCGCGCCGATCTTCCGCTACTACGCCGAGATGGCGCGCGACGAGGCCGGCAAGATCGCCGGCACCACGCAGGCGGGGTCATTCCAGTACGTGCGCTACGAACCGCTCGGCGTGTCGGTGCACATCATGCCGTTCAACTTCCCGGTGCTGCTGATGTGTTGGACGGTGGCGGCCTCACTCGCCGCCGGCAACGGCTGCATCGTCAAGCCGGCGCCGGCCACCACGCTGTCGACGCTGGAGTTCATGCGTTGCTTCGCCGCCCTGCCGAAGGGGCTGATCGCCTGCGTGGCGGGCGGGGCGGACGTGGCGCGCGCGCTGATCGACAGCCCGCGCACGCATGCGGTCGCCTTCACCGGCTCGGTGGCGGCGGCGAAGTCGGTGGCCATGGCCGCGGCGGCGCAGCTGAAACCCGCCGTCATCGAGGCCGGTGGCAGCGATCCGATGATCATCACGGCCAACGCGCCGATCGACGTCGCCGCGGCCGGGGCGGCGACCGCGGCCTTCCACCTGACCGGGCAGATCTGCACCTCGGCCGAGCGCTTCTTCGTCGTCGATGAAATCCACGACCGCTTCGTCGAGGCCTTCGCCCGCGAGACGGCGCGGCTGCGCCTCGGCAACGGGCTGGAACGCAGCGAGATCGGGCCGCTGGTCAGCGAGGCGGCGCGCGCCAAGGTGATGCGCCTGGTCGGCGAAGCCGTCGGCAAGGGGGCCGAGGTCGTCATCGGCGGCCGCGTCCCCCCGGCGCTGCAGAAGGGCTGGTTCTACGAGCCGACCATCCTGACCGGCTGCACCACCGACATGGCGATCATGCAGGAGGAGTGCTTCGGCCCGGTCGCCTCGATCGTCCGCGTCGCCGACCTCGGCGAGGCTCTCAGGCTTGCCAACGACAGCCCGTTCGGCCTCGGCGCCTCGATCTTCACCACCAGCCTGGAAGAGGCGATGGAGGCGGCCGACCGGCTCGAGGCGGGCATGGTCTGGGTCAACAACCCGCTGATCGACAACGACGCGCTGCCCTTCGGCGGCTGGAAGGCCTCGGGCCTCGGGCGCGAACTCGGCCGGCAGGGGCTCGACGCATTCCGGCGCTCCAAGATGGTGATCATCGACCACAAGCCGGTTCGCCAGGGCTGGTGGTACCCCTATCCCGACGCGTGGTTCCGCGATGCCGGCGGGCGCAAGCATTCCTGACAATTCGAGACTGGAGAAGACCATGAAGATCAGCGTTCTGGGCGGCGCGGGCATGATGGGGCAGGGGATCGTCCGCGACCTCATCTCGGATCGCGCCATCGTCACGATCGACGAGGTGAGGATCTGCGACAACCACCGGCCTCGCATGGAGGCGCTGCGCGCCGAGCTTGGCGACCCGCGCATCGTGCTCGTCGACCTCGACGTCTCCGACGCTGGGCAGATCGCGGCGGCGCTCTCCGGCGCCGACATGTGCATCAATTCGGTACCGACGCTCGCCGGCCACCAGATGCGCATCTTCGAGGCGGCGCTCGACGCCCGCGTGCCCTACATCGACCTCGGCGGCCTCGGCACCTTCACGGTCAAGCAGCTCGAATGGCGCGAGCGTTTCCGCGCCGCCGGCGTCACGGCCGTCATCGGGGTGGGCGCCGATCCGGGCATGTCCAACGTGATCTGCCGCGCTGTCGCCGACCGGCTGGACGAGATCGACAGCATCAACCTCTACTGGGCGGCCGAGCTGGTCGGGCCGGAGAACCCGGTGCTGGTGCCGCCCTACAGCGTCTCCACCGTACTCGCCGAGTACGCGCATCCGAGCACGCAGTTCCACGACGGCAAGCACGTCACCTGCGCCCCGCTGACCGGCGTGGAAGTCCTCGACCTGCCCGAGCCCTGGGGCCGCTGCGAGTTCATGTACTCGCCGCACTCCGAACAGCTCACCGTGCCGCTGGCGGAAGGCATCCGCGACAAGGGCATCAGGGAGTTTACCTGGAAGCTGCATCTGCCGCATCGCGAGCACGAGGCCTGGGTCGGCCTGGTCAAGGCCGGCTTCGGCGACTTCGCCGATGAGGTGACGCTGCGCAGCGGCGCCAAGGTGAAGCCGCTGGAGGTGCTGGAGGCGCTGATCGCCCGCAACATCGAGCGCAACCGCGACCGTATCCCGGCGCAGGACAGCCACGAGATCCACTTCGCCATCGGCCGCGGGCGTATCGGCGGCAAGGCGGCGACGGTACGCTGCGAGGTGGTGGTCACGCCGGACCCGCTCTACGGGCCCTATGTCGACGCCGCGACCTCGATGAACGCCTCGATCGCCGCGCAGTTGATCCTGGCGAAGCCGCAGCGGCCGGGCGTCTTCGCGCCGGAGGAATATTTCGACGTGGCGAGCTATTTCCCGGAGCTGGAGAAGCGCAAGTTCGCCGTGCGTATCGAGACGGAGACCGCATGACCGCATCGCGCATCGCCCTTTCCGCGGGAACGCTCAGGGCCGAAATAGCGCCCGCGCTCGGCGGCGCGCTGACGGCCTTCTGCGATGCGGGCGGCGCTGAGCCGGTGCACTATCTGCGCCCGGCGCCGGAAGACGCGGCGACGCCGCCGCAGACGGCCTGCTTTCCCATGGTACCGTTCTTCAGCTGGCTGAAGGGCGACCGGCTCGTTCACGAGGGCCGCGTCATCGACCTGCCGCCCTCGGGCATGGGGTTTGTCCACGCACTGCACGGCTTCGGCTGGACGTCGGAATGGCAGGTCGAGGACGCGTCTGCCGAGCGGGCCGTGCTCGTCCATCGCCATGCCGCCGGCGCATGGCCCTGGGCCTATGCCGCGCGGCAGACCTTTGAACTCGCCGCCGACGGGCTGACGATCGCGCTCGACGTGGTGAACGAGGCCGCCGAGCCGATGCCAGTCGGGGCAGGCCTCCATGCCTACTTCGCCGATCCGGCGAAGCTGGAGCTCGACACCGACGTCACGTCGATGCACCTGATGTCGGAGGAGGGCGTCCCGCATGCCGCCGATGCCGACGCCGCGGCGATCAGGGCGATGCGCTCCGGCGGGCCTCTGACGCGCGGGCTGAACAACATCTTCGAGGGCTGGTCGCGCCGGGCCGTGCTGCGCTGGCCGACGCATGCGGTCGCCATCGAGGCCGAGAGCCCCTACGACTTCCTCTGCATCTACTCGCCTGAAGGCGAGGAGTTCTACTGCATCGAGCCGGTCACCCATACGACCAACGCCTTCAACGCGCCGGTCGTGCCCTGGGGCGTCACCGGCGCGCGCGTGCTCGCGCCGGGCGCCACCTTCTCCGCCCGCTGCCGTTTCGTTCCTCGACCTGCCGACTGATCTTCCAGGGGAGACCGCGACATGAGAACCGAGCTTTACATCGACGGCGCATGGCGGCCGGCGGCCGGCGGCGCGACCTTTCCGGTGATCGACCCGGCGACCGAGGCGCCCTTCGCCGAAGCCGCGCGCGGCACGGCCGCCGATGTCGATCTCGCCGTCAAGGCGGCGCGCCGGGCATTCGACGACGGCCCGTGGCCGCGCATGGGCGGACGCGAGCGCGCCGCGATCATGCGCGCCATCGGCCGACTGATCGCCGAGCGCAAGGACGAACTCGCGGCGCTGGAGGTCCGCGACAACGGAAAGCCGCTGCCCGAGGCGCTGTGGGACGTCGGCGACGCCGCCTACTGCTTCGAATACTATGCCGACATGGCGGAGGCCGCAGAGGCGGCGGGGCCGACGCCGATCCCGCTCGGCGACGCGCGCTTCACCTCGAAGGTGGTCCACGAACCGCTCGGCGTTGTCGGCGCCATCGTGCCGTGGAACTATCCTCTGCTGATGGCCGCCTGGAAGGTGGCGCCGGCGCTCGCCGCCGGCTGCACGATCGTGCTGAAACCGTCCGAGCTGACGCCGTTGACGGCGGTCGAGCTGGCGCGGATCGCCGAGGCCGCCGGCCTGCCGAAGGGCGTCTTCAACCTGGTCACCGGCTTCGGTCCGGAAGCCGGCGCGCCGCTCGCCGGACATCCGGGCGTCGATAAGGTCGCCTTCACCGGCTCGGTGCCGACCGGCAGCAAGGTCATGCAGGCCGCCGCCGTCGACATCAAGGCGATCAGCCTCGAACTCGGCGGCAAGTCGCCCTTCGTCGTCTTCGCAGACAGCGACATCGACAAGGCGGTCGAGTGGATCATGTTCGGCATCTTCTGGAACCAGGGCCAGGTCTGCTCGGCGACCTCGCGCATCCTGGTCGAGAAGCCGCTCTACGCGCCGCTGCTCGATCGCCTCGCGGCAGAGGCGGGGAAGATCACCATCGGCAGCGGCATGGAGGCGGGCGTTCTGCTCGGCCCGATCGTCTCGGAAGGCCAGTACGCCAAGGTTCTCGGTGCGATCGAGCGCGGCAAGGCCGAAGGCGCCCGCCTGGTTTCGGGCGGCAAGCGTCCCGCCGGTCGCGATACCGGTTATTTCGTCGAGCCGACCGTCTTCGCTGACGTGCCGCTGTCGAGCTGGATCTGGCGCGAGGAGATCTTCGGTCCCGTTGTCTGCGTCAATCCGTTCGACACGGAGGAGGAGGCGGTGCGGCTCGCCAACGATTCGCCCTACGGCCTGGCCGGCGCGGTCATGTCCGACGACCTCCACCGCTGTGAGCGTGTCGCCGCGGCGCTGCGCGCCGGCATCGTCTGGATAAACTGCTCGCAGCCGACCTTCACCGAGGCGCCGTGGGGCGGCTACAAGCGCTCCGGCATCGGCCGCGAGCTGGGCAGATGGGGTTTCGATGCCTACCGGCAGGTCAAGCAGGTCACGGCCTTCGATCGCACGCAGAAATGGGGCTGGTACCTGAAGTAGCGCTCAACAAGCCCGCGGGCCGGCGCTTGCCGCGGCCGGCAGCGCCCGCCCGCATGCCGAAGCCCGTCAGCCGATCGTTGCCGCCACGGGAGCCCGGTCGGCGATCATCGAGGCGCCGCGGCTGACGAAGGCGCCGAGTCCCAGGAAGACGACGAGCAGGTTGACCAGCCAGCCGATCACCGGCACGAAATTGAGCAGCGCCAGCACGACCAGGCAGATCGCCAGCGCGCCCAACCGCATCGCCGTCGTCTGCGGCGGACCGGCAAAGGCCGCGGCGACTCTCCAGGCGATGACGTAGGCCCCGAGCAGGTAGCCGGCGGTCCAGGCAAGCACGACCGCCAGGATGACGATCGGAATGAGCGGGATCGCGACGAGGGTCATGGCGCTGACCGGCACGATGCCGAGCAGCATGGAAAGACCGAGCGCGCCGTACAGCGTCGACATGAACGGCCTTGCCGCCGCCTCGACCCGCAGGCGTTCCGTCGTCTGCGGCGCGAAGGCAAGCGCCAGCGCCCCGACCAGCACCAGGAAGGCAATGGCCATGACGAAGGCGCCGAAGAGGGTGAGGAATGCGGGCCAGAAGCCCCTCGCCGGGTGCTCCATCGCGTCGCGGAAGCGGTCGTAGGCCTGCGACGGCTCCAGCTTCTCGAAGCGGACGCGCTCCGGCGC
Source organism: uncultured Mesorhizobium sp. (assembly GCA_964371125.1). Classification (GTDB taxonomy): domain Bacteria; phylum Pseudomonadota; class Alphaproteobacteria; order Rhizobiales; family Rhizobiaceae; genus DUSC01. The sequence continues at coordinate 9,197 of CAYJMY010000108.1, read as the reverse complement.
GACGACGCTGGCCGGGATGTCGATCGGCTCTTCGGCCATGTAGGTCAGCGTGCCGTCGATCCTGGCGCCGGGGCCGAAGGAAAGCTCGCCGGCCGTCAGCAGCGCGTCGCCCGCGACGGCGCCGTTCAGCTCGATGGAGCCCCCGGCGGCAAGCAGGTTTCCGGCGATCGGCCCGTCGAGGGACACGTTGCCGGCGAGGATGCGCACGTTGCCGGCCACCGCCGCCGCCTGGCGAAGCCTGACACTGGCGGCGAAGGCGCTGAGGTCCGTGGTGACGGGAGCGGCGACATCGACGGAGAAGCCGCCGGCGTAGAGGTCGCCCTTGACGGGCGCAGACACGTCGACGTCGAAGCCGGCGACGTGGGCGTCCGCCGCCACCTCCGCATCGAGTTCGACGGAGAAGCCCGTCAGGAAGACGTCGCGCGCAGCGGGCGCGCTGACGGTCACGCTGGAACCGGCGGCGTAGGTGTCGCCGCCGAAGGTCATGTTGGCTTCCTGGGCACCCGCGGTTCCGCAGGCGAGTCCGGCAAGAACGATCGCAGTCGAGAGTCGCGATGGCATGGGACGGTTTCCTGTCGTTGGGAGACGTCCGCAGTGTGTGCATGCCCGCGGTTGCCCGGCATTGCGGTGCATCAATGCCGCCGGTGCCCGGTGCCGGTGGGGCCGTCAGGCGAAGCGCCGGGCGCCGGCGACGCAGAGCACGACGATCGCCGTGGATGCGAGCATGGTCCAAGCGATCGTTTCGTGCAGGAATATGGCCGCCAGCATCAATCCGAAGAATGGCTGCAACAACTGCAGTTGACCGACGCCGGCGATGCCGCCAAGCGCGAGGCCGCGATACCAGAAGACGAAACCGACCAGCATGCTGAAGATCGAGACATAGGCGAGACCCAGCCACGCCGGTGCGCCGACGCCGCCCCAATTCGCGGGCAGGGTGAACAGGGAGATGGCGGCCATCACCGGCAACGACAGCAGCAGCGCCCAGGAAATGACCTGCCATCCGCCGAGCCGCCGCGACAGGGTCGCGCCTTCGGCATAGCCGAGCCCGCAGAACAGGATGGCCGCGATCATCAGGAGATCGCCGGTGAGCGATCCTCCGCCGCTTCTCGACAGAGCGAAGCCGGCGACCGTCGCTGCTCCGAGCAGCGAGAACAGCCAGAACATCGGCTGCGGTCGTTCTCCACCCCGCAGGACGCCGAAGGTGGCAGTTGCCAGCGGCAGCATGCCGACGAAGACGATCGAATGCGACGCCGTGACGTGCCGTAAGGCGAGCGCGGTCAGCAGCGGGAAGCCGACGACCACGCCCAGCGCGACGACGGCGAGCGGGAAGACATCGCCGCGCGCGGGCCGCGCCTGGCGAAGCGCGAGCAGGAAGACGGCGCCGAGGAGTGCGGCGATCGCCGCCCGCGCCGACGTCAGGAACACCGGCGAGAAATCCGCCACTGCCACGCGCGTCGCCGGCAACGAGCCGCTGAAGATGATGACGCCCAGAAGGCCGCTGCCCCAACCCGCAGTCGTTCGTTCCATATGCCCTCGCTTTCCTGGGGCGTACGACTAACGACTTCGCTGTGGCGTTGACAGACACGGAGGGATACAATTTCACAAAACTGTATTGTGTCAGTGAGGAATACAGTTGAATGGAGCTACCATGCCCAGCGCTGAAATGACGCGAACCGAAACCCTCATGGACGCGATCCGCACGAAGATCGCGAGCCGGGCGCTGGACGCGGGCGACCGTCTGCCTTCGGTCCGTCGCTTCGCCGAGACCATGGGCGTATCGCCGTCGACGGTGGTCGAGGCCTACGATCGGCTCGAGGCCGAGGGCATCATTCGCGCCCGGCGCGGCTCCGGCTTCTACGTGACCGGCGCGGACCTGCCGCCGAGGCCCCTGGCCGAGATGGGGGGGCCGCGCGAGCGCAACGTCGACCCGTTCTGGGTATCGCGCCAGTCGCTCGACGCCGACACGTCCGTGCAAAAGCCCGGTTGCGGGTGGCTGCCTGCCGACTGGATGCCCGAGGCGGCGCTTCGCAGGGGCCTGAGGACCTTGAGCCGCGCCGACGGCGCGCTCCTCGCCGAGTACGGCGGCACCCGCGGATCGCTCGCCCTGCGCCGCCTGCTTCTCGGCCGCTTCGCCGACGAGGGGATCGCGGCGACCGTCGATCAGGTGATGCTCACCGGCTCGGGCACGCAAGCGATCGACCTGATCTGTCGCCTGCTGCTGCGGCCCGGCGACGCCGTCCTGGTCGACGACCCCTGCTACTTCAATTTCCAGGCATTGTTGCGTGCACATCCGGTCAGGATCGTCGGCATTCCCTTCACGCCTTCGGGGCCGGACATCTCCGCCTTCGAGAAGGCCGTCGCCGAGGAGTCGCCGCGCCTCTACATCACCAACTCCGCCCTGCACAATCCGACCGGCGCCACCATCTCGCCGCAGGTCGCGCATCGCGTGCTCAGTGCCGCGGCGGCGCACGGCATGACGATCGTCGAGGACGATATCTTCGGCGATTTCGAGCCGGCCCTGTCGCCGCGCCTTGCCATTCTCGACGGGCTCGATCGCGTCATCAGGATCGGCAGTTTCTCGAAGACGCTCTCTGCCTCCGTCCGTTGCGGCTACATCGCCGCGCGGGCAGAGTGGATCGAGCGCCTTGTCGATCTCCAGATCGCGACGAATTTCGCCGGCGCAAGCCCGATCGCGACCGAACTGGTCACCGGCGTGCTGGCGGGCGGCGGCTATCGCAAGCACATGGACGACATGCGCCGGCGCCTCGCGCACGCCCGCCAAGACGTCGCCGACCAGCTTGCCCCGCTTGGCCTCGTTCCCTGGGTCATGCCGCGCGGCGGGTTCTATCTGTGGTGCAGTTTGCCGGACGGGATCGACTCTTCGGTGATCGCGCAACGCTGCATGGAGGAGAAGGTCGTGCTCGCACCGGGAAACGTGTTCAGCGTCTCCCAGTCCGCAGAGTCGTTCATGCGCTTCAATGTCGCCCAGATGTCCGACAAGCGCATCCTTGCCGTCCTCCGACGCGCGATGGATGGCCGGGACTGAACAACGGGCAACGCGTCGTGCACCAGCAGATCAGCGGAAGCGCCCGGTAGCGCTGCGCGGCCTGACGTCGTCTACCCGCATCCCCGCGCGTTCACGTAGACCGAACGCAGCGTCGTCGTGGCGGTGATGAACAGCCGGTTCCTTTTCGGTCCACCGAAGCAGACGTTTGAAACCGCTTCGTCGATCGGGATCTTGCCGAGCAAGGTGCCGTCCGGCGCGAAGCAGTGCACGCCATCGCCGGCGGAAGACCAGATGCGTCCCTCGGTATCGACCCGGAAGCCGTCGAACAGTCCGGCATCGCAGGTAACGAAATCCTCGCCCGCGCCCAGCGAACGGCCGTCGGAGGCCGCCGCGTAACGCCGGATCTTCGGCTCGCAGTCCGGGAAGTGCGTGCGCCCGGTATCGGCCACGTAGAGAAAGGCCTCGTCAGGGGAGAACGCGAGCCCGTTGGGCTGCTTCAGGTCGTCGACCACCCGCGCGATGCCGCCGGCCGGGTCGATGCGGTAGACGTGGCGGCCGTCCTGTTCCATCGACGCGGCGTCGCCCTCGTAGTCGCTGTCGATTCCGTAGGACGGGTCGGTGAACCAGATCGAGCCGTCGGACTTGACCACGACGTCGTTGGGCGAGTTGAGTCGCTTGCCGTCGTAGCTGTCGGCGAGCACCGTACGGGTGCCGTCGATCTCGTACCGGCTGACGCAGCGGCCGCGGTGCTCGCAGGCGATCAGCCTGCCCTGACGGTCGACAGTGTGGCCATTGTGGTTGCGGCAGGGCTGTTCGAATATCGACACATGGCCGTCGTTCTCGTCCCAGCGCAGGATGCGGTCGTTGGGGATGTCGGACCAGACAAGGTAGCGTCCGGCAGAGAGATAGGCCGGCCCTTCGGTCCACCGCCCGCCACTCCACAACACCTCCACGTTGGCGTTGTTGTGGATTAGCTTGGCGAAGCGATCGTCGCGAACATCGTAGTCCTTGGCTGCCAACCGCTACCTCCCCGCCAAGCGTCCCCCGGCATTGAGCCGGGCGAGGCATCGGCATTCGCCGAATTCAACCGATTTCCACTATAGCCTTGATCAAACCGGATTTCTCGCTCGCCCAGCGCGGAATGTCGAGGACCGCGCACCTGAGATCCGTGCGATGCGTGACGAGCCGGTCGACGGGCGCCGAGCCGTCCCGGATCGCCGCGACGACCCGGTCAAAGTCCTCGGCCGTAGCGTTGCGGCTGCCGAGCAGGGTGAGTTCCTTTCGATGGAAGTCGGGATCCATGAAGGAGATCGCTTCCTTGACCACGCTGACCAGCACGTAGCGGCCACCGTGTGCGACACGGTCGAAGCCCTGCTCCATGGCTCGCGAACTGCCTGTGGCGTCAAACACGACGTCGAATCCGTCGCCGCCGGTGAATGAACCGAGGTCCGAGAGATCGTCGGCGGTGAATGCGGTACCGCCGACGAAGGATGCGGTGTACTCGGCCCTGTCGGCCTCGCGGTCGATGATCGCCACGGCCGCACCGGAGAGGCTGGCGAATAGCGCCACACCGAGGCCAATCGGCCCTGCCCCGACGACGAGCACCCGATCCTGCGACGTCACGGCGCCACGTCGCACGGCATGTGCGCCGATGGCCAGGAACTCCACGGTCGCAGCCTGGTCGAGCGTCAGGCCGTCGACGGCTATCAGGCTCGCGGCGGGAACTGCCAGAAGCTCCGACATGCCCCCATCCTGGTGCACGCCCAGAACCGAGACGGCGACGCAGCAATTGGGCTTGCCGCGCCGGCATGCGATGCACCTGCCGCAGGACAGATAAGGATTGACCGCGAAGAACTGGCCGACGGCGACGCCCGTCCCTGCCGGGGCGTCGACCACCTCCACCGCCAGTTCATGCCCCATGATCCGCGGATACTCCAGGAAAGGGTGCTTGCCCTCGAAGATATGGTAGTCGGTCCCGCAGACCCCTATCCGCCGGGGACGGACGAGTACCTCGCCCGGTCTGGGGCGAGGGACCGGGCGCTGCTCGATCCGCATTCTGCCCGGCTCGACGCAGACGAGGGCTTCCATGGAATGCACGTTCAACGACTTTCTTTGATGGCGCGGGTGTGTGTCCGCCGAGGGAAAGGGAGGGCCGGCCCCGCCGGCCCTCGACAGGTGTTACTGGAAATCGGCCATGTTGTCCTTGGTGACGAGGGCGGCGCCCGAATCGATCAAGGATTCGACCGCCTCGCCGCGAATGGCCTTGACCAGCGCCTCGACGCCGAGCGAGGCCATCTTGGTCGGGAACTGAGCGACCGTCGCATCCTCGATGCCCGCCACCATGGCCTCGGCCTCGCCGCAGCAGAAGTCGAATCCGACGAGGATCGGCTTGGCGGGCAGATTGGCGTTCTTGATGGCCTGGGCGGCGCCGGCGGCCGGCGGGCCGCATGCAGCATAGATCGACTTCAGATCGGGATTGGCCGTCAGGATGTCTTCGGCGACGCTGATGCCAAGCTCCTCGGTGCAGTTGGTCGCCCCGCGGCCGACGATCTTGACGTCGAGGCCGCCGAGACCCTCGATCATGCCGTTGACACGATCATCGAGCGCCGGGACGCCCGGCACGCCTTCGAGGACGCCCATGGTGTCGCCGGCCTTGAGCACCGACTTCAGATACTCACCGGCGATCTTGCCGGCATTGTAGTTGTCGGTGGTGGCCAGCGCCGTGCGCCCGGTCCAGCCGGGGATGTCGTTGTCCATCAGCACGACCTTGACGCCGGCAGCGATCGCCTTGTCGAGTGCTGCCGCAACCGTGGGATCGACCGGGGTTATGGCAATGCCCTGTACGCCCTGGGTCACCATCGATTCGATCTGGGCGATCTGCCCTTCGATGTCGGTTGCCGACGCGCCTTGACCAAAGATCATTTCGATCCCCGGGTTGGCGGCGGCATAGTCCTTCGCGGCATTCTCCATCGTGGCGAAGAACGGTACGGGAAACTTGGTGATGAACCCGATCTTGATGGCATCCGCGCCCCACGAAGGCGCGGCGGCCGCGAACAGGAATGCCGCGCCGGCAATGATTGTTCGGAACCTCATAGTGCTCCTCCCTCTCTACTGGATCGCCCACTCTGGGCGATCTTCACATCAGCGGCCGCGAGCGGCCGATGAATTCGTTCACCCCCCAGCGCCGACGATCATCGACACCAGCTCCTGCTGGTTCGACCGGTCGGGCCTCAGTTCGCCGACCTTGCGACCCTGACGCAGGACGACCGCACGGTCTGCGAGCTCGACCACATGCTCCATGTTGTGGGTGATCAGGATTACCGCGTTGCCCTCGTCGCGAAGCTGGTGGATGAGGTCGAGCACCTTGCGCGACTCGCGCAGGCCCAATGCCGCGGTTGGTTCGTCCAGGATGACGATCTTGCGCGCAAAGACCGTCGCGCGCGCGACCGCGATCGCCTGCCGCTGGCCGCCTGACATCAGTGCCACCGGCGCGTCGAACTTTGGCAGCTTCACCTTGAGGCGGTCGATCACCGAGGCAGTCTCGCGGTCCATGGTGCGCGCACTGACGAAGCGCAGACCACGCGGCAGCCAGGCCGGGAACGACAGCTCCCGGCCGCAGTAGAAGTTTTGAGCGGGGGTCAGATTGTCGAAAAGCGCCAGGTCCTGGTAGACGGTCTCGATCCCCGCCCGCCGCGCCAGGGATGGCGACGTGAGCGTTGCCCTTTTGCCGTCGAGGCGGATCTCGCCTTCGTCGATGGCATGCACGCCGCTGATGCAGCGCACCAGTGTCGACTTGCCGGCGCCGTTGTCGCCGAGCAGAGCGAGCACCTCGCCGGGCCACGCGTCGAAGCTCACGCCCTTGAGGGCGTGGACCGCGCCGAAACGCTTGTGGACGTCGCGAACCGACAGGACCGGAGCAGGGGCGGCGGTCATTGGCCCCTCGCCTGGTTGGCGCGCGCACGCGCCTCGAGATGGTTGCGCAGGACGTCCGATTCGACCGCGACGACGATGATCAGGCCGATCGCGATCATCTGGTAGAAGATGCCGACATTGAGCAGGTTGAGCGCATTTCGGATCACGCCGATCATCAGCGCGCCGACCAGCGCATGGCCGAGATGTCCACGCCCGCCGAGGAAACTCGCGCCGCCGATGATGACGGCCGCGATCGTGTCGAGTTCGAGCAGGTTTCCATAGAGCGGAGAACTGGCGGCGGTCCGGCCGGACAGGACCACGGCACCGATGCCGGCGCACAGGCCGGCGATGGCATAGGCGGAGACGAGCACCCACTTGACCGGGATGCCCATCTCGACGGCTGCCTTCGGATTGCCGCCGACCGCGTAGATCCAACGTCCCCAGACCATATACCGGGTAAGGACGAGGAGCATCGCCGCAACCGCAGCCACGATGAAGAACGAGTTCGGCAGGCCAAGCAGCGAACTTTCGCCGAGCCAGGTGATCGCCGCGGGCATGCCACGCATCGTCGTATTGTTGATCGAGAACTCCAGCGCCAGGCCGCGGCAGATGCTGAGGGTCGCCAGCGTGATGATGAAGGGGTGGGGCAGGCGGCCGAAGACGTAAACGAGGCCGTTGATCGCGCCCACCACGCCGCCTGCCGCCACCATGGCCAGAATTACGAGAGATGCGGAATCGACGCTGCGAAAGACGAGCCCGCCGGCGACTGTGGCCATCGCCAGATTGGCGCCGACGGACAGGTCGATGCCCCGTGTGAGGATCACCAGTTGCTGGCCCATGGCCACGATGGCGATGACGGCGGTCTGGGCAAGGATGTTGCCGAGATTCCCTGCCTTCAGGAAGTTGGGCGTCAGAACGCCGATGACCACCACCAGCAGCACCAGGATGAGCAGCGGGCCGAAATTGAGCAGTCGCAGGGCGACCGTCAGCGCGGTCAGATCCCGGGCGGGCGAGGCAATGTCGCGGGCTCCGGCCTCCGTCTCCGGCGACCTCGTCATGTCGGTCAACGCCATGTCCTCAATCGGTTTCTTATATTTAAAAATCAAAACCGCGCGGCTGGTCAAATTGTTTTTTATGGATTAAAAGTCACGACCCGGCGGGATGGAAACTGGTTCATGAAGACGGACACTGTGTTCAAACGGGCGTTCAATGACGCCCTCGCGCTTTTGGCGGAGGCCGAAGACGGAAGGGCGCTTCCTTCCGAAAACGAGCTCGCGGCCCGGCTGGAGGTGAGCAGGACGACCGTGCGCAAGGTGATCGCGGCGCTGGAGGCGGCCGGCGTCATCACCGGGAGCGGGCGTGAACGAAAGGTGAGCGCCTCACGACAGTCGATCCAGCCGTACCCCCATGCCGAAACGGTGCCCACGGCGGCGCAGGTCGAAGAGCGTTTCATGGAATGGATGCTGCGCGACAACGCACGGCCCGGAATGGCACTCAACGAGCTAGAACTCGCCCGTCAGTTCGGCGTGGCGACGACCGGCATCCGTGAGTTCCTGAACCGTTTCCAGCGGTTCGGGCTGATCGAGAAGCGCCCCAATGCCGGCTGGGTCTTCAAGGGCTTCACCCCGAGCTTCGCCCAGGAACTGTTCGAGATCCGCGAGATGTTCGAGTTGCGGTCGGCGCGTGCGCTCGCGGCACTGCCGCGGACCTCTCCCTGCTGGAGCCAACTCGAGGAACTGCGCCTCGAACACCTGAGACTGCTCGACGAGATAGACGAGCGCTTCCACGACTTTTCCGATCTCGACAGCCGGTTCCATCGCCTGATCAGCTCGGCCGCTCCGAACCGCTTCATCGACAGTTTCTATGACATCATCACGGTGATCTTCCATTACCACTATCAGTGGAACAAGCACGACGAGCGTCAGCGCAACGAAGTGGCGATCAGGGAGCACCTGGCCTACATAGACGCTCTCTTCAACCGCGACGTCGAGTTGGTCGAACGTGCATGCCGGGCCCATCTCGTCTCGGCGCGGGAGACGCTGATGAGGTCGACCTCGGGGCAGCATTAGCCGTTCAGGCGCAGTCTCTTCGGTCCGGCCCGAACGGACAGCCTCCAGGGAGCTCACAGAAGTGTGGAGCGGCCCGCGATCGCTGTGTCGCGACCGAGTTACCTGGTGGTGACCGGGGATCCACTAGCAGGCTGCTGAAGAAGTAGCGCGTTTCGCTGCGTCGCTGTGTATTGTCTTGGGCTTTGAGCCATCTTTGAGGCTCGGTCACG
>CAYJMY010000107.1:0-16785 GCA_964371125.1 uncultured Mesorhizobium sp. | reverse complement strand
GGGGTCACGATCGGCGCCGATGATGACCCCACCTTCGAGACGATTTTGCCAACAAGATCAGATATTTGCTCTCATTCGGGGAGGGGTCAACCTTCGGCGATGATTCACAATAACCGCACCTTCGAGACGATTTTAACCGCACCTTCGAGACGATTTTGCTAGCAAGATCAGATATTTGCTCTCATTCTGGAAGGGGTCAACCTTCGGCGCTGATTCACACAAGCTACGCGGCCGCATTTATCACCGGACGCACGCTGAACGTGAGCGGCGGCACGTTAATGCAGTAGGCCTGCAGGTACCTAACCTTCGACGGACTCTTCCCAAATCTGGAGGAAGTTCAGCGTCTCAGGTCATCGCGCTCGCACGCCGGCTGGCGGTGATCATGCATCGCATGTGGAGCGACGGCACGGAATTCCGCTGGACAAAGGACACCATCCCCGCAGCCGCCTAAACGGTCTGCCGGGAAGGAGTCGATAAGGTTCCGCATGGGTTGTGTGCGTCAAGTTCTGCAAATTGGGGCGGCCATGGATCTGGTCATGCGGCTTTTCGCAGTTCGAGCTTCTTGTGCTCCCTGAGGTCGTCCATGTTGAGGTAGCGGTTGGCCTCCATCCAGTTCTCGTTGGTTTCGACGGCGAGCGCCCTGACCAGGCGCAGGCAGCTTTCGGCGTTGGGGAAGATGCGCACGACGTAGGTTCGGCGCCTGATCTCCTCGTTGAGGCGCTCCAGCATGTTGGTCGACTTCAGGTGCTTGTGGTGCTGGCGCGGCAGCCGGAAGAAGGTCAGCGTCTGCTCGATGGTCTCCTCGGCCCAGCCGGTCAGGCGTGGATATTTGCTCGACCATTTGGTCAGCCATGCGGCGAGATCGGCCCTGGCCTCGGCGAGATCGCGGCGGTCATACAGCCAGCGCAGCTCCTGCAGGCAGTCGTCGCCGTGCTTCCTCGGCAGATGGTCGAGCGCGTTCCTGAGGAAGTGCACGTAGCAGCGTTGCCACGCGGCTTCCGGGATCACCTCGCCGATCGCGGCGACCAGGCCGGCATGGTCGTCGGACACGACCAGTTCGACGCCCTTGAGGCCGCGCGCCTTGAGACCGACGAGGAAATCCCGCCATGCCGAGCGGCTCTCGCGATTGGCCATCTCGACGGCCAGGATCTGGCGCCGGCCGTCCCAGTCGATGCCGACCGCGATCAGCACCGCCTGGCTCATGACAATGCCCGCCTCCCTGACCTTCTCGTAGCGGGCGTCGAGGATGAGGTAGGCAAAGGGCTCGTGAAGCGGGCGACTGGCAAAGGCGGCCAGGCTCTCGTCCAGCCGCTTGTTGATGGCCGAGATCGACGAGGCCGAGAAGGCGTGACCGCACAGCTCTTCCGTGATCGCCTTGACCTTGCGGGTCGACACGCCCTGCACATACATCTCCGCCAGCGTCGCCACGAGCGCCCGTTCGGAGCGCTGGTAGCGCTCGAACAGTTCGGTCGAGAAGCGGCCGGCCCGGTCCTGCGGAACCCTGAGCTCCAGCTTGCCCACGCGTGTCACCAGCGTGCGTCCGTAGTGGCCCGAGCGATAGCCCAGCCGCTCCGGTGTTCGCTCCCCCTTCGAGGCTCCGAGCGCCTCGTCCATCTCGGCTTCCAGCATCTCCTGCATCACCGCGCGGATCACGTCGCGCAGCCCATCGGGGTTCGAAAGCAGAATGTCTTTGACGGCGGCGCTGGCGGTCTTACCTTCAGTTCTGGTCATGGTGGCGTTCCTTCGCGGGAATCGGTGACGTTGAACATCACCAGCCTGCCATGACCGCCCATCTCAGCGAATTTGCAGAACTCTCAGCACACTACCTTCCGCATGCCGGTGGAGAGACGTCCTTCGCGAGACGATGGATGAGGTGAGTTCGCGTGGGCTCTTGTATCGGTCGCCCTATCGCGATCAGGACGCGAGCCAGATTGGGCCGCCTCACTCTACTGATCCCATGTTGGGAGGGCCAAGCAGCCGATCCCGAAGAGAGGCGAGGGCCCGCGAACGACGTTAGACGCCGATGAGGTGGAAAGTTCGAAGACGCTTTACCTCGATACGCCGAAAAGAGAAGACCCAACCTTCGGGGCTGATTCACAAAAGACGATGCGGATGCGCAGGCGGGGCTCTTCCTTGGGGCGGCCATATGGGTGCGTGGTGCAAGATGTGCCGCAAACCGGCCTGCACGGCAAGCGCGCGATGGCACCGTGAGCATGTTGCAGCCAGGCGCGCGACACGAAGCCGTGGCGATTAGCCCCTGTTCGCCTGCGCCGCGATCGCCTCGAACCAGTGCAGCACCGCTTCGACGTGTGAGCTTTCGATGCCCAGCAGATAGCCCCCCTCGTCGCTGCGCAGCACGATCGCCGGGGCATCCGTGACCAGCGCCACGGCCGAAGGCGAACCCGAGTCGAGATCGGCGGCGCATCCCTGCGCGAGCGCTTCGCCGGCCCCGGGCTCCTCGAGCGACAGGAAGATCCAGGCGTCGTCGGCAGGGGTCACGGCAAAGCCGCGCGCATCCCAGCGGCTGGAGATGCCTAGCGGGGCCGCGGTCAGCAGGCAGGCCCGGTCGCGCGCGATCACGGCCAATGCCGGCTGGCTGCCGGCACGCCCGCCTAGCCCCAGCCATGGTGCGCCGTGGGCGAGTGCGGCAGCGCCCGCCGCCAGATCGCCGGAAATCAGCGTGATCCCGCCGGGCGGCCGGACGGTGACCCTAAAAGACTCGCCGGCGATGAGGGCGCCTGCAAGATCGCGGCGCGGTGGCCAATCCATCTCAGACATGCAGGCGCGTCCCCGCCGGATCGTAGGCACAAGGATCGACCACGCGGGCCGTGCCCCGGATCCCCCGGTCGAAAACGCCGAGGGTTTCGCCGATCCGCTGCCGGCCGCCCTCGACCAGGGCCAGCGCGATCCCGCGCGCCAGCACCGGGCTGAAATGGCTCGAGGTCACAAACCCCAGCGAACGGCGCGGTCCGTCAGGCGGCACCAGATGCGCCCCCGCGGGCAGCACCGCGCCATCGTCGGCCAGCAGCCCGACCAGTTGCCTTCGATCGTCGCGTAGCGCCTCGGCGGTCAGCAGGGCGCGCCGGCCGACATGGTCGTCGGTGCGCTGGATACGCGCCCCGCCAGGGCTCAGATCGTGCGGCATGGTCACGCCATCGGTGTCCTTGCCGACCAGGATGAAGCCCTTTTCGGCGCGCAGGATCATCAGAGCCTCCATGCCGATCCAGCCACCGCCGAGCGCAGCCAGCGGTGACTCCAGACGATCGGCCAGCCATGCGGCATCGCGCAGCGGCACCGAGACCTCATAGCTGCGCTCGCCGGTAAAGCTGATCCGCGCCACGCGCAGCGGCCGCGCATCCCAGGTGGTCTCGATCACGCCCATGTGCGGCAACGCGGCGTCGTCCAGATCGAGCGGCACGCCCGCCTCCTGCAACAGACGGCGCGCCGCAGGACCGGCGACGGCCAGCGTCGCCCAGTGCCCGGTCACGTCATGCACGACGACGCGCGCGGGATCGAAGCGGTCCTGCCGCGCGTCCTCGAGCCTCAGGCGCACCCCCGCGACATGGCTCGATGAGGCCGAGACGACGAAGCGGTCCGCGGCCAGCTTCAGCGTCACGCCGTCATCATAGACAATCCCGGCCTCGGTCAGCATCAACGCATAGCGCGCCCGCCCCGGCGCCAGGGTCGACAGGCGGGTGTGAAAGCAGAAGTCCAGCAGCGCCGCCGCGTCCGGGCCCAGGATCTCGATCTTGCCCAGGGGCGAGGCGTCATAAAGCGCCACCGCCCGGCGCGTCAGGATCGCCTCGTGCTGCGCATCGTGCGTCTCGTCGGTGCCGTAGTGCGCCGGGCGAAGCCAGCCGCCGTAGTCGCGCCATCGCGCCCCGGCGTCACGGTGGCGTTGCTCCAGCGCCAGACGCCGCAGCGGATTGAACAACGCCCCACGGCGGCGTCCGGCCAGCACCGTCAGGGGAACCGGCGCAAATGGCGGGCGGTAGGTGGTGGTGCCAGCCTCGGGGATGGTGCGCCCTGTCAGCGCGGCCATCGCCGCCAGCCCCGCGAAGTTCGCGCCGCGCCCCTGGTCGGTCGCCATTCCCAATGTCGTGTAGCGTTTCAAGTGCTCGACCGAGGTGTAGCCCTCGCGCGCGGCGATCGCAACATCCTTCAGCGTGACGTCGTTTTGCAGGTCGATCCACTGCCGCCCCGGCAGCGCGGGATCGGGGCGCAGCGGCGCCGGATCGAAGCCCGGCCCGAAGGCGGCGCGCGGGGCCGGACCGGACCCGCCGCCGGCGGCATGTCCCTGCGCCAGCGCCGCATCCAGCGTCAATGCCCCGCCCGCTGCCCCGGCAACCGCCATCGGTGCCGAGCCGGGGCGCGGCACAAGCGCATCGGCCCTCGCATCCCAGTCGAGCCGCCCACCGGCCTGCATGAAAAGATGCACCGACGGCGTCCAGCCGCCCGACACCAGCAGCGTGTCGGCCTGAAAGCGGCGCGTGCCCGCCCGCACCCAGCGCACGCCCTCACGCCCGCGGGCCGCCGTGACCCGGTGGCCACGCAGCAGGTCGACGCCATCAGGCGCCGGCGGTCCCGCGTCGCGCGCGTCGAGCATCGTCACCGTGCAACCCTCCACGGCAAGGCCGGCCGCGACCGCATAGATGCCATCGTTGCCGCCCGCGACGACGATACGCCGTCCGCAGACTGCCGCGTGCAGGCGCAGATGGCGCAGCGCGGCATCGGCCGACATGACACCGGGCAGATCGTTGTCGGCAAACCACAGCGGGCGCTCGATCGCCCCGGCCGCCAGAACGACCGTGCCCGCCCGCAGCCGCCACAGCCGGTCCGCCCCGTCGGATCCACGCTGCCACAGCCCGATCAACCCGTGATCGAACACCCCCCAGGCGGTGGTCGCGCTCAGGATCCGGCCGCCGACCGCTTCGATCCGCGTCAGGGTGTCCGCCACCCACTCGCCCCAGGGTGCGCCGTCGATTACCCCGCCGCGCCAACGCAAGGACCCGCCGGGCCGATCCTGGTCGTCGACCAGCCAGACCGATACCCCGCGTGCCGCCGCCGCGCGCGCCGCCGCCAGCCCCGCGGGACCGGCGCCAATCACCAGAACCACGCAGCGCGCATGGATCTGCTCGGCGTCCGGCGGGGGCTCGTGCGACGGATCCAGTCTGCCGAGCCCCGCCATCCGGCGGATCATCGGCTCCCATCGCGGCCAGCCCGGGACCATGAAGGTCTTGTAATAGAACCCTGCCGGCAGGAACCGGTGCAGCCGGTCAAGAAACCGAAGCCGATCGCCGGCGGCATCGGGCCAGGTGTTGACCGAACGCAGGCTCAGACCGGGTCGCAGGCGTTCGGTGGTGGCGCGAAGGTTGGGGGTCGTGAGGCCGGCCTCGGTCACGTCAAAGAGGGCGTTGGGTTCGTCGTGCCAGCCACCCCAGAGGCCGCGCGGTCTGTGCAGCTTGAAACTGCGCCCGATAACGCGCTGCCCCGCCGCTAGCAGCGCAGAGGCGATGGTGTCGCCCTCGAACCCCGACAACGGGCGCGAGTCGAAGCTGAAGGCGATCGGCCGCGTGCGGTCGATCAGCCCCCCTGTGGGCGCACGCCAGCCGCTCATGACTGCCGCACCGGTAGCGCCGCGCTGTCGAGCACGGCGCGGCTGACGGTGTCGCGCGTCATGACGAAGAACTCGCCGCAGGTCAGGTGCACCCAGACCTCGCGCGCCGGGCCGCGCGGCGCCGCGCTGGCATGAAGATAATCGGCCCAGTCCCGATCGCTGACAGGGTCGGCCAGCCCGGGGCGTATCTTGCCCGCCTCTGCCGCGAAGTGGAATTCGGTTTCGTCGCGCACTCCGCAGAAGGGACAGATGAAGAGCTGCATAGAACCTCTCTCAGTGGGCGATGCCCGAGCCGGCGGCCTCGTCGATCAGCCGGCCGCGCGTGAACCGGTCCAGATCGAAAGGGGCGCTGATCGGATGATGCCCGCCGGTCGCCATCAGATGAGCCAGAAGCCAGCCACCGGCGGGGATCGCCTTGAAGCCGCCGGTGCCCCAGCCGCAGTTGAGGTAAAGCTGCGCGATACCCGAGGGACCGATCACCGGCGAACTATCGGGCACGACATCGACCACCCCCGCCCATTGCCGCAGCAGCCTGAGTTGCCCGAAGGCGGGACACATCTCGACAAGACCGGCGATCACCCCCTCCTGGACGCCCAGATTTCCCCGCTGGCCATGGGTGGGAACCCGGTCCAGCGCGCCGCCGAACACCAGCTCACCCTTGTCGGACTGGGAGACGTAGGTGCCGGTGCCAAGCGACAGAAGCACGGTATCGAGGCAGGGTTTCACCGGCTCCGAGACAAAGGCCTGCAAGGCATAGGTGTGGATCGGCAGGCGCACGCCGACCTTCGCCGCCAGCCCCGGGGTTGCACCCGCAGCGGCCAGACCGACAGCATCGGCGCGCACAGGCCCTTCGGCGGTCTCGACCCCGACGCACCGGCCACCTTCCAGGATCAGATCCTCGACCGCGCAAGCCTCAATGATGTCGACCCCAAGATCGCTGGCGGCACGGGCATAGGCCCAGGCGACGGCATCATGCCGGGCGATCCCGGCGCGACCCTGCCAGACCCCACCGTGACACCGATAGCGTGCGCCCGGCCCCTGGTTCAGAAGCGGCACCCGTGCCAAGGCCTCGTCGGCACCCAACACCTCGCCATCGACACCGTTGAGTTGCATGGCATTCGCGATCCGATTGCAGATTTCCATCTGCATCGGGCTGTGTGCCGCGATCAGCATGCCGCGCTGGCTGAGCATGATGTTGAAGTTGAGTGCGCGCGAAAGCCCCTCGTAGAGCCGCAGCGCCAAGTCATAGAGCGCAACGCTTTCGGGATAGAAGTAGTTCGAACGCACGACGGTCGTGTTTCGACCGGTGTTGCCGCCGCCCAGCCACCCCTTCTCCAGCACCGCCACCCGCCGGAGCCCGTGGTTGCGCGCCAGATAGTAGGCCGTCGCCAGCCCGTGCCCGCCGCCGCCGACGATCACCGCGTCATAGGCCCGCCGCGGCCGCGCCTTGCGCCAGGCCGGCTGCCAGCCGCGGTGGCCGCGAAGCCCCTCGCGCAGCAGCGAAAGGGCACGATAGCGCCGGGTCATGTGCCCCTCGAAAAAGGCAGGCGGGAGTCCTTGCGGCCGGTGTCCTGCGGACCAGTAGGCAGTCTGGGGTTCGGGATCATCGGCTGGATCCTTACGGCGGTTCGGTTCTGCGATCGCGGCGCCGGGCGGGCGCCTGATGGCCCGCATTGCGGCTCGCTTGGTGTCCTCTGCATCCCGGTAGTGCCGGTGGCGCGGCCGGGACGCGGGGGGCCTTATTGTGCCGGGGCGGACAGCGCCTGTTCGATGCGCGTACAATAACCCAGCGCCCGTTCGCCCATCGCTGCGCATCCCTCGCGCCATACGCGCATCAGTTCGCGCTGGATCGTCATTCGGTCCTCGAGCGGCAACGGATCGAGCATCGTCATCCCCCCTTCCGAGGTCAGCCAGGCATAGGCCTCGGCCTCGGGCGCCCCTTGCCTCCAGGTTTCGATCCCCTCGTCCCACATCGCCTTTGATTCCTCGGCCAGAATGGTGCGCAGGTCGTCGGGGATCCGCGCCAGGGTCTCGTCGGTCGCGATCAGTGCAAAGGGATAGGCGATAGCGAAGGCGCCCATATAGGTGATGTAATCCGTGACCTCGTAGATCGACTGGCTGCGCGCATAGGTCGGACCATAGACCGCCGCATCCACCACCCCGGTGTGCAGCGCCAGATACAGCTCAGACGAGGGCACCACCTGCGCCGAGACGCCCAGCGCGTTGAACGCCGCCTGACCGTCGCGCGTGAAGTGGCGCAGCCGGGTCTTACGCAGGTCATCCAGCGACCGGATCGGCGCTTTCGACATCAGGACGATGTCGCGCAAACCGGCAAAGGGCGCGCGCGCGATGATCGACATTCCCCAGTTGTCTTGCAGCACCTCGGCAGCGATATCGTATTGCGTATCGACGATGTCGAGGTTCTGCTCGGCCTCGACCAGCAGGCCGTGCGGCGCGAACACCCCGAACAGGGGTTCGTCCCGGGTGAGGTAATAGGGGATCAGATGCATCACATCGACCACGCCCTGCTGGACGGCGCGCAGGCTGTCGACATTGCGCAAGCTGACCGTCTCGATCGGGATCACGTCCAGCGTCAGCCTACCGCCGGACCGCTCGGCGACCCGGGCGGCGAGGGCCTCGAGTTGCAGCGTGGTCGGATCCTGCGGCCCGACCGCCGAGCCGAGCCTCAGCGTCAGTGTCTGGGCGCTGGCGCCCAGCGCGGTTGCGGCAACAAGCGCCGCGGCAAGGATTGGTCCCCAGAGCTTCATGTGGTGTCCTCCTCAGGTTGGACAGTTGGCAGCAGTCGTCGTTCAGAAGCCGCTAGCGCGCGGCAGAAAGAGTGCGATCTGCGGAAACACGGTGATCAGGCCCAGCACGCCGATCATGATCAGCCAGTAGGGAATGCAGGCCACCGCCGCCTCGCCCAGCGAGATCTGGTTGCGCGCAACCGCCATCACCACGAACAGGTTGATCCCCATCGGCGGGGTGAGTAGGCCGATCTCGATCACGATCACCAGCACGATACCGAACCACACCGGATCATGTCCCAGCCCGGTGACGATCGGAAATACGAAGGGAAGCGTGATCAGCAGCATTTCGACCGGGCCGAACACCGTGCCCAGCACCAGATACATCGCGTATATCAGCGTCAGGATCACCGCCGGCGCCAGCCCCGAGGCGCTGATCATCGCCACGATCTCGCGCGGCAGGCCGGTCAGTGCGACGGCCTGGCTGAGCACCACCGCGCCGGTGATGACCAGGGTCAGCGCGCTGAACACGCGAACCGTCTCGCGCAGGGCGGCCCAGACGCGGGCGGCGTTCAGTTCGCGATACAAAAAGCCCAGCACCATGACCGTCGCCACGCCCAGCGCGGCGGCCTCGGTCGGGGTTGCCAGGCCCAGGAAGATCGTTCCGAGAATAGCAAAGATCAGGATCGCAAAGGGCCAGGCCTCGAGCGAGCGGACCAGCGTCGCGCGCAGCGGCAGGCGCTCGGCGGCATCGGGCGCGACCCGCGGCCTGAGCCGCACCAGCACTGCGATATAGACCATGAAGCAGCCGGCCAGCAGCAGCCCCGGCAGGATCCCGGCGATGAAAAGCGCCCCGATAGAGACATGCTGCCAGGCGCCATAGATGATCAGCGCGACTGACGGCGGGATCAGGATCCCCAGCGTGCCCCCGGCGGCGATGGTGCCGATCACCACCCGCCGGTCATAGCCGCGCCGGCCGAGTTCATCATAGGCAATCGAGCCGACGATCGCCGAGGTCGCGGTGGACGAGCCGCTGATCGCGCTGAAGATGGTGCAGGCGCCGATGTTGGTCTGCAACAGCCGCCCCGGCAGGCGCTCGAACCCCGGCGAGATCGCTCCGTAGATGCGCCGCGCCAGCCCCGACTGGCCCAGCAGCGCACCCAGCAGAATGAAGGTCGGCACGGCGGTGAAGGTGAAGCTGTTGAAAACATTCCACAGCGCATTGCCAAGCACACCGAAACTACCCGGGAACCCCATAGCGAGCACCGTCAAACCCGCAGCGGCGATCATCAGGCCCAGCATGGCGCCGCTCAGCAGTCCGAACAGCACGACGGCAAGGATCGAGGCGGTCATCAAGGGAGCGGCTCCTCGGGTTGAGCATGGGCCTCGACCACCGGTTCGCCGCGCAGCGTCAGACCGAGGTTGACCAGAATCCGCGCAAAAAGCGCCAGCATCAGCACCGACAACCCACCCGGCAGGAGCAGCATCCACGGCCATTCGGGCATGTTGCCGACATAGCTGCGTGCGCCGTAACGGTGGCTGGCGGCGGCAAAGCCCCAAGTCTGTTGGACCAGAAAGGCGAGGACGACCAGCGACGCCGTCTGGCCGGCGATCGTCGCCCAGCCCTGAAGCCGGCGCGGCAGCCGCTGCCAGACCAGCAGGATGCGGATCTGCCGGCCGCTGGTGAACCCCTCGGGAATCGCCAGAAAGGCCATCGACACGAACAGAAATGCCGCCAACTCCTCGGTTATCGGGATCGGCCGGGCCAAGACGTAACGCTGGAGGCTTGACACCAGCAGCACCACGACGATGCCTGCCACAGCCAGTGCGGCCGCCCCGCCGAGGGCGCGTGCCAGCCGGGCGATCGCGCGCTCCAGCGCCAGACCGATGCGCTCGAACCGGCTCATGTCAGCCCGCCCCAGCACTGGCGCGCCACGCGCTGCCAGTTACCGCCCAGGATGGCGCGGATGTCGGCCTCGGCATAGCCGGCCTCGATCATCCGCTGCGCCAGACCGCGGATCTGTTCGGGAACCGCCACCGCCAGCTGCGGCGTCTCATAGCCCATGCCCGCCGGATAGCGCGCCGCGGCGGCATGGACATGCGCGCTCAGGACCGCCGGCTCGGACACGGTGTCCAGGCCGATGCCCACATGCGCCGGCCCCAGAAGCTGCACCCAATGGTCCAGATGACGAAACAGCAGTTCGGTCGAGGCGTCGTTGTCGCCCAGGAACAACCCGATCCCGTTGATCCCGACAACCCCCCCGGTGGCGGCGCATTCGCGCGCCATCTCGTCGGGGATGTTGCGCTCATGGGCCTTCAGCGCCGCGGCATTCGAGTGAGAATAAATGACCGGTGCACGGGCGATCTCGAACACATCGCGAGCGCTTCGCTCGCCGGTATGGGTGCAATCGACCACGATACCGACCCGCTGCATCTCGGCCACTAATTCCTGGCCGAAGCGCGACAACCCGCCGTTGGTGCGCTCGTGGCATCCATCGGCGACATCATTGCGCTGGTTGTAGGCCATCAGCGCATGGCGCACCCCCAGCCGGTGATAGAGCTCAACCATGCCGAGATCCCGGCCGAAGGCCACGGTTCCCTGAAAATGGAACCCCACCGCCATCCGCCCCTCGGCGCGCGCGACATCGAAATCCTCTGCCGTCAGCAGCAGGCGATAACGGTCGGCGTTCGCCTTGAGGTGGCGATACCAGAGGGCCAGCCGCTTGATCACGCCGGTCATGTCCTCGGGGTCGCTGGCCAGCGTCAGCGAGACCGCGCCATACCCCGAAGCCCGCATCCGCTCGAGCATGGCGAAATGCGACGGGAAAGTTCCGCAGGCCGGTGTTGCAGGGAACAGCGTATCCCAGACCGGCGCGCCGGCCATCAGGGCGTCGAGGTCAATCATGCCGGGTCTCCGTCTGGTTATCGGCGGCAGCGAAACGGCTGGCGATCATCCGCACCGCCTCGGCCCGGATCGCCGCCCCGTCGCCGCGGGTTTGCTCGAACAGCCGGCGGATCGCCGCGCCGCGCATAAGGTCGTTGGCCAACCCGACAACGCGGCGCCGCTCGGCGCCCGACAGGGCTATTTCGGGAAACCGGGCGGCAACATATCGCTCCTGCGCCTCGTAGTGGCGTGCGCGCATCGCGGTCAGCATTTGCTGCAAGGTCGCATCAAAGCGCGAGGCCAGCAGCAACTCGGCCACCGCCGCATAGGACGGATCGTCGTAGATCGACCAGTAGTAATCCACGAGCCGCTCGATGCGCTCCTGCAACGTGCCGCTCGCCCCTACGCCCTCGTCCTGCCCGATATCGAAGGGGCGAAACAGCCGCTCGACCACCGCGGTCTTCAACCCTTCCTTCGAGCCGAAATGATGCTGAATAGCGCCCGAGGTGACCGCGGCGCGCCGGCAGATCGCGGCCACCGTGGCGCCCTGCCCGCCAAGCTCCATCAACGCCCCGGTCGCGGCCGCGATCAACCGCTCCTTGGTTTCCTCGGTGCGTTCGCGCTGGGTGCGTCGCGGCTGGAGTCTGGCTGCTTTCATGGGTCTGCCCTGCGTTTATATACATTACGCATATTATGTATGTTTTTTCTGGTCAATCCGAAAAACGCATCCTCCGCGCCCGACGACAGCGCGCGCCCTGTGAATCGGCTCCGAAGGTTGACCCCACGCTGAGGCCGCGTAAGCCGTTGATTACTGACCTGAATTGGAGATTGGATGGTGTCACGATCGGTGCCGATGATGACCCCACCGTCGCGACGATTATGCCAGCACGATCATATATTTGCTCTCATTTGCGAAGGGGTCAACCTTCGGAGCTGATTCACAGCGGCAAGCCCTCTTCGACAATCGGGTTCGAGAAACGGTTCAACAAGGCGTTCCGGATCGAGGACAAGGATGCCTTCGTCGCCGCGATGCTCGCTGACATTCCGCCCCCGCCTCCGGAGGCCGCAAGAATTCGCGCGGCGAACATGGGCACCGCCTCGTGAGTGCGGTCCAGCTCGGGCTTCGGGAGAACTGGCGGCAGTTCGCCCTGCTGATCCTCGTCAACGCCTTCGTCGGCGGCATGGTCGGCATCGAGCGGACGGTCGTACCGCTCATCGGCGTCGAGGAGTTCGGCATCGCGTCGACCACGCTAGTCGTGTCCTTCATCGTCTCCTTCGGCGTGGTGAAGGCCTTCGTCGACCTCGTCTCCGGACAGCTGGCCGACCGATGGGGGCGTAAGCGCGTGCTGGTGCTGGGCTGGCTGTTCGGGCCTCCCGTCCCCTTCATGATTCTGTTCGCGCCGAGCTGGAACCGGATCATCGCGGCCAATGCGCTGCTCGGCATCAGCCAGGGCTTCGCCTGGTCGATGACCGTCATCATGAAGGTCGATCTCGTCGGTCCGAAGGGGCGAGGCCTCGCC
The DNA here is from genome assembly GCA_964371125.1 of uncultured Mesorhizobium sp. Taxonomy (GTDB): domain Bacteria; phylum Pseudomonadota; class Alphaproteobacteria; order Rhizobiales; family Rhizobiaceae; genus DUSC01. The sequence continues at coordinate 4,017 of CAYJMY010000107.1, read as the reverse complement.
GTGGGCCTGAACGAGTTCGCGGGCTACTTCGCCGTCGGCTTAACGGCGCTCCTGACCGGGTGGCTCGCCGCCGAATACGGCCTGCGCCCGGTGCCGATCTATCTCGGGGTCGGCTATGCGATCCTGGGCACGGTGCTCTCGATCCTGCTGGTCCGCGACACGCGGGGCCATGTCCGGATGGAGGCTGCCGCTCACGCTAGGGAGGAGTCGCCACTGACCTTCCGCGAAGTCTTCGCACTCACCTCTTTCCGTGACCGCAACCTGTTCGCCGCGTCGCAGGCGGGGCTGGTGAACAACCTCAACGTCGGTATGAGCTGGGGGCATCTTTCCGCCGTTCTTCGCCGCAGGCGGCCTAGGCGTGGAGCGGATCGGCATCCTGAAGGCGGTCTACCCCGCCATCTGGGGACTGCTCCAGATCGTCACCGGACCACTCAGCGACCGCTGGGGACGCAAGGGGCTGATCGTGGCGGGCATGTCGGTGCAGGCCGCCGCCTTGCTGGTGACCGCTCTGACGGGTCAGTTCGCGTGGTGGCTGCTCGCCAGCATCCTGCTCGGCGTTGGCACCGCGATGGTCTATCCGAGCCTGATCGCCGCGGTGTCGGATGCTTCGCATCCTTCCTGGCGCGCCCGCTCGCTCAGCGACTACCGTTTCTGGCGCGACCTCGGCTACGCCATCGGCGCGCTATCGGCGGGGCTGATCGCAGATACCTTCGGCCTGTCGGCGGCGATCGCCTCGATCGCTGTTCTGACCTTCGTCTCGGGAATCTTCGTACTCTTCGCGATGGTCGAGAGCCGCAGGCAATAGGCAGCAAGTGCGCCATTGCGCGGCCCACCGTTTGTCGTAACGTGAGCCGCGATGACCAGCGCCTTTGATACTTTGGATCTGTTGCTGCGTGGAGGCGCGACCGCGCTCAATCTTTTCGTCGCGATCCAGTTCCTGCGGGCGTCGACGCCAAGATTCTTGTCGGTCGCGGGCAGCCTCTTCGCCACCTCCGTTGCAGCCTACGGGCTGGTCTCCAACGATGCAGTGAACGATGCGCTGGGCATTTCGGTGCCTGTTCTCGTCGTCCCCGCCGTTCTTGCTTCGGCGTTCTTCTGGTGGTTTGCATTGGCGCTGTTTCGCGACGGCTCCGGCTGGCAATGGGCGTACGCCGCGCCGCCTGCACTGCTCCTCGCATTCTATGGCATGCGGCAGTCGGATGGGGAGACGCTTCAGATCGCGGGCGCGTTGCTGCATCAGGTCGTTGTCATCTCCCTGCTCGTCCATATTGTCAGCCTCGCCCTGAGGGAATTGCGCAACGACCTGATCGACTCCCGGCGCCAGTTCCGCGTTGCCGTCGCGCTTTCCCTGCCGATCGTCGGATTCGTTATCGCCGGGACCGAACTCTACGGCCTTCGCCATCCGCTCCCCGAATGGCTTGGGTTGCGACTAGTCCAGTCGCTGGCGCTGGCGCTGGCTATCCTAGCACTCGCCTTCGGCTTGTGGACGACCGCCGTGCGGCAGGAACTCTTCGTACCCGCGCTCTCCGCGCCCCAGCCGAGGACCGATGAACTCGGCCCGGCGGAGCTTTTGGAACTTCAGCGTCTCCGGACGGCCATATCGAGCGGTGTCTGCTTCGAACCGGACCTGTCGCTCGCCAAGCTCGCACGCCAGCTCGGCGTCCCGGAGCATCGGCTGCGCAAGCTCATCAACAAGGGTCTTGGCTACCGCAACTTCGCGGCCTTCCTGAACGACCACCGGATCACGGAAGCCAAACACAGGCTGTCCGATCCGCAGCAAGCGCGCGAGCAGATCGCCTCCATCGCCTTCGGGCTTGGCTATGCTTCCCTTACGCCGTTCAACAGGGCGTTCCGGGAACTGACGGGCGTCACACCGACCGACTACCGCGCCCAGGCGCTGGCCCGGCACGTCGCTTCCGGAAATTCCTGATCGAATCCTGAAATCGCTGTGCGCGTTCTCGGCCGGGGAAGCCATGCGCGCACCCTTCGGCATGCTCCGGCAAGTCTCAACCGAAGGAGCATTTTCATGGACGACACCTGCATCTGGACGTCGCTGGCGCGCTACGCGGCCGAAGTCTACCCGTTCATCCTCCAGGGCGACCTCGTCCGCTACGTCGTGGGCGCGGGCGGCACGTTCCTCGTCGTCAACACGCTGCTTGCCGGATGGCTGGCCCGCCGCCAGATCCGCGACGAGCGGCCGGACTGGCGGCAGATGTCGCGCGAGATCATCGCCTCGCTGCGCACGGTGTTCATCTTCTCGCTCGTCGGCCTGACCATCGCGCTCTCGGAGCGGCTGGGCTGGCTCGACATCTATGAAGACCCGCTGGAACGCGGGCTGGTGTATTTTCTCTTCAACCTGGCTGTGCTCATCGTACTGCACGACGCCTGGTTCTACTGGACGCACAAGATCATGCACCGCCCCGGGCTGTTCCGTTGGTTCCATCGTCTGCACCACCGTTCGTACAATCCGTCGCCATGGACGTCCTACGCCTTCGATGCGAGCGAGGCGGCGGTCAACGCGATATACCTACCGCTGGCGCTGCTCCTGATGCCGACCAGCCTGCTTGCCGCCTTCCTGTTCGTCGCCCACATGATGCTGCGCAACGCCATCGGCCATTGCGGCTACGAGGTGTTTCCGGCGCGCCGCGACGGCCGTCCGCTGATCGGATGGCTGACGACCGTGACGCACCACGACCTGCACCATGCGCGGCCGCGCTGGAACCTCGGGCTCTACTTCACCTGGTGGGACCGGCTGATGGGCACCGAGGACCCGACCTACCATGTCGCCTTCGCCCGCGCGGTCGGCAAGTCGGTTGTAGGTGGCGCTGACGGTTTCCCGAAGCTGCCCGCTCCCGCCACCAAGGGATGAGGAAACGCATATGAGCCTCTATCGCGATCTGATCCTCCCGCGCCTCGTGCACGGCGCGATGCGCAATCCAGAACTCATTCCCTATCGCAAGCGCGCCCTGGAGCAGGCACAGGGTTACGTTCTGGAGATCGGCATAGGGTCCGGCCTGAACCTGCCGCACTACCCGAAAGCCGTGGGCCGGGTGCTCGGGCTAGAGCCGTCCGTCCGCCTGGCCACGATGGCGCGGCGGGCGGCAAGGGGCGTCGCCTTCCCGGTCGAAGTCCTGGAGGAGAGCGCTGAAGCCATTCCGCTGGAGGATGACACGATCGACACCGTCGTCAGCACGTGGACTCTGTGCTCGATCCCGGACGTCGGCAGGGCATTGTCCGAGCTTCGACGCGTGCTCAAGCCGGGTGGCCAGTTCCTGTTCGTCGAACACGGGCTGTCAACGGATAAGTCGGTCCGGACCTGGCAGCGTCGCCTGACACCGTTGTGGAAATGCTGCGCGGGCGGCTGTCATCTCAACCGCCCGATCGAAGGACTCGTAGAGGCATCGGGCTTCAAGTGCACCGAGCTGCGGACCGGGTACGCCAAGGGACCGCGTCCAATAACATTCATGTATGAAGGGAGTGCGCGGCCATGAGAATACTCCCGCCGCTCCTCTTGGCGACATCGACGGCGCTCATGACGAAGGGGGCGAGGATGCCGACCGGCGCGAGTAGGCTGCATAAGATGGGTGACCGCCATGTCCGCTACTAGGTCTGGCTACAGGCTGTTCAACCGCTGTTTGGGCGCGTTGCTGTCCGACCGGATCGGGGCCGGAGAACGAACCGGCTGCTCTGGAGGGCGCCTGCGCCTTGGCGCACGGTGCCACCGGCAAGGGCAATGACCAGGTGCGCTTCAAGCTGGCCGCCTATGCGCTCGCCCCGACAGCAAGGTCATCGCGCCGTGGCGCGACTATGTCTGCGATAAAGGCGCGTAGCCGCTGTTCGGAATGAGGAAGCGCTCAAGCGAGCTGAGACTGGAGAGAACGGACACTGCGAGGTGACCGAACTTCCGCAGACTAGACCGCAGACTAATACGCAGCATTAGTCTGCGGCGTCTTGCTAAGTCCTTGAAATAATGGCGCGCCCGAAGAGATTCGAACTCCTGACCCCCAGATTCGTAGT
>CAYJMY010000106.1:0-16823 GCA_964371125.1 uncultured Mesorhizobium sp. | reverse complement strand
CCCCCCGCCGGCCCCCCAGGGGCCGCCCCCGGCCTGACGTATTCCGACGTCCTGATGGAGGGAATCCGATGGCGCAGGACCTGAACGGTCGGCCCAGCCAGCTTTTCCGCAACCTGAATGCCAAGGTCGCGTCGATCCCGATGATCTTCACGGCGCTGGTGGTGTTCGTCGGCGGGACCGTCTGGACGGTCGTCTACTCCTTCACGAATTCACGGCTCCTGCCCCGCCTGCAGTTCGTCGGGCTGGACCAGTACGAGCGACTTTGGTCGACGCCGCGATGGCTGGCCTCGATCGAGAACCTGATGATCTACGGCGTGCTTTCGCTGATCTTCTCGCTGACCATCGGCTTCGTGCTCGCCGCGCTGCTCGACCAGAAGATCCGCTTCGAGAGCGTATTCAGGACCATCATCCTCTATCCGTTCGCCCTCTCCTTCATCGTCACCGGCCTCGTCTGGCAGTGGCTGCTCAACCCCGATTTCGGCGTGCAACACCTGGTGCGCAGCGCGGGTTGGGAGAGCTTCACCTTCAACCCGCTCTACGACCAGTCGATCGTCATCTACGGCATCCTGATCGCGGCCCTGTGGCAAGGCACCGGCCTGGTGATGTGCCTCATGCTCGCGGGATTGCGCGGCATCGACGAGGACATCTGGAAGGCGGCGCGGGTCGACGGCATCCCGATGTGGAAGACCTATCTCTTCATCGTCATCCCGATGATGCGGCCGGTCTTCGTCACCACGCTGGTCATCATCGCCTCGGGCATCGTGCGCGTCTACGACCTGGTCGTCGCGCAGACCTCGGGCGGCCCCGGCCACGCCTCCGAGGTGCCGGCGAAATACGTCTACGACTACATGTTCTCGGCGCAGAATCTCGGCCAGGGCTTCGCCGCCTCGACGATGATGCTGGTCACCGTGATGATCGTGGTGGTGCCCTGGGCCTATCTCGAATTCGGCGGGAGGAACAAGCGTGGCTGACGTTCGCACCGCCGTGGCCGGCCAGGCCGATCCCGTCGTCGCCGGCGCCCGCGAGCCTTACGGCCCGAGGCCGCGGCCGGTCCTGTCGCGCCGCAACATCATCGTCTACGGCACGCTGACAATCGTCGCGCTCTACTACCTGATGCCGCTTTACGTGATGATCGTCACGTCGCTGAAGGGCATGCCCGAGATCCGCTTCGGCAACGTCTTCGCGCCGCCGGTCGAGATCACCTTCGAGCCGTGGGTCAAGGCCTGGGCGACCGCCTGCACGGGCCTCAACTGCGACGGGCTCTCGAGAGGCTTCTGGAACTCGGTGCGCATCACCATCCCGAGCGTCATCATCTCCATCCTGATCGCCTCGGTGAACGGCTACGCGCTCGCCAACTGGCGCTTCAAAGGCGCCAACATCTTCTTCACCATCCTGATCGTCGGCGCCTTCATCCCCTACCAGGTGATGATCTATCCGATCGTCATCATCCTTCGGGAAATGGGGGTCTACGGCACGCTGACCGGGCTGGTCATCGTCCACACGATCTTCGGCATGCCGATCAACACACTGCTGTTCCGCAACTACTTCGCCTCGGTACCGGAAGAGCTGTTCAAGGCCGCCCGCGTCGACGGCGCCGGCTTCTGGGCGATCTACTTCCGCATCATGCTGCCGATGTCGCTGCCGATCTTCGTCGTCTCGATGATCATCCAGGTGACCGGCATCTGGAACGACTTCCTGTTCGGCGTGGTCTACACCCGTCCCGAGACCTACCCGATGACCGTCCAGCTCAACAACATCGTCAATTCGGTGCAAGGCGTGAAGGAGTACAACGTCAACATGGCAGCGACGCTCCTGACGGGCCTGGTCCCGCTCGTCATCTACTTCATCTCGGGCAAGCTGTTCGTGCGCGGCATCGCTGCCGGCGCGGTGAAAGGCTGAAGACATGACCAGCATCCTCATCAAGGACGTCTCGCTCTCCTTCGGCTCCGTCGACGTACTGAAATCGCTCAACCTCGACGTCGGAGACGGCGAGTTCCTGGTCCTCCTCGGCCCCTCCGGCTGCGGCAAGTCGACCCTGCTCAACTGCATCGCCGGCCTGCTCGACGTCACCGCCGGACAGATCTTCATCAAGGGCAAGAACGTCACCTGGGCCGAGCCCAAGGACCGCGGCATCGGCATGGTCTTCCAGTCCTATGCGCTCTATCCGCAGATGACCGTGCGCGGGAATCTTTCCTTCGGCCTGAAGAACGCGCGCATGGCGAAGAACGAGATCGAGCGTCGTGTCGCCCGCGCCGCCGAGATCCTGCAGATCGAGCCACTGCTCGACCGCAAGCCCGCGCAGCTTTCCGGCGGCCAGCGCCAGCGTGTCGCCATCGGCCGCGCCCTGGTGCGCGACGTCGACGTCTTCCTGTTCGACGAGCCGCTGTCCAACCTCGACGCCAAGCTGCGCTCCGAGTTGCGCGTCGAGATCAAGCGCCTGCACCAGCGCCTGGGCAACACCATGGTCTACGTCACCCACGACCAGATCGAGGCGCTGACGCTCGCCGACCGCATCGCCATCATGAAGGGCGGCATCATCGAGCAGCTCGATTCGCCGCACGAGATCTACAACCGGCCGGTCAACCGCTATGTCGCCGGCTTCATCGGCTCTCCGGGGATGAACTTCCTCGAAGGCGTGATCGACGGCGCCGGCGAACCGGTGTTCGTCGCCGACGGGGCTTCCATTCCGCTTTCACGCTACGGGTACGCCGCTGCCGCGCCCCGCGGCGTACCGGCTACATTCGGCATCCGCCCCGAGCACGTCTCGGCCAACAGCGGCATGGACTGGCCGTTCTCGATGAAGAGCAGGGTCGACGTCGTCGAACCGATGGGCTCCGACACGCTGGTCTGGACCAAGCTCGGCAAGCAGGACGTCGCCGTCCGCATGCCCAGCGAGCGGGCGCCGCGCCTCGGCGACGAGGTGACGATCGGCTTCGATCCGATGCGCGCCTCGATCTTCGACGCAGCGTCGGGGCAGCGACTGTGAGGCAGGTATCCCGACAGGTGAACAGGATGGATTCGGAAAGATGAACTGGTCGTTTCAACTCTACAGCGCCCGCAACTTCCAGCCCTGGGAGGGCGTCGTCGAGACGCTCGCCCGCCTCGGCTACAAGGAGGTCGAGGGTTTCGGCGGCGTCTATGCCGATCCCGCGGGTTTCCGCCGCCTGCTCGACGTCAACGGGCTTTCCATGCCCACGGGGCACTTCCCCATCGACATGCTGGAAAAGGACTTCGACGGCGCCCGGCGCATCGCCGACGCGTTCGGCGTCCGCCTTATGGTCTGTCCGCACCTGGTGGCCGACCAGCGGCCGTCCGACGCGGAGGGCTGGCGCGCCTTCGGCCGCCGCCTCGGTGCCGTCGGCGAGACGGCGAAGAAGGCCGGCTACGGCTTCGCCTGGCACAATCACGACTTCGAGTTCAAGCCGCTCGCCGACGGCTCGCTGCCGCAGGCGCACATCTTCGACGCCGCGCCCGACCTGGGTTGGGAGATCGACGTGGCCTGGGTGGTGCGCGGCGGTGCCGATCCGCTGAAGTGGATCGCCGACCATGCGTCGCGAATCGTCTCGGTTCACGTCAAGGACATCGCGCCTGCCGGAGAAGCCCTCGACGAGGACGGCTGGTCGGACGTCGGACACGGCACGATCGACTGGCCGGGCGTCATGGCCGCCCTGCGCAAGACGCCGGCACGTCATTTCATCATGGAACACGACAAGCCGAGCGACTACGAGCGTTTTGCGCGCCGGTCGATCGCAGCGGCGAAGACCTTCTAGGGGACCGGACGACATGGCAAAGAAACTGGGTGTGGGCGTCATCGGCTGCGGCAACATCTCCGCGGCCTATTTCCGCCTGGCGCCGCTGTTCCGCGGCATCGAGATGCGCGCCTGCGCCGACATCAGCGCGGAAGCCGCGAAGGCGCGCGCCGCGGAGTTCGGCCTGCGCGCCGAGACGGTCGACGGCCTGCTCGCGGCCGACGACATCGACATCGTCGTCAACCTCACCGTGCCCGCCGCCCACTACGGGGTGTCGAAGCAGATCCTCGATGCCGGCAAGCACGTCTATTCGGAAAAGCCCTTCGTGCTGTCCGTCGCCGAAGGCCTCGACCTGAAGAAGCGCGCCGAGAAGAAGGGCCTGCGCATCGGCTCGGCGCCCGATACCTTTCTCGGCGGCGCCCACCAGCTGGCACGCGACATCGTCGATTCCGGCAAGCTCGGGCGCATCACCAGCGGTACCTGCCATGTCATGAACCATGGCATGGAACACTGGCATCCGAACCCCGACTTCTTCTTCCAGCCGGGCGGCGGGCCGATCCTCGACCTCGGACCCTACTACCTCGCCAACCTGATCCAGCTGATCGGCCCGGTGAAGCAGGTCGCCGCGCTGACAACCATCCCCTTCAAGGAGCGCACGATCACCTCGAAGCCGCGCTTCGGACAGAAGGTCCCGGTCAACACGCCGACCACTATCCACGCGCTGCTCGAATTCGCCAACGGCGCCGCCGTCAGCCTCAACGCCAGCTGGGACGTCTGGCAGCATGGCCACGCGCCCATGGAGCTGTTCGGCGACGAGGGCACGATCTACGTGCCCGACCCGAACTTCTTCGGCGGCACCATCCGCTATACGCAGAAGGCGGATCCGGTGAAGAAGCTGCCGAAATGGGACCATCCGTTCGCCGTGCCCAACCAGCAGCATTCGCAGGGCATGATGGCCAACTACCGCGCCGCGGGCCTCGCCGACATGGCGATCGCGATCGGCGAGGGCCGGCCGCACCGCTGCTCGATGGAACTGGCGCTCCATGCCATCGACGTCATGACCGGCGTCCTCAAGTCCGGCGAGACCGGCAAGTTCGTCGCCATGAAGACGACCTGCGAGCGGCCGGCAGCACTCGGCGTCCGCGAGGCGCGCGCCTTGCTCGCCCGCAAGAAGTGATCTTCCGCTCCGGCGCCCATCGCGCCGGAGCGCCCGTGGAAGGAAAGAAGACATGGCCTGGCAACCTGCCGAAAACCGCTACGAGGCGATGGTCTACAACCGGTGCGGCCGTTCCGGCCTGAAGCTGCCGGCGATCTCGCTGGGCCTCTGGCATAATTTCGGCGAGGACGCGCGCCACGACACGAAGCGCGCGATCTGCCGCCGCGCCTTCGACCTCGGCATCACCCACTTCGACCTCGCCAACAACTACGGCCCGCCGCCCGGCTCGGCGGAGACCGCGTTCGGCGAGATCCTGCGCACCGATTTCGCCGGCTATCGCGACGAACTCATCGTCTCGACAAAGGCCGGATACGGCATGTGGCCCGGCCCCTACGGCGAATGGGGCAGCCGCAAGTACCTGCTCGCCAGCCTCGACCAGAGCCTGAAGCGGATGGGTCTCGACTATGTCGACATCTTCTATTCGCACCGCTTCGACCCGGACACGCCGCTCGAGGAGACCATGTCCGCCCTCGACCAGGCCGTGCGTTCGGGCAAGGCGCTCTATGCCGGCATCTCGTCCTACAACTCGCAGCGCACCCGCGAGGCCGTCGCCATCCTGCGCCACCTCGGCACGCCCTGCCTGATCCACCAGCCCAGCTATTCGATGATCAACCGCTGGATCGAGGACGACGGCCTGCTCGACACGCTCGACGGCCTCGGCATCGGTTCGATCGTCTTCTCGCCGCTGGCGCAGGGCATGCTGACCTCGAAGTATCTCGGCGGCATCCCCGAAGGCAGCCGCGCCGCGCAGGGCAAGTCGCTGCGCAACGAGTTCCTCAACGAGCGCACGCTGGCCAACATCCGGGCGCTCGACGGCATCGCCAAGCGCCGTGGCCAGACGCTCGCGCAGATGGCGCTCGCCTGGGCGCTGCGCGGCGGCCGCGTGACCACCGCCCTGATCGGCGCCAGCCGGCCGGAGCAGGTCGAGGACTGCGTCGGCGCGCTGAAGAACCGCGACTTCACGGCCGACGAACTCGCCGAGATCGACGGCTACGCGCGCGAGGCCGACATCAACCTGTGGGCGGCCTCGGCCGAAAGAAAAGGCCCGGTGAGGAAGTAGCACGACGATGGCGACGATCCGCAATCCCATCCTGCGCGGCTTCAATCCCGACCCGTCGATCTGCCGGGTCGGCGAGGACTACTACATCGCCACCTCGACCTTCGAATGGTATCCGGGCGTCCAGATCCACCATTCGACGGACTTGGTGAACTGGCGCATGGTCAGGCGGCCGCTCGAGCGCGCCACCCAACTCGACATGCGCGGCAATCCCGATTCCGGCGGCATCTGGGCGCCCTGCCTTTCTCATGCCGACGGCCTGTTCTGGCTGGTATACACCGACATCAAGCGCCTCGACGGCAACTTCAAGGACGGTCACAACTACATCGTCACCGCGCCGGCGATCGAAGGCCCGTGGTCGGATCCCGTCCACGTCAATTCGAGCGGCTTCGATCCGTCGCTGTTCCACGACGACGACGGCCGCAAATGGTTCCTGAACATGGTCTGGAATCATGTCTCCAGCGGCGTCGGCGGCCGGCCGAAGCACCCGTCCTTCGCCGGCATCCTGCTGCAGGAATACGATCCCGTCGCGCGGAAGCTTGTCGGCCCGGTGAAGAACGTCTTCGCCGGCAGCCCGCACGGGCTGGTCGAGGGGCCGCATCTGTTCAAGCGTGACGGCTGGTATTACCTCACCACCGCCGAGGGCGGCACGGGCTACGACCACGCCGTGACCATGGCGCGCTCGCGCTCGATCGACGGGCCCTACGAACTCCATCCCGACGTCCACGTCATCACCTCGAAGGACGCGCCCGACGCGACGCTGCAGCGCGCCGGCCACGGGCAGATCGTCGAGACTCCGGACGGCGCGTTCTACCACACCCATCTCTGTTCGCGGCCGCTGCCGGGGTTGAGGCGCTCGCCGCTCGGCCGCGAGACCGCAATCCAGAAATGCGTCTGGGGCGCCGACGGCTGGCTGCGGCTGGCAGGCGGCTCGCCGGTGCCCGCGGTCGAGGTCGAGGCGCCGGGCGACGCTGCGCCGCTGCCGGCGCCGTCGACGATCCGCACCCGCTTCGAGCCGGGCGCCCTGCCGCTCGACTTTCAGTGGCTGCGGACGCCTTATCCGGCGCGGCTGTTCTCGCTCGCCGAGCGTCCCGGCGCGCTGCGCCTCTTCGGCCGCGAATCGATCGGCTCCTGGTTCGACCAGGCGCTGGTGGCGCGCCGCCAGGAGCATTTCGCCTTCCGCGCCGAGACCGAACTCGACTTCGCCCCGCAGCATTTCCAGCAGGCTGCAGGCCTCACCCATTACTACAACCGCCACAAGTTCCACTTCCTCGGCATCACCCACGACGCGCGCCTCGGCCGTGTATTGACCATCCTGTCGTGCCCCGGCGACTGGCCGGACGGGCGGCTGAGCTTCCCCCTGCACGAACCGGTGGCCCTGCCGGCCGAGGGACCGGTGGCGCTGGCCGCCGAGGTCGACGGCGCTGCGTTGCAGTTCTTCTGGCGTGACGGCGCAAGCTGGTCGCCGGTCGGGCCGGCGCTCGACGCCAGTGTCATCTCCGACGAGGGCGGCCGCGGCGAGCACGGCTCATTCACCGGAGCCTTCGTCGGCATGGCGGCGTTCGACACGAGCGGCGCCGGCCTGCCGGCCGACTATCATCATTTCGAATATCAGGGACGCGATCTCTAGCGTCCGCGGAAGGAGCATACGCCATGGCATCGACGATGAAGGGACCGGCCATCTTCCTGGCGCAGTTCGCGGGCGACGCCGCGCCGTTCAATTCGCTTCCGGCGATCGCGAAATGGGCCGCCGACCTCGGTTACGAGGGCGTGCAGATCCCGACCTGGGACGCGCGCCTGTTCGATCTCGGCAAGGCGGCGAACTCCGCCGCCTATTGCGACGAGGTGAAGGGCATCCTCGCCGACGCCGGCGTCTCGGTGACCGAGCTCTCCACCCATCTCCAAGGCCAGCTGGTCGCCGTCCATCCCGCCTACGACGCGCAGTTCGACGGCTTCGCGCCGGCGTCCGTCCACGGCAATCCGAAGGCCAGGCAAGCCTGGGCGGTCGAGCAGATGCGGCTCGCGGCGAAGGCGTCGAAGAACCTCGGCCTCGGCGCCTCGGTGTCGTTCACCGGAGCGCTCGCCTTCCCCTATCTCTACCCCTGGCCGCAGCGTCCCGCCGGCCTGATCGAGGAGGCCTTCGCCGAGCTCGGCCGCCGCTGGAAGCCGATCCTCGACGCCTACGAGGATGCCGGCGTCGATGTTTGCTACGAGATCCATCCGGGCGAGGACGTCTTCGACGGCGCCACCTTCGAGATGTTCCTCGACGCGGTCGGCGGGCATTCCCGCTGCAACATCAACTACGACCCGTCGCACTTCCTCTTGCAGCAGCTCGACTATCTCGACTTCATCGACATCTACCACGAACGCATCAAGGCGTTTCACGTCAAGGACGCCGAGTTCAACCCGACCGGGCGGCAGGGCGTCTATTCCGGCTACAAGGGTTGGATGGAGCGCGCCGGCCGTTTCCGCTCGCTGGGCGACGGCCAGGTCGACTTCTCCGGCATCTTCTCGAAACTCGCCCAGTACGGCTATGCCTCCTGGGCGGTGCTCGAATGGGAGTGCTGCCTGAAGCACCCCGAGGACGGCGCCGCGGAAGGTGCGCCCTTCATCCGCAACCATATCATCCGGGTGACGGAAAAGGCCTTCGACGATTTCGCCGGCGCGTCGACCGACCGGGCCGCGCTGAGGAAGATGATGGGCATCGAATAACCCCACCGTCCGCCGGCCCGCCCCATCGTAGTCCCGCGCATACACCCACCCGCCGCGGGCGATCGGGCGGGCCGCGGCGCCGACGGGGCGCCAAGGAGACTGGACATGGTCAGCGGAAGACAGGTCGAATCGGGAAGCGGACCGATCCGCCTCGGCATGGTCGGCGGCGGCCAGGGCGCCTTCATCGGCGCCGTGCACCGCATCGCGGCGCGGCTGGACGGCGAGTTCGCGCTCGTCGCCGGCGCGCTGTCGTCGGACCCGGCGCGGGCCAAGGCGTCTGCGGCCGAACTCGGCCTCGACCCGGCGCGCAGTTACGGCTCCTTCGCCGAGATGGCCAAGGCGGAAGCGGCGCGGCCCGACGGTATCGAGGCGGTATCGATCGTCACGCCGAACCACGTCCACTACCCGGCGGCTAGGGCCTTCCTCGAGGCCGGCATCCACGTGATCTGCGACAAGCCGCTGACCTCGACGCTCGCCGACGCGAAGAAGCTGGCGGCGGTGGCGGCAAAGTCGGGCCGGCTGTTCGTGCTGACCCACAACTACACCGGCTACCCGATGATCCGGCAGGCGCGGGAGATGGTGCAGTCGGGCAAACTCGGCGACATCCGCGTCGTCCAGGCGGAGTACCCGCAGGACTGGCTGACCACCAAGGTCGAGGATACAGGCGCCAAGCAGGCGGTGTGGCGCACCGATCCCAAGCAGTCGGGCGCCGGCGGCGCCACCGGCGACATCGGCACGCACGCCTACAACCTTGCCCGCTTCGTCACCGGGCTCGAACTCGACCAGCTCTCCGCCGACCTGACGGCTTTCGTGCCCGGCCGCCTGCTCGACGACAACGCCCACGTCATGCTGCGCTTCAAGGCCAAAGGGGGCGGGATCCCCGCCAAGGGCATGCTGTGGGCGAGCCAGGTGGCGCCGGGCAACGAGAATGCGTTGAAGCTGCGCGTTTACGGCACCAGGGGCGGGATCGAGTGGGCGCAGGAGGACCCGAACTACCTCTGGTACACGCCGTTCGGGGAGCCGAAGCGGCTGGTCACGCGCAGTGGCGCCGGCGCCGGCGAGGCGGCGGGCCGCGTCAGTCGCGTACCGCCCGGCCATCCCGAAGGCTACCTCGAGGGCTTCGCCAACATCTACGCCGAGGCGGCGCGCGCCATCCGTGCGGCGCGGAAGAAGGGTGGCAAGCCGCCGAAGGGCGTGCTGTTCCCGACGATCGACGATGGTGTCGAAGGCGTCGCCTTCGTCGAAGCCTGCGTGAAGTCGTCAAAGAAGAACGGAGCCTGGACGAGTCTCTAGTCGCATAAAAGGTAAGCGACAGCTTACATTATGCTGCGTTTCGCTGCGCCGCACGGGCATCGGCGCCGCGGCCCTTGAAGCCTCGTCCGGCTTGGACCAGACTGGCGGCGAAGCGACGAGGGGAACGCGCGTGGCCGACAAAGCAGATGTGATCGTGGTGGGCGGCGGGCTGGCCGGGCTGGTCGCAGCCGCCGAGCTCGGCGATGCCGGAAAACGCGTCATCCTGCTTGATCAGGAGAGCGAGAATTCGCTCGGCGGCCAGGCCTTCTGGTCGCTCGGCGGCCTGTTCTTCGTCGACAGCCCCGAGCAGCGGCGGCTGAAGATCCGCGACAGCCGCGAACTGGCGCTGCAGGACTGGATGGGGTCGGCGCAGTTCGACCGCCCGGAGGATTTCTGGCCGCGCAAGGTTGCGGAAGCCTATATCGACTTCGCCGCCGGCGAGATGCGGCCCTGGCTGCATGCGCAGGGCATGCGCTGGTTCCCGGTCGTCGGCTGGGCCGAACGCGGCGGCGCGCTCGCCCATGGCCACGGCAACTCGGTGCCGCGCTTCCACATCACCTGGGGCACCGGCCCCGGCGCCATCGAGCCCTTCGTCCGCCGCGTCAACGCCCACGCCGCGGCGGGTCGCATCGTCCTGAAGTTCCGCCACCGCGTCACGCGCCTCGTCCGCACGGGCGGCGCCATCGCCGGCGTCGCCGGAGATGTGCTGGAGCCCTCCACCGTCGAGCGCGGCCAGCGCTCCGGCCAGCTCGTCGTCGGCACGTTCGAGGCGTCGGCGCCGATCGTCATCGTCAGTTCCGGCGGCATCGGCGGCAACCACGAACTGGTGCGCAGAAACTGGCCGGTCGACCGCCTCGGCCCGGCGCCGAAGAACATGGTCTCCGGCGTGCCGCACCACGTCGACGGGCGCATGGTGGCGGTGACTCAGGAGGCGGGCGCGGCCGTCATCAATGCCGACCGCATGTGGCACTACACCGAGGGGCTGAAGAACTGGGCGCCGATCTGGCCGAACCACGGCATCCGCATCCTGCCGGGGCCGTCGTCGCTTTGGTTCGACGCGCTCGGCAACCGGCTCGAGCCGCCCTTCATGCCCGGCTTCGACACGCTCGGCACGCTGAAGCGCATCCTGTCGACCGGCCACGAGCACTCCTGGTTCGTGCTTACCCAAGCGATCATCAAGAAGGAGTTCGCCTTGTCGGGCTCCGAGCAGAACCCCGATATGACGTCGAAGAGCTGGCTCGCCGTGCTGAGAAGCCGCCGCGGCGCCGGCGCGCCGCCGCCGGTCGAGGCCTTCAAGAAGCACGGCGAGGATTTCGTCGTCCGCGACAATCTCGCTGACCTCGTCGCCGGCATGAACGCGCTCGCCCCCGACGCGCCGCTCGACCACGACAGGTTGAAGGCGCAGATCGAGGCGCGCGACCGCGAGATACTCAATACCTACAGCAAGGACGCGCAGGTGACCGCCATTCGCGGCGCGCGCAACTACGTCGGCGACCGTCTGATCCGCACCGCCAAGCCGCACCGCATCCTTGATCCCGCCAACGGCCCGCTGATCGCCGTTCGCCTCAACGTGCTGACGCGCAAGACGCTCGGCGGGCTGCACACGGATCTCGACGCCCGCGTCCTCGACGCCAGGGGCGAGCCGATCCCCGGCCTCTATGCGGCGGGCGAGGTGTCCGGTTTCGGTGGCGGCGGCTACCACGGCTACAACGCGCTGGAAGGCACCTTCCTCGGCGGCTGCATCTTTTCCGGCCGCAGCGCCGGCCGCCATGCGGCGAAGTCCGCTTAGCGGGTCCGGCCCGGGCTACCGCAGGCCTTCGACGAAGCGCTTGTGGAAGCGGCCGTAGCCGCGTTCCGTCGTGCGCAGGTGTTCGCGCACCACCGCGTGGAACTGCGGCAGCCGGTGGAACGGCACGGCCGGATAGGCGTGGTGCTCGGCGTGGTAGGGCATGTTCCACGCGACGAAGCGCACCAGCGCGGTGGTGAAGGTCGTGCGTGTGTTCTCCAGCATGTTGGCGACATGCGGGCAGCGCGCATGCTCGGCGAGGAGATAGGCGCGCAGGAACGGCTGGCCGAGCAGCGCAGGCAACACCCAGATCCAGAGCAACGCGTCCATCCCCAGGGCGATCGATGCGCCGGCGAGCCCGCCATAGAGGACGAGCGTCAGTCGCGCCTCTCCATGGACTCTCCGGCGCCCTTTCTCCGGCACGTAGGGCTCGTTCGTCGGCCCCGCGGCGTTGAGCAGGAACGTCTTCGTCATGCCGATCCACAACGGGACGCCCGACAGGTATTTCGCGTACTGCCAGAGAGTCTCCGGCTTGGGGCTCATCAGCTCGGGGTCGTTGTCCGGGTCGTGCGTGTGCCGGTGATGGGCGAAGTGGAAGTAACGGAACCAGGTCGCCGGAACCATGACGAGGAAGCCGGCGACCGCCGCGACGGCGCGGTTCAGCCACGGCGTGGCGAAGGCGGTTTCGTGCACGCATTCGTGCAGCAGCGTGAACAGGAAGACGATCAGGATGCCCTGCGGCAGAAGCAGCAGCGGCCAGTAGGGAACGCCGGCGAGGATGAGGGCGCCGAGGCCGAGGATGGCGCCGCCGTGCACGACAAACCGCAGCAGCCCCGGCCCGTTGCGCCGGCCGGTCAGGTCGGCGCGCTGTTCGGCGGTGAGGCCGGCGATGATCGTCCTGTGATCGACGGCGTCGGACATGGCGCGTTCCCGATCCGCGTTGCTCGAACCGGGCCAGTGTTTACGAAACCACGATCTCGATCAATGCCGGCGCTGCCAGCGCACGCGCTCGCCGTAGCGCCGCCGGCAGTGCGGCCGCACCCTCGATGCGCTCCGCCGCCATGCCGTAGGCCTTCGCCACGGTGACGAAATCCGGCGGTGCCGGCGACACGCCGACCGGTTCGACGCCGGCGTCGCGCATCGACGTCTCGATCTCGCGATAGCCGCGGTTGTTCCACACGACGAAGATCACCGGGGCGTCTGCATCGAGCGACGAGCCGAGTTCGGCCAGCGTGAACTGCAGCCCGCCGTCGCCGGTGAGGCAGACGACCGGCGCTTCCGGCATGGCGAGCGCGGCGCCGATCGCGGCGGGCGCGCCGAAGCCGAGCGCGCCGTAACCGGTGGCGGCGTTGAACCAGCCGCCCGGCCGGTCGTGGTCGTACCAGAGATTGGCGGCATAGACCGGCTGGGTGGAGTCGCCGACGATCAGCGCGCCGGGCAGGGCGTCGCGGATCGCCTCCACCGCCGCGACCTGGTCGCGCATGTAGGCTTCGAGGTCGTTCCAGGCCGCCCGCCGCGCCGCATCGGCCCGGTTCGCGCCGTCGTCAGCCCGGCGAGGCTGGACCAGGCGAACGAGCGCGGCGAGGGCCGCCGCGCTGTCGGCGCGGATGGCGAGGGTTGCGCCCCGGCGGTCGAGCTGCGCCTGGTCGATATCGATGCGGATCAGCGTCGGCGGCAGCACGAAGCCGCCGTCGGCATACATGTCGTAGTCGGTCGGGCCGAACTCGGTGCCGACGGCGAGCACGACGTCCGCTTCGGCCATCAGCCGGCGGACCGAGCGCAGGCTCGGGCTGGCGTGCACGCCGAGCGGATGGCCGTGGAGCAGGCCGCGGCCGTTGGCGGTGGTGACCACCGGCGCGTCGACCCGCTCGGCCATGGCGCGGAGTACGGCGTCGGCATGGCGGGCGCCGCCGCCGGCGAGGATCAGCGGCCGCCGCGCGCCCGAAAGCATGGCCGCTGCCTTCTCCAGCGCGCCGGCATCGGCGGCCGCGGCCGGCCCGATCGGCGCGACGGGGCGCAGGTCGGCCGCAGGAAGGGCCATGACGTCGAGCGGGATCTCGATGTGAACCGGCCCCGGCCGGCCCGAGGCGAGCAGCGCGAAGGCGCGCTCCATCGCCGGCTGCAGCGCCTCCGGCTCTTCGACGCGTTCCGACGACAGCGCGACGGTGCGCATCAGGCCGCGCTGGTCGGGCAGTTCGTGCAGGTAGCCCAGCCCCTTGCCCAGTGTCGCGCGCTGGTTGACGCTGGAGATGACCAGCACCGGCGAGGAATCCGCTCGCGCCTGGGCCATGGCAGTGATGGCGTTGGTCAGCCCAGGACCGGTGATGACGAAGGCGACGCCCGGCCGGCCGCAGGCGCGCGCATAGCCGTCGGCCATGAAGACGGCGCCCTGTTCGTGGCGCGGTGTTATGTGGCGGATGTGCGATCCGGCGAGGCCGCGATAGAGCTCGACCGTATGCACGCCCGGTATGCCGAAGACGGTGTCGACGCCATGGGCTTCGAGCAGGGAAATCAGCGCTTCGCCGACTGTGGCCATCGTGGGGTCCGTGTCTCGAGGGCTAGGAGCGACCGGCGATCAGGCGCGCAGGATCGGGCGCGTCAGGCAGGTCGGGCCACCCTCGCAGGCGATGCACAAGGCATCCGCCTCGAAGGTCGCGACCGTACAGCCCGCCGCCTCCATCGCCGCCGCGGTCCTGGGGAAACCGGCGACGGCGATCACTTCGCAGGGCGCCGTCGGCAGCACGTTCAGGCTGAGCCCGTGCGAGGCGGCGAACTCGGCCGGATCGCCTTCGACGAACCGGATGCCGCGCGCCTTCAACAGCTGGTGGAAGGCGACCGGCAGCAGCGGCGGATGGACCAGCGCCAGGTCGTCGGCCAGCGGGCTGATCACCGACATCAGGTGCAGGCAGGCTTCCTCTCCCTGCCACAGCGGCAGGTCGAAGCCGAGCACCTCGACGCCGAGCGGCGCGAGGATTGCCGCCAGCTGGCGGATTCCCGGCTCGTTGGTGCGCACCCCGCGCCCGACGGCGAGCGTGCGCGTGTCGACCCAGACGCAGTCGCCGCCCTCGACCTGACCGGGATCCTCGATCCGGCCGAGGATCGGGATGCCGAGACGGCGATAGGCTTCTTCGTGCAGGCCGGGTTCCGGACGGCGCAACGCCTTGCCCATGGAGAGGATGATCGCGCCGCGGTCGGTCATCAACGACGGATCGTGGGTAAACACCGAATCGGCGAGGCCGTCGCCGTCGTCCGGCAGCCATTCGATCGCGGCGCCCGCGGCGGCGACCAGGCTGGCGAGCACGGCGTGCTGTGCGCCCGCCTTCGCCGCGTCGAAGCCCGGACCATAGTGCCAGCGCATGGGATCGGCGCCAGCCATGGCGCTTGCGGCAGAGCGCATGACGACCCGCCTGATCGGCGCCGACATCGATTGCGCGCCATACCGCCGGTTGTTCTGGTCCAAGCGATCCTCCTGTTCGAAGCGTCCCTGTCTTCTCTAGCCGTTGGCCAGCGGTAGCGGCAATGGGCCTGAAAAGCACGGTTGACGGAGGCAAGTCGGGCGGTCCATCCTCGCCCCGGGAGTAACGGGTACATGGGTTCTTGTTTGCCGGGCATGCGGACGGGACGATTGGGAGTCGGTCGATCGTGACCGGCGCGGTGGCCGCATCCCCCGAGAGCCCGGCGTCGACCGGGCAGGACGCCGCCGAGGCCATCCACGTCGAGAACCTGCACAAGCGTTTCGGCAATCTCCACGTCCTGAAAGGCGTCTCGCTGTCGGCCCGCGACGGCGAGGTGATCGCCATCATCGGCGGCAGCGGCTCCGGTAAGTCGACGCTGCTGCGCTGCATCAACTGCCTGGAGAATCCGACCAGCGGCATCATCCGCGTCAACGGCGAGGAGATCCGCCTCAAGGCCGACAGCCACGGCCACACCGTGCCGGCCGACCGCCGCCAGATCGAGCGGATCCGCTCGAAGCTCGGCATGGTCTTCCAGAGCTTCAACCTGTGGAGCCACATGACGCTCCTCGAGAACGTCATCGAGGTGCCGATCCATGTTCTCCGCGTGCCGCGCGCCGAGGCGATCGCCACCGCCGAGAAGCTGCTCGAGCGCGTCGGCCTCGCCGACAAGCGCGACGTCTACCCGGCCTTCCTCTCCGGCGGCCAACAGCAGCGCGCCGCCATCGCCCGCGCGCTGGCGATACAGCCGCGCGTCATGCTCTTCGACGAGCCGACCTCGGCGCTTGATCCCGAACTCGTCGGCGAGGTGCTGAGGGTCATCGCCGACCTCGCCCGCGAGGGACGCACGATGGTGCTCGTCACGCACGAGATGAAGTTCGCCCGCGAGGTCGCGAGCCACGTCGTCTACCTCTACAACGGCCTCGTCGAGGAGGAAGGCCCGCCCGAGCAGCTGTTCGGCGCGCCCCGCTCGGAGAGGCTGAAGCAGTTCCTGCGCAACGTCTCGTGAGCGCGCAGATCGACAACGGGAACACGAAACCAGAAGACAGGAGAATGACATGAGGAACATGCTGATCAAGGCGGCCGCGGCCGCCGCTTTCGCGGTCGTTGGAGCGTTCGCGGCGAGTGCCGAGCCGGTCAAGGTCGGCTTCTCGCCGGAAGCCTATCCGCCGTTCTTCTCGCCCGACGCTTCGGGCAACTGGACCGGCTGGGAGGTCGAGATCATCAATGCGATCTGCTCCGAGGCGAAGCTCGAATGCGCGCTCACCCCGATTCCGTGGGACGGCCTGATCCCGGCGCTGACCTCGAAGAAGATCGATGCGATCATGAACTCGATGTCGATTACCGAGGAGCGGATGAAGACCATCGACTTCTCCGACAAGTACTACAACACGCCGACCGCGGTGATCGGGCCCAAGGACCAGACCTTCGACGCCACGCCGGACGGCCTGAAGGGCAAGATCATCGGCGTCCAGGTGTCGACCACCCACGCCGCCTATGTGAAGAAACACTTCACCGGTGCCGCCGAGATCAAGGAATACCAGACGCAGGATGAGGC
>CAYJMY010000105.1:0-16825 GCA_964371125.1 uncultured Mesorhizobium sp. | reverse complement strand
GCTCTATGCGATCGTCGGCAACATCGTGCCGGGCGTCGACTGGACGGCACGGCGGTAGGGGCGGGATAGGGAATTCGGGATGCGGGCCGCGAAGGGAACGGCAGGCATAGCGTCCACGAACGAAAGGCGGTAGTCCAAGACCCTCTCGCGCAGCCGCCGCTCAGCCGTGCGGATGATAGACGAAGCGCCTGTCCGAGCGAACGTCGACAAGCCCGTTGCCGAGTTCATGATAGGCCATGCCCGCGCGCCACAGCGCGTAGTTGAAGCTGATCTGATCGCGCCTGCTGCCCTTCTCGATCTCATCCCACCAGATCTCCATCGCCTGCTTAACGGCAGGGTCGTCGTGGCGCCGGACGATCACGTTGCATTCGGCCAGTCCGAACCGGTGTGGAAATCCTTCGGTTTCGTAGCGGGCGAGTTGCGCGGCGATGCGCTCGGCTGCATCCTTTCCCCGCTTGATACAGGTCGCCCCCTCTTCATACGCGCAGTACCTCTCCGGATGGCGGAAAAGGCCGATCGCGCAGCCTGATCGCTCGACTTCGGTTATCAGGCTTCGCGCCGGCGCGATCAGTTCGACGTTGCCGTCGATCCAAACGCTCCATTCACCGTCGCCGGCATATCGATGGGCCAGCACCTTCGGCGCCTTGGCGGTCCTGACGGGATCTGCCATGATTCTGTCGAAACGCCTGGTTTCCCAGCCGGGCGCCGGGCCTGCCTCATCCGTGAACAGCACGTGGCGCGCCGCAATCCCCCTTCGCGGCGTGCGAATCCGGTCGTAGCCGCCGGCGATCGCGCTGTAGACGACAGCGTCCGTGCTCTGGTCCGCCGACGCGTTCGCCCGTCTGGAGCTGGCAATGTTGGAAAGGCGGCGATCCGGCTGTTCGAACCTGCTTTGCCATCGTGCGATTCGTGCCGCGGTCGTCTCCGCCCATTCGGGGGCTTCGTCGACGAGCTGCGGATGCTCGTTGATCAACCGTATGAAGTTCTTCGCCGAGCCGCGCGCCCTGACGTCTTCGTCGACGGCGGAGCCGTGCGACATGTGAACGCTGAAGGCGTCCCATGTGAACGCGATCCTGGCGCCGCCTTGTCTGAGGGACGCGCCCATCTCCACGTCTTCCCAGCCGAATCCCGTATCCTTGGTGTTTCGATACGCATAACGCTCGTCGAACAGCGGACGCCCGAACCGGTCCAGCATCTCGCGCGAAATCGAAAAGTTGCGCGTGACGCAATTGATGCCGCTGGCGGGCGTGGACCGGTCCTGGAGCCGCATGCGGGGCGCGATCGCCGCCGGGCCGAGGCCTTCGAGGGTCTTCACGATGTCCTGCGCGTCGGCGCCGCCGCTCTCGATGCCCATCGGACCCAACACGACGTCGAAACACTTGAGGTGTTGGTGGACATGCGACCGCACGAAGCGCGGGTTCACGATGCAGTCGGGATCGATCACGATCACGTAGTCGCCATTGGCGAAATCGATGCCGCGATTGCGAGACCCGCAGTTGCCCAGGTTCTCCGCGTTGCGGACAACCTTCACCGACAGTCTGCCGGCCGCGGTCGATGCGATCCGCTCGGCGAAGTCGCCCGACATGTCGGGTGACTTGTCGTCTACCAGGATCACCTCGATCTCCCCGCCATAGTCCTGACCCCCCAGTGCGCTGAGGAATGGCTCGACGGAGTCCCGGCTGCGGTAGAGCGGGGACACGACCGACACCTTGGGATTGTTGCCGGTCCACACGTCTGTTGTGGCGAGGCCCGGCGTGAGACGGGAAAAGAGCTGCTCGCGCAGCTCGTCGACTTCATGCCCGTCCATGGCTGCGGCCCGGAAGGGCGCCAGCAACGGACTCCACCAGACCCGGCGGCCGGTCGCGAGCGCCGCCCGCTGCACCGGGGCCGGTAGCCTGTTCCAGGCGGCCGAAAGCAACCGGCTCACCCGCCAGGACCGCGATATCGTCAGGTCCGCCAGCATGCGGTCATATTCCAGGCATAGGGCCAGGAATGCCCGACGTTCCTCCTCCGCGGTTGCCAGCGCGTCCACCAGTTCCAGATCGCGCCTGCCGTTCTTCGAAAGTCCGGAAACCGCCTTTTCCGGCACGTCCTCTCCGAAGGCCCGCGAAAACGCCGCCGCGATCTCGGGATCGGGAACACGGACCTGGTCGGAATCCGCACTGCTCCTCCAGCGGTCGGACTTCCAGCCGGTGTTGATCTGCCGGCAGTGCCTGTAGGCGACGGAACGATCGATCGACCGCCAGTGCCGCTGGTTCTCGTGGGCCTGCGGCGTGGCGGGATAGACATCATGGACACCCCACTCCACGTCGGCCCCGCAGCGGGCCGGAACGGCGACCCACTTCGTTCTGCACAGCCCGTCCGGCCTGCCCTGGGAGAGGGCCTTCATCTGGGACTGCCACGCGAGGCTGCAGTCGCGGTGGCGTATGCGGCCGAGGTCGTCCGGGTGTTCGACGCCTGGCGCTTCCGTCCAGATGCCGAAAAACGGCATCACGGCATAAGAACTCGTCTCGACCCGCCTGAATATCGACGGGTCGCCTGTTGGAAGCAGCTCGTCGACGTCGAGGCTGAGCACGGACTGCGCTTCGGCGCAGAAGCAGCGCCGTGCGTGGTCCAGCGCACCGGTCTGGCAGAAATTGTCGAGCGCATGCCCGCCCGGCTGACCATCGATGCCGTAGCGAAATGGCCAATCGACGACGACGACCTCGCGCAATCCAGCGATTTCACCCAGCGAAGCGGCCAGATCGTCGAGCGTGTAGCTCGTGGAACCGTTGTCGTAGAGAAGCACGGCATCGGCGCCTTGCAACCTGACGTGGAAGGTCACCCAGTCGACGATCCAACGCAGCGGATAGTCCTTGCAGAGCGTGAGCAGGACCCTGCAGCCCGCGAGCACCTGCGCATGGGATTTTCTGACAGCGATGTCCGCCATCCTGCCCGCCACGTCGAGCCGAAGCGTGTCGCGATCGTCATTCGGCACGGAAACGGTCAGCCGCGACGTATGCTGTTCGGGGATTCGCGATGGCTGCAGGTGTTGAACAAACCCGCGTGCATCGCGCCCGTCCGAGACACGCGGCACCAGGCCACCCGGAAGGCACCCTTCGAGCGGCGGCCCGAGGCAGATGACACTGTCGCCTGAAGCCGAACGAAATACATCGAAAAACATCGTCTCGAAGTCGAAACGATCCCGGGCCTGGTCGGCGCGACTGCTCAGGCCCTCCGGCAGGGGGCGCGTGAGGCCGAACTGCGACAGTCCGACTGCCGCAGGCCTGTAGATCGTGATCCGCGCCGAACGCCCACTCATCCTTAGTTCCCCAATCGCACTGTCTTAGTGCAGTTTTGCATCTGGCCTCAAACTCCCCTTAGCGTTTCTCCGCCGATTCGGCGCGCTCGCCTGATGGCAAACAAGCACCGGCGATTTTATCCCCTCCCTAAAAGCCCGCTGTAGAATCCCCGTAGCCAAAGGAGGCCCGGAGATGGAAGGCGCATCACAGGACAGGGGAACGTTCCGGGGCATCGCCCTGACGCTACTGGGATTGGCGCTCCTCGCCGAACGCGCCGCCGGCCGTTCCTTCCCGTCCGCTTCCTCGTCCTTGCCATCCTCGGCCGGGCGGAGGCGATCGCGCGGGCCTTCGTCGCCCGGCAATCGAGACCGACTGTCCGGACCTGCCCTGCCCGGACCTGCTCTGCTTTGTCGAACGGCCTCCAATCACCACGGCGCCGCCGGTGCCGAAATCCTGGCGCTGCACCTGCGCATGCTGGCCGCCGTGCTCGGCGTGCTGGCCGGCGCGGATGCCTGTTCCGACGACGGTTCTGCCCGCGGTCCTGCCGGCCTGCCGCCTCACACCGAAGGTGCGGCGAGCCGCGCGGACCCCATCCGGCTTCTGATCCTCCCTGCTTGCCGGCCGCGAGGCTACCGATCTCCTCCGCAACGTGGGTAGGAAGCGATCCGCATTGCCGCCGCGCCCCCGCCCCTCAGATGAACGGCCGCGGCCTTTGCGCCGGCGGCACGTCCCATTGGGCGAGCCTGGCCAGGCCCTCCCAGTCGAGCACTTCGCAGCCACGGTCGAGCCAGCGCACCAGCTTGCGGTCGATCAGCTTGCGCACGGTCTTGTTGGTGTGGACCAGCGACAGGCCGAGCGTGTCGGCGAGGTGCTGCTGGGTGAGCGGGATGACGGACGAACCGTCGAGCAGCCCCACGCCCTCGGCGCGGCGGCAGACGAAGGCGAGCAGATAGGCTGCACGCTCGAGCGCCGTGCGACGGCCGATCGAGAGCAGGTTCTCGTCGAGCATCTGCTCCTCGCGCGCCGCCAGCCAGGTGACGTCGAAGGCGAGCCCGGCATGCTCGCGGTAGAGGGTCGCCAGATGGTCGCGCTCGAACACGCAGAGCAGCATCGGCGACAGCGCCTCGACGGAATGCTCCATCTCGCCCATGAGGCTGCCCTGCAGTCCGATCAGGTCGCCCGGCACGACGAAGTTGAGGATCTGGCGGCGGCCGTCGGCGAGCAGCTTGTAGCGGAATCCCCAGCCCATCAGGACGGTGAAGAGATGCGGGCTGCGGGTGCCCTCGGCCAGCACCGTCGCGCCCTTTTCGACGGAGAGTTCGCCCTTTTTGAAGCGCGAGACGAAGGCGAGTTCCTCGTCCGAAAAGTCGCGGAAGATCCCGCGCGGCCTGAGCGGGCATTTCGCGCAGGGAAAGCGGACGACGGGACGCGGCACGATCGAGGCGGCCATCAACGAGTCTCCACGAAGCGCGACGTTGTCACCATCGGCAAAAGCACGCATAACGGCTCCGCGGTGGCCGCACCACGTCAAATTTACATGACGCGGCATCGATTTTCCGTACTTTCCTCTTTTCGTCGTTTGCGTGCGCCACGTTTGCCGGGAAGACGTTTTTGGAGAGTCTGCAACTGGAAGGGCTGCGCCTGCTCATCGTCGAGGACGAGT
This sequence comes from uncultured Mesorhizobium sp., assembly GCA_964371125.1. Classification (GTDB taxonomy): domain Bacteria; phylum Pseudomonadota; class Alphaproteobacteria; order Rhizobiales; family Rhizobiaceae; genus DUSC01. The sequence goes on along the minus strand of CAYJMY010000105.1, from coordinate 11,881 downwards.
TCCTGATCGCGATGGACATGGAGCAATTGTGCCGGGACCACGGCGCAGCCGACGCCGTCGTCATCGGCACGGCCGCGGACCTGGGCGCCGCTCCCGCGGGCCTTGCGGACTTCGATGCGGCGATCCTCGACGTCATGGTCGAGGGCCAGCCGACTCTCGATTTCGCCCGCAGCCTCGCCGAACGCGGCATCCCCTTCGTCTTCGCCACCGGCTATTCCGACTGCGGCGACGTGTTCGCGGCGTTTCCGGGCGTGCGCGTCGTCGGCAAGCCCTATGCGGGCGATGACATCGTCGAGGCCGTCGTGGCGGCGCTCGCCGCGGCGGGAGGTGCGGGCGCCGCCGGCTGAGTCGGGTTCGCTCTGCGGTCTGCTAGATGCGCCGGCTGAGGTAGGGCGAACCGCGCAAGGCGAACCGCCAGGGACGATCGGTGGCGCGGCTGATGCCGATGCGCGGTCCTGCCGCGACGTCGAGGGTTTCCGCTGGGCCACGCAGCGCGAAGGGCGACCGGTCGAGCGGCTGGCCGTCGAGCGTGCGATCGACGCCGAGCGCCTGGCAGAGGCGGCCGGGGCCTGAGCACAGGAGGCGCGGATCGGCGACGCCGCGGCGCGCCGTCATCCCCTCCAGGCCCGTCGTCGGCAGGAGGGCGCGGATGAGGACGGCGCTGCCGGGCAGGCAGACCGCGTTCAGGCACCAGTGGATGCCGTAGGAGCGGTAGACATAGGCGGTTCCCGGGCGGCCGAACATGGCGGCGTTGCGCGCCGTCGGGCCCGGGAAGCTGTGCGACGCCGGATCGTCGCGTTCGTAGGCCTCGGTCTCGACGACGATGCCGCCAGTGCCGCCGACCTGGATCTCGGCGCCGACGAGGTCCCGGGCGACCTCGACCGCGCTGCGTTCGAAGAAGCGCTCTGCGATCATGGCTTCCGCCCCCGGCTCGACCGAAGCGCGCGACTGCCGGCGACGCTGGGGCGGTCGGAACGCCGCCGCGCGCTCCCGGTTCCGCAGGGCGGCTTCACGACAGGAAAGTCCATGGACGTCAGGTTTCGGCCCCGTACTTCCGCGCTGTGCCGGCGGCACACCCTGCGCGGGATGAGGATGGCGCTCCTCACCAGAAACGCACGTCCCCTATCGGAGATCGGCGCGCAGGTCGAGACGCGCGACGCAAAAGGATCAGAGCCGATCCTTCTCCTTGGCGCGGGCCTCCCTTGCCGCCTTCTCGCGCTGTTCCCGCTTGCGCCGCAGGATCTCGTCGGTGCCGACGATTTCCTTGCTCCGTCCGGCGATCGCCGTCGACGTCACCGCCACCGGATCGCTGGCGGGGAAACTGTCTTCCAGGCCTTTGCGCAACTGCTCTTCGAGCAGCTTCGGGTCTTCCGTCCGTCCTTCGGTGCGTCGCTCGTTGTTATCCATCGGGATCTCCTTTGCGGGTTTCCGCGGTTCCGCGCGGCGGCAGGCCTGCGCGGCCTCCAACAATTCCCGGCAAGCCGGCGGGTTCCGCGACAACGGCCGATCGTGAACGATACGGGCGGAAAGTGATACCTGGCGGTCGCGCGGAACCGCGACGGGCGCGTAGCGTTGACGGTGGTCCGAACCGGGAACCCCCATGGCCCCACGTCCCTTCTGGAAAGGCTACCTGAAGCTGTCGCTGGTGACCTGCCCGGTGTCGATGACGCCGGCGACGTCGGATTCCGCCAAGATCCGCTTCCACACCATCAACAGGAAGACCGGGAACCGCGTCGAAAGCCGCTATGTCGACGCCGTCACCGGTAAACCCGTCGCCGGCGACGAGGAGGTCAAGGGGTACGGGACCGGCGAAGGCGAATACGTCATGCTCGAGGAGGACGAGATCGCCGCGGTCGCGCTCGAGAGCACGCGCACCATCGACATCGAGATGTTCGTGCCGCGCCATTCGATCGGCTGGATATGGCTCGACAAGCCGCACTACCTAGCCCCCGACGACAAGGTCGGCGAGGAAGCCTTCGCGGTTATCCGCGAGGCGATGGCCGCTGCCCATGTCGCCGGCATCGCCCGCCTCGTCCTCTATCGCCGCGAGAGGGCGGTCATGCTCGAACCGCGCGGCAAGGGCGTGATCCTGTGGACGCTGCGCTACGGCGACGAGGTGCGCGACCAGGACGCCTATTTCGCCGAGGTCGACGATGCGAAGCCGGAAGCGAGACTGGTCCGCCTGATCAAGTCGCTGATCGACGAGAGGACGACGCCCTGGAACCCGGACATGGCGAGCGATCCGGTCGAGGCGGCGTTGAAAGAGATCATCGCCGCCAGGAAGAAAAAGAAGCCGGCTAAGGAGCTGGTTGCAGAGAACAAGGAGACGCCACCGGTCGGAAGCGGCAATGTCGTCTCGATCATGGACGCGCTGCGCAAGAGCCTGGAATCCGAGAAGAAGCCGGGAAAGAGGACGTCGCGCTGATCGCTTCGCCGCTGGAACGGTCCGCGCAACAGGACCACTCCACCGCCCGGTTCCGGAACCGACTCAGCGCCGCTGCGTCTTCTTGCCGGTTGCCGCCCTGTCCCGGAGATCGAGTGGTGCCTCGGCCTTGCGGAAGTCCTGCCACGGATCGCCGGTGAGGTTGGCCAGACGGGCTACCGCGTTCGCCACCGTGAAGTAGGCCGGGCCGACGGCGGGCGACAGCTCGTCCCAGGCGAGCGGCATGGCCACCGGCGCCCCGGCGCGTGCCCGCGTCGAGTAGGGCGCCACCGCCGTGGCGCCGCGCTGGTTACGCAGATAGTCGACGAGGATCTTGCCGCGCCGCTTCGCCTTGGCGATCGTTGCGACGAAGCGGTCAGGGGAATCGGACGCCATCCTGTCCGCCAGTTCCCTGGTGTAGGCTTTCACCTCTTCCCAGCCGGCTGCCGGTTTGAGCGGCGCCACGACATGGAGGCCCTTGCCACCCGTCGTCTTGACAAAGCTCTCGAGGGCGGCGTCGGCGAGCCTCGCCCTGACCTCGCGCGCGGCATCGATGACATCCGTCCATTCGACGCCTTCGCCGGGATCGAGGTCGATGACGATCTGGTCGGGACGCTCGAGATCGTCGAGGGTGGCCTGCCAGGGATGGATCTCGAGCACCGCCGCCTGGACAAGCCCGACCAGACCGTCGATCCCGTCGATAGCGAGGATCGGTTCGTCGGAGCTGTCGTTCGGGTCGTCCAGCGTCAGGATCGCCCGATGATGGCCCTTCCAGGCGTGTTTCTGGAAGAAGCACTGCGCGTCGGCACCGCTGGGGCAGCGCAATAGCGCCAGCGGCCGCGACACGACGAAGGGCGCCATGAACCGCCAGACCTGCGCGTAGTAGTCGGCGAGACCTTCCTTAGTCACGCCGGCGTCCTTCCAGTAGATGCGGTCGGGATGCGTGAGCTTCACCCGCGCGGCCGGTGCAGGTTCTTCGGTGGTCGCCTTCATCGTATCCTCGCGGACGATCTCGATCGCCGGCTTGTCCTCGCGCAGCCCGCGGAAGGAGGCATGGCGCAGCAGCCGGTCGGCGGTCCAGTTGCGGAACTCGACCTCGGCCACCAGCCGCGGCTCGGTGAAGCGGACGCCCCGCCGCGCCTCCGCGTCGAGCGGCGAGTCGAAAGGGCTGTCCTCGCGTCGCAGCGGCTCAAGCCGGCGGTAGAGGTCCTCAGCGACCTTGCGGCTGAATCCGGTGCCGACCCGTCCGGCGTGAACGAGGCCGCGTTTGTCGTGGTAGCCGAGCACGAGCGAGCCGATCGCCTTGTCGGACGTCGTGGAAGGCACGTATCCGGCGACGACGAATTCCTGGCGGTCGGAACATTTCGACTTGATCCATTCCTTGCTGCGGCCGGCGGGGTAATTTCCCGTACGCACCTTGGAGACCACGCCTTCGAGGCTCAGGCGGCAGGCGTGGCGCAGGATGATCTCGCCCTCCTCGTCGAAGTGCGAGCTGTAGGCGAGGGCTGCGCCGGCGCCGTCGAGAAGGGCTTCAAGCGCGGCCTTCCGGTCGATGAGCGCACACCCGCGCAGGTCGTATCCGTCGAGATAGAGCAGATCGAAGGCATAGTAGCGGAAACGGTCTGTGCGGCCTTCCGAGAGGTCGGCTTGCAGCGCCGAGAAGTCGGAGGCGCCGCCGACAGCCTCGACGACCAGTTCGCCGTCGACGATCGCCGTGCCGGCCGGCAACGCCGCCAGCGCAGCGGGGACCGTGCCGCCGAACCTGTCCGTCCAGTCGAGCCCGCTACGAGTCAGCAGCCGCGTCTTCCCGCCGGCGACGTGCGCCTGCAGCCTGTAGCCGTCGAACTTGATCTCGTGCAGCCAGCGCGACCCGGCCGGCGCCGCGGCGCGCAGCGTCGCCAGCGCCGGCGGCACGAAGCCGGGATCGTCCGCCTTGCGCGCGCCCTTGATTCCGGCGGCCGCGACCGGTGGGTCGCTGGCGTCCGCCGGGTCGAGGCGGCCGGTCTTCGACGACCAGCCGGGCGCCTCGTTCTCGACATCGGCGATGACCCGGCCGCTGAGCACGGATTCCGGCCGTTCCTCGAGGATGTCCGGCGCTTTCTCGTCGCGGGCGAAGGCGTCGTCACCCTTGATCAGCAGCCAGTTCTCGCGCTTCTCGCCACGCCTGCCGGCCATCTTCACCAGATGCCAGCGGCCGCGGAGCTTCTCGCCGTCGAGTTCGAAGTCGAGATGGCCCTTTCGGTAGCCTTTGACGACGTCGCCGATCGGCGTCCACGTGCCGCGGTCCCAGACGATGACCGTGCCGCCGCCATATTCGCCCTTGGGAATGGTCCCCTCGAAGCCGCCGTATTCGAGCGGATGGTCCTCGACATGGACGGCGAGGCGCTTCTCGCCGGGAACGAGGCTCGGCCCCCTGGTCACGGCCCAGCTCTTCAGCACGCCGTCCATTTCGAGGCGGAAGTCATAGTGGAGGCGGCGCGCGTCGTGCTTCTGCACGACGAAGGACCGGCCCTCGCGGCGCGCCTTTGCCTCGCCCGCCGGCTCGGCCGTCCGGGTAAAATCGCGCTTGCGACGGTAGATGTCGAGCGCCACGGCGTCAGCCCGCCCTGCGCCGCGCCGGTGCCCCGCCGCTCTTGCGTCGCGGCTGCGGCTTGCGCTTCGGCGTCTCCTCCTTCGAAGCGGCGGCGCTTCGTCTCAGCGCATCCATGAGGTCGACGACCTTGCCCTCCGGCGCCGGCTTCGGCGCCTTGATCGCTCGCCCCTCCTTCTTCGCCCTGACGAGTTCGGTGAGCGCCGCGTCATAGCGGTCGTCATAGGCGGCGGGGTCGAAGGTCCCCAATTTCGTCTCGATGATGTGCCGCGCCAGGTCGAGCATCTCGCCCTTGATCTTCATGCGGGGAATCGTATCGAATACCTCGTCCGCCGGACGTATCTCATAGTCGAAATTCAGCGTGTTGGCGACGAGCCCGGGTCCCGCGGCGCGGATGAACAGCGTGCGGACGCGGCGGAACAGCACGCCGCGGGCAAGCGCTGCGACCTCCTTCTCGCGCAGGCCCTCGCGAATGACGGCGAATGCCTTCTGCGCGGCGTCATCCGCAGGGGTGAGGTAATAGGGCCGGTCGAAGAAGAGCGTGTCGACCCTGCCGCAGGCGACGAAGGCACCGACGGCGAGCGTCCTGTCGCTTTCCGGCACGGCTGAAGCGATATCCTCCGGCTCCAGAAGGACGTATTCGTCCTTTCCGGTCTCGTAGCCCTTGACCAGGGCCTCCGATTCGACGGGCTGTCCGGTCTCCTCGTCGACATACTCTCGGCGTACGCGGTTTCCGGTCTTGCGGTTGAGCGTATGGAAGGACACCCGTTCCGCGGTCGAGGCCGCGGAATGCAGCGCCACCGGGCACGTCAGTTCGCCGATCTTCAAATAGCCTTTCCAGATCGCGCGCGGAGCCATTGCGTGGTCACCTCAGTCCGAACCGGTGGCGGCGCCGGGCGGCGCCTGCTGCGCGCCCGGCTGCTGCGGGTCGCCCACCTGCTGCTGTTCCGGCGGCTCGATCGCCATGCCGTAATATTCGGCGACCCACCACGCCCCCATCGCGAGGATCAGGCCGATGACGAGGACGACGAGCACCGGAACGCCCTTGCGCCCTTGCCTGGCTTTGTTCGGCGGAAGCGGCTCGGCCATGACAGTCTCCTGTGTCGCGAGGATCAGGACAAACGCCGGCCGCGCCGCGTTCGTTCCGCTCGCGGCGCGGGATCTCCAGCCGGATGGGGAAACCAAGGCCGACTGCGCGAGTTTCCGTCGATGTCGGCGAGTGAGCCGACCAGATCCGCTAAGCGAAGGAGAAAGACATGCCCGCGAAATCGAAGGCCCAGCAGAAGGCGGCCGGCGCCGCGCTTGCCGCGAAGCGCGGCGACATCAAGAAGAGCGAACTCAGGGGCGCCTCGAAATCGATGGAGACGTCGATGTCGGCGAAGGAACTCCACGACATGGCTTCGACGAAGCGCGAGGGAAAGCCGGAACACAGCTCGAAATCCTGAGCGATCGAGGTTCGGCGGGTCTACGGAACCGGACGGCGGAGCGCGCGTTTTGCCCGGCCACGCCAGCCGACCGGCCAGGCGAGTACCGGCATTACGGCCGACAGGCCGCTCGAGGAGACCCGCCTGATGTCCGCTGCCAACCTCTTCAACACCGTCGCGACCGCGGTCGCCCGCGCCGCCGGCCGTCCGGCCGCCTTCATCGGCTGCTGCGCGCTCATCGTCGTGTGGGCCGTGAGCGGTCCGGTCTTCGGCTTCTCCGACACATGGCAGCTCATCATCAACACCGGCACCACCATCATCACCTTCTTGATGGTGTTCCTCATCCAGAACACGCAGAACCGCGACGGCGTGGCGATCCAGGCCAAGCTCGACGAACTGATCCGCGTCTCGCAGGGCGAAAACCGCTTCATCGGCATCGAGCACCTGCCGGAAGAGGAAGTGGAGAAGTTCCGGCGGCGGTGCGAACGCGCCGTACGCGACCATGTCCAGGACGAGGTCCGGTCCGGGGGCGGCAAGGAAGACGGCCGCGCGGTCGCCTGAATCCGTTGGCGCGTTTTCCCGGAACATGGACGGCGTGAACGCGTTCTGTTGCCGAGGGAACCATCCAACGAAAGGAACCACAATGCGAAAAACACTTCTCGCTTCCGTCGGCCTCGCCGCGATCCTGGCGGCCGGCCCCGTCCTCGCGCAGGAATCGGCTGCGCCTCCGCCGAACGCTCCGGCCGCCGAGAGCGGCACTGATGCGAACACCACCAGCAGCACCGCGGTCGACACCGGTGTCGCCGTCGGCGGCACGGCCGGTGCGGTGACCGGCGCCATCGTCGGCGGTCCGGTCGGTGCGGTCATCGGCGGTTTCGCCGGGGCGATGCTCGGCACTGCTGCCGCCGTGCCCGAACCCGCGGTCGAATACGTGGTCGCCCATCCGGTCGAGCCGGTCGTGATCGAAGGCGGCGTTTCCGCTGGCATGTCCCTGCCGGAGACCGTGACGCTGACCCCGATCCCCGACTACGCTGAATATGCCTACGTCTATGTCGACGGCCGCCCTGTGCTGGTCCGCATGGAGAACCGCGAGGTCGTCTATTCGCCGGGCTATGTGGTGGCGCCGCAGACGGTCACCTACGTCGAGGCGAACCCGCTCGATCCGGTGGTCATCGACGGCGGCATCTCGATCGGCGCCGCCGTGCCGGCAGGCGTGGAACTCGTCGAGATTCCCAGCGATCCGGCCTACGCCTATGTCTACACGGACACCGGCCCGGTCCTGGTCAACAAGTCCTCGCGCACCGTGGTCTGGGTGAAGGGCGGCTGACGCGCCCCAGCCCTTGAGAACGAGCGACTGCCCCGCGCTCAGCGGGGCAGTCGCGCTGAGGTCTTTCCTCCCACGCCTCATTCTCCCGCTTTTCATTCATTCCAAAATCGGTATGTAATGATATGGTCATCGCCTCGGTCTCGGCCGGCGGAGGGGCGACGGAGGAGAAAGACATGCGACTGAGAGTGATCGATTTCGGCCTCGTGCCGGCACTGCGCAGCCAGGCGGTCTATCATGGGCTCGCCGAAACCATCGGCCCCGACAGCGATCCGGTCCTGTCGCTTGCCAGTCCGGAGACTCCTTATGTGTGCGTCGGCTTGCACCAGGAGATCGCCAAGGAGGTCGACGAGGACTATTGCCGCGAACGCGGGCTGCCGGTCTACCGCCGCCGTGTCGGCGGCGGCGCCGTCTATCTCGACCGCAACCAGCTCTTCACCCACTTCGTCTATCCGCGGGCCAAGGCCCCGGAGTTCGCCATCAATCTCTACCCGCTGTTCATCGAGCCGGTGGTGCGCACCTATCGGGAGTTCGGCATCAACGCTGCCTACCGGCCGATCAACGACATCCAGGTCGACGGCCGCAAGATCGGCGGTACCGGCGCGGCAAGCATCGCCGAGGCGACGGTGATGGTCGGCAGCTTCATGTTCGACTTCGATACCCAGACCATGGTGCGCTGCCTCAAGGTGCCGAGCGAAAAATTCCGCGACAAGCTGCGCCAGACCCTCGACGACTATATGACGACCATGGCCAAGCTCCTGCCCGTCCCGCCGGCGCGCGACGCGCTGAAGGCGCGGTTCCTGTCGCATTGCGCCGACGTGCTCGGCGTCGAGCCGGTGGAGAGCACGCCGACCGACGCGGAGTGGGCGGCCATCGAGAAGGCCGAGCGCGACCTCGCCGACCCGGCGTGGACTTATGCCCAGGGCCGCAAGCTGGTCGAGATGGGCGTCAAGATCGCCGCCGGAACGCATCTGACGGAAAGCGCCCACAAGGCGCCGGGCGGGCTGCTGCGCGTGAATCTGCTCGCCCGGGACGGCCGCATCGCCGACCTGATGATCACGGGCGACTTCACCTGCCTGCCGCCCGACGGCATGGACCGGCTGGCCAAGGCGCTGGTCGGGACCGAGCTATCGCCCGAGGCGATCGCCGCCGCAGCATCGAAATATGCCGAGGAATTGCGAATCGAGCTGCCGGGCGTGACGGCGAAGGACATGGCCACCGCGATCATGGCGGCCGTCGAAACCGGCGACTGAGCGAAGCGGCCGGCCGGTGAAGACGGTCCTCGTCGTCCAGCACACGGAGGCGGAGTATCTCGGCCTGATCGAGGACCATCTCGAGGGCCGCAACATCCGCTTCACCTATGCGCGGCCCTTCGCCCATGGCGGTGGCATTCCCGCCGACCGCGGCGCCTATGACGGGCTGGTCCTGCTCGGCGGCGGTCCCTACGGGCTCGTCAGCGGCCATCTGCTGCCCAGCGTCCTGCCGGAACTGCGGCTGACGCGAACGTTCCTCGAGGCCGGCCTGCCCGTGATCGGCATGGAACTCGGTGCGGTGATCCTCTGCGTGGCGGCCGGAGGCGGCGCCGACGAGGCGCCGCTACGCCTGGAGATCGCGACGGCGCGCCGCGTCGCGGAAGGCGCGCTCGCCGGCCAGCTGCCGGAAAGCTTCCCGCTCGCCTGCTACCTGCGCGACCGCCCGGTGCTTCCGGCCGGGGCCGAAGTGCTCGCCGTGGACGAGGACGGCGCGCCGCTCGTCTTCGCGCTCGGGGCGAACAGCCTCGGCTTCCTCGGCCATCCGGGAACGAAGTCCGGCATGGTCGAGGACCTGGTCATGGAATTCGCCGACACGCCGCCCGATACGGCCGAGGCGCTGGCGGTCTTGCGCGAGCTACAGGGCGAGATCGCGGCGGCGTTGAGCGACATGATGATCGGGATCTGCCGCCATACCGGCCTGATGTGATGTCCGGAGGATCGCCGGCGGAGTTTTGCCGAAAATCGTTGCATATTCCAAAAACGGTATGTATCGTTTACAGAATGTGTCGTAACCGGCGCGCCGCCGAGACAACAAGAATGACGCGCGCCGGAGGGAGGAGACGATCGAAATGGCCAGTAAGCTGATCATCATCATGGTCAATACCGACCCGCGCAACGGCGAGGAGCTCGGCGCACCCTTCTTCCAGGCCACGGTGGCGGCGGCGATGGACTACGAGGTCGACGTCATCTGCACGGCGACCGCCGGCCAGTTGATGAAGAAGGGCGTGGCGGACAAGCTGGTGGTGAAGCCGGGTTCGCCGAAGACGGTCTACGACTTCATCAAGGATGCGCACGAGGCCGGCGCGAAATTCTATTGCTGCTCTCCCAATCTCGACCTGTTCGACATGAGCGAGGACGACCTGATCCCCGAATGCGAGGGCATCGTCGGCGGCGCCAAGGTGATCGAAGAGGTCATGGAGAACGACGACGCGAAGGTGCTGACCTATTAACCGGCGAACAAACTAGCCAATCGGGGAGGAAGACGTGTCCGTCCACGCCCAGATCAGCGATCCGGTCTCCGAGGCAGCGCCCGTGCCGCGCGCCAAGCTCGAGGAGATCTTCGAGGATATCCGCAGCCACGCGGTCTACGATCACGAGATCCATGGCTGTCTGAATTGCGGCATCTGCACCGCGACCTGCCCGTCGGCGCACTATTACGACTATTCGCCGCGCGAGATCGTCCAGCTTCTATGGACCGAGAACCTCGAAGGCATCTACGACGCGATGCAGGAAAAGATCTGGGCCTGCGCCCAGTGCTACACCTGCGCGGCGCGCTGTCCGTTCGAGAACTCGCCGGGCGGCCTGGTCATGATCATGCGCGAGGTGGCGATCAAGCACGGCATGGAATCGGCCAAGGAAGTGCTGCGGCCGTTCTCCCGCGTGCTGCTGAAGGTCATCTCGACCGGCAACCAGCTCGCCCCGAACATGATCACGCGCGAGGCCTTCCCGGACTGGGGGCCGAACGTCAGCAAGGTCGACGCGCCGCTCAACATCCTGCGCAAGGCCATCCCGATGCCGACGATGCACACGCTCGACACGGCCTGGGAGGTCAACCTGAAGACCTCGGTCGAACTCTACACGATCTGGGAAGCGACGGGCGTCCTCGACCAGCTCGAGACCGTCGACGAGAACCTCTTCGACGTCGTCTCGGACGTCATGGATGAGAAGCGCGAAGAGTGGGAAGAGTGGCTTGAGGAGCAGGAAGAGGACGACGAGGACGAGACTGACGGCTGAGCCGGTCGGTCGAACGTCGTCGCCGTCGGTCTGGGAGGAATGACATGGCGAATGCGGATAACGGCGGAAAGGGCGCCTTCGAGGGCTTCGGCGCCGAATGGCGGGCGGCGAGCCTGACTCCGGACGAGGCGCGGCGCGCCACCGACTGGGTCGAGGCGAAGATCGACCGGCGCGCGCTGCTGACAGGCAAGGACCGCAAGGAAGACGTCCGCGACATCATGTGGCAGCTGGAGAAGGAGGGCGAGATCCTCGTCCACCGGGTGTCCGACGGCCACGACCCGGTCATGGCCAAGACGCTCTACGGCTGGGACAAGAAGATCCCGACCAACAATCTCTGGCACCACAAGTCGTGCGGACAGTGCGGTAACATCCCGGGCTATCCGAGCTCGGTCCTGTGGCTGATGAACAAGCTCGGCATCTCCTATCTCGACGAGACCGACCAGACCTCCTGCACGGCGTGGAATTATCACGGCTCGGGAATCGGCAACGTGGTCAGTCTGGCGGCGGTGTTCCTGCGCAACTTCCACCAGGCCTACGTGTCGGCGAAGGCGCAGGGGTTGCCCGCGGGCACTTACTTCCCGCTCGTCCACTGCGGCACGTCCTTCGGCAACTACAAGGAAATGCGTATCTTCCTGATGCATTCGGCGGAGCTGCGCGCCGAGGTGAAGAAGATCCTCGGCAAACTCGGCCGCCTCGTCGACGGCAAGCTGCTGATCCCCGAGGAGATCGTGCACTACTCCGAATGGCTGCACGTCATGCGCCACAGGCTGAAGGAGCACCAGGTCGTCGACGTCTCCGGCCTGCGCGCCACCGTCCATCCGGCCTGCCACGTCTACAAGATGGTGCCCGAAGACG
>CAYJMY010000104.1:2987-16920 GCA_964371125.1 uncultured Mesorhizobium sp. | reverse complement strand
ACGCCCGACCTGATGCCGTCCGACATTCTCGGCTCGGAGGTGATGGAGCAGGACGCGCACGGCAAGCGCTCGTTCCGTTTCATTCCCGGGCCGATCTTCGCCCAGCTGCTGATGGCCGACGAGATCAACCGCGCCAGCCCGCGCACGCAGTCGGCGCTGCTCCAGTCGATGCAGGAGTACCACGTCACCGTCGCCGGCGCGCGCCACGACCTGCCCTCGCCCTTCCACGTGCTGGCCACCCAGAACCCTCTCGAGCAGGAAGGCACGTATCCCCTGCCTGAAGCCCAGCTCGACCGCTTCCTGATGCAGGTCGACATCCTCTATCCCGAGATCGAGGCGGAGCGCCGCATCCTCATCGAGACCACCGGCGTCGAGGACGCCAGGGCGGAGAACGTGCTGTCCCCGGAACGCCTGAAGGCGATCCAGCATCTGATCCGGCGCATGCCGGTGCCCGAAAGCGTCGTCGAGGCGATCCTCGCCCTCGTCCGTTCCGCCCGGCCCGGACAGGGCGATGCAGAGACGGACAGACAGGTTGCCTGGGGTCCGGGACCGCGCGCCAGCCAGGCGCTGACGCTGTGCGCCCGCGCCCGCGCGCTCTATGACGGCCGCCTGGCGCCCTCGGTCGACGACGTGCACGCGCTCGCCGAGCCGGTGCTCCAGCACCGCATGGCGCTGACCTTTGCCGCGCGCGCCGAGGGCACGACGGTTCGCGACGTCATCGCGCGACTGGTGAAGGCACAAGGCTGAACATGGCGCAGTCGCGCGGAAGGGCTCCCTGATGGCGCGGATCGGCGAAGCCACCGCGCCGGTCGCCACGCGCGACGCGCTGGCGCGGGGACGGCTGCGCGCATCGCTGGTTCCCGACCTGCTCGTCGAGGCCCGCCGCATTGTCAACACGGTGATCGCCGGGTGGCACGGACGCCGCAAGCGCGGCATCGGCGAGAATTTCTGGCAGTTCCGCCCCTATGTCGAGGGCGAGGAGATGTCGCAGATCGACTGGCGCCGCTCGGCCCGCGACGACCATATCTACGTCCGCGACCGCGAATGGGAGGCCGCCCACACGGTGTGGCTGTGGGCCGACCCGTCGCCGTCGATGCTCTACAAGTCCGCCGGCGCCACCGTGGCGAAGGAATCGCGCGCGCTGGTCTTGATCCTCGCTCTTGCCGAACTCCTGTCGCGCAGCGGCGAGCGCATCGCCTGGCCGGGCCTGACCGACCCCTTCACCGCGCGCAACGGCGCCGAACGCATCGCCTCGCGGCTCGCCCACGCACCGGCGCTCGCCTCCAGGCCCGACCTTTCGGCGGTACGGCGCTTTTCCGACATCGTCATCGCCAGCGACTTCCTCGATCCACCCGAGGAGACGATGGCCTGGCTGGATGTTCTCTCGCGGCGCGGCGCCCGAGCCCATCTGATCGAGATCGCCGATCCGGCGGAGGAGACCTTTCCCTATTCCGGCCGCACCGAATTCACCGACCCGGAAACCGGCGAGAAGATCACCGCCGGCCGCGCCGAGACGTTTGCCGCCGACTACCGCAATCTTTACGCCGCCCGCCGCGCCGAGCTCGCGGCCTGGTGCAAGAGGCTCGGCTGGAGCTACACCATCAACCACACCGACCGCCTGGCGTCCGAGGCGCTGGTGCGCGTGCATCTCGCCATGACCGCTGACGCCGGCCCCGCCGGAGCGCGCCGATGAGCTGGCTTCCGCTCACCTTCGGCGCCCCGCTGGTCCTTTGGGGCCTGCTCGCCCTCCCCGTGATCTGGTGGCTCCTGCGGCTGACGCCGCCGCGCCCGCAGTCCGAGGTCTTCCCGCCGCTGCGCATCCTCGCCAGGGTGCTGAAGAAGGAGGAGACGCCGCACCAGAGCCCGTGGTGGCTGACCCTGCTGCGCCTCGCCATGGCCGCCCTGGTCGTGCTGGCGCTCGCCGCGCCGGTCTTCAATCCGCGCGAGAGCCTGCCGGCCGGAGGCAACGGCCTCGCCGTCGTCCTCGACAATGGCTGGTCGAGCGCGACCGACTGGCCGCGCCGCCTCGCCACCGCGGAGCGCCTCATCGCCGACGCCGGGGAAGCCGGCCGCCCCGTCGTGCTGGCGCTGACCGCCGACACCGCCAACGCCGAGATCGGACCGTTCGAGGCCGACGCCGCGCTCGACCGCCTGCGCGCCGCCGAGCCGCGTCCCGTGCCGGTCGACCGGCCGGCGGTCTTTGCCCGCGTCGCGGCCGCACTCGCCGCCCTGCCCGGCGCCAGCATCGCCGTCCTTTCCGACGGCCTGGCCGCCGAGGGCGACGAGTCCGCCTTCAAGACGCTGCTGACGCCGGCGCCGGCCAACCTCGTCTGGATCGGCCCCGACAGGATCGGCCTCGCCGGCCTCGTCGCCGCCGACAACGAGATCGAAGGGTTTGTCCTGAAGGCCATCCGCGCACCGGGCGATCCCGCGCCGCGCACGGTGATCGCCGGCGCCTTCGACGAGAAGGGCCGGCGCATCGCCGATGCGACGCTCGATTTCGCCCCAGGCGCATCGGAAGCGACCGGACTGATGGCGGTGCCCTTCGAACTGCGCAACGACTTCGCCTCGATCGCGCTCGACGGCGAGCCGCACGCCGCGGCGATACGCGTGCTCGACGAGAGCGCCAAGCGCCGCCGCGTCGGGCTGGTCTCGCAGGGCGAGGCCGACCAGGCGCAGCCGCTGCTGTCGCCCCTGTTCTACATCCGCCGGGCGCTGGAGCCCTTCGCCGACCTTGTCGAATCGCCGAGCGCCGACCTTTCCGAGGCGATACCGCAGATCCTCGAGCAGAAGCCGGCGATGATCGTCATGGCCGATGTCGGCACCATGCCCGACGCCGCCCGCGAGCGCCTGATCGAATGGGTGCGCAACGGCGGCATGCTGGTCCGCTTCGCCGGCTCGCGGCTGGCCGCCGCGGAGAACGACGAGGAACTGCTGCCCGTCCGCCTCAGGCTCGGCGAACGGTCGCTCGGCGGCGCGCTCTCCTGGACGACCCCGCAGCCGGTGACCGATTTCCCGTCCGGCGGCCCCTTCGCCGATCTCGCCGCCCCGCGCGAAGTCGTGGTGTCGCGCCAGGTGCTCGCCGAACCCTCCCCCGACATCGTCGAGCTCTCCTGGGCGACGCTCGCCGACGGCACGCCGCTCGTCACAGGCGCTCGCCGCGACAAGGGTACGGTGGTGCTCTTCCACGTCACGCCCGAGGCGACCTGGTCGAACCTGCCGATCTCCGGCAGCTTCGTCGAGATGCTGCGCCGCCTCGTCCAGCTTTCGCGCAACCAGGGGGCGATCGCGGCCGGCGCCGACGGCGCCCGTGCGGCGCTGCCGCCCTACCGGATGATCGCCGCCAACGGCGCCATCGTTCCGCCCGCGCCGGATTCCCGGCCGCTGGCGCCGGGCGCGGGCCAGTTGCCCGTCACGCTCGAAAATCCCCCCGGCCTGTATGGCGGCGAGGATGGCGTGGTCGCACACAATCTGCTCGCCGGCGACGCCGCGATGCGCCCGATCGAGCAACCCCAGATCGCCGCGCCGACGATGGAAATGCGCTACGCCTTCGACGAATCCCGCGACCTCAAGGGTCCGCTGATCGCCGTCGCGCTGGCGCTGCTGGCGCTCGACACGCTCGCCGTCTTCTGGATGGGCGGCGTCTTCGCCAGGCGCCCGCGCCGGGCGCGGGCCGGCGCTTCTGCCGCCGCTGCCCTTCTCGCCGCCGGCCTCGTGCTGATGTCGGGCCGCGCCGACGCTGAGGACGCCAGGCCGACCGACGCCGACGCCATCGACGCCATTTCCGTCACCCGCCTCGCCTACGTGCTCACCGGCGACCCGCAGACGGATTCGATCAGCCGCGCCGGCCTTGCCGGCCTGTCGCGCTTCCTCGCCGAGAAGACGGCGCTGGAGCCCGGCGAGCCCGCCGGCGTCGACGTCGCGAAAGACGAGCTCGCCTTCTACCCGATCGTCTACTGGCCGATCGACGCGGCGGCGCCGATGCCGAGCGAAGAAGCCATCGCCCGCGTCGACGCCTACATGCAGCAGGGCGGTACCGTACTCTTCGACACGCGCGACCAGTACGCGCAAGGCTTCGGCGCCAACGACGCCAGCCCGGCCACGCAGCGCCTCCGGGACATCCTCGCCGACCTCAACGTGCCGCCGCTCGAGCCGGTGCCCGAAGACCACGTGCTGACGAAATCCTTCTTCATCCTCGCCGAGTTCCCCGGGCGCTTCAACGGCAGCCCGCTGTGGGTCGAGGCTTCCCTTGACGCCTCCAACAGCGACAACCGCCCGGTGCGCACGGGTGATGGCGTCTCGCCGATCATGATCACCGCCAACGATTTCGCCGGCGCCTGGGCCGTCGACGCCAGCGGCGACGCCCTTCTTCCCACGGTTCCCTCCGATCCGATGCAGCGCATCTATGCCCTGCGCTCGGGCGTAAACATCGTCATGTACATGCTCACGGGCAACTACAAGTCGGATCAGGTCCACGTGCCGATCCTGCTGGAAAGGCTGGGGCAGTGACATGAACTGGTCCCTCGCCTTCGAGCCGCTGCTCTCGTGGACCTGGATCGCCGTCGTGCTCGTGCCGATCGCGGTCGCGGCGGTCGCCGGCCTCGCGCTTCGCCAGCGCGGCGCCTGGTTCCGCTTCGCCGCGGCGCTGGCGCTCGCCGCCGCACTCGTGAATCCTGTCCTGCTCGACGAGGAGCGCGAACCGCTGAAGAGCGTCGTCGCCCTGATCGTCGACGCCAGCCAGAGCCAGGACATCGGCGGCCGCGCAACGCAGACCGCCGCCGCGGTCGAGGCCCTCAAGGAGCGGCTGGCGCGCTTCAGGCAGTTCGACGTGCGCGTCGTCGAGGCGGGCCGCGCCGACGCCGCCGACGACCGCACGCGCACGCGCCTCTTCGAGGCGCTCGAAGGCGCCTTCCGCGACGTACCGCCCTCGCGCATCGGCGGCGCCGTGATGGTGACCGACGGGCAGGTGCACGACGTGCCGCAGTCCGCCGTCGAGTTCGGCGGGCCGCTGCATGCGCTGATTACCGGCGACGAGGGCGAGACCGACCGGCGCATCCGCTTCGAGAAGGCGCCGCGCTTCGGCATTGTCGGCAAGCCGCTGGCGATGACCTACCGGGTGATCGGCGCCGACGGCGCGACGGGCACGGTGGCGGTGCGCGTGCTGGTCAACGGCGTCCAGGTCTCGCTCGAGCAGGCGGTGATCGGCGAGGAGATGCCGCTCGACCTGACCATCCCGGGCGCCGGGCGCAACATCGTCGAACTGTCCATCGAGCGGGCCGAGGACGAGCTCACCGACACCAACAACCGCGCCATCGCGCTCGTCGACGGCATCCGCGAGAATCTGCGCGTGCTGCTCGTCTCCGGCGAGCCGCATGCCGGCGAGCGCACCTGGCGCAACCTGCTGAAATCCGACGCCTCCGTCGACCTCGTCCACTTCACGATTCTGAGGCCGCCGGAGAAGCAGGACGGCACGCCGATCAACGAGCTGTCGCTGATCGCATTCCCCACCCGCGAACTGTTCGTCGAGAAGATCAACGATTTCGACCTGATCATCTTCGACCGCTACCAGCACCGCGACGTGCTGCCGATCCTCTACTACGACTACATCGCCGAATATGTCGAAAACGGCGGCGCGCTGCTGATCGCGGCGGGGCCCGAATATGCCGGCCTCCAGTCGATCTCGCGCACGCCGCTGATGGCCGCACTCCCGGCGCTGCCCACCGGCGACGTCGTCGAGGAGGGTTTTTATCCGCGCCTCACCGACCTCGGCAAACGCCACCCGGTGACGCGCGGGCTGGAGGGTTCGGCGAGCGAGCCGCCGGCCTGGAGCCGCTGGTTCCGCCTGATCGGCATCGACCGGCCCGAGGGCGAGACGGTGATGAAGGGTCCCGGCGACCGGCCGCTGCTGGTGCTCAACCGCAAGGGCGAGGGCCGCGTCGGCATGCTTCTGTCCGACCAGGGCTGGCTGTGGGCGCGCGGCTTCGAGGGTGGCGGGCCGCACGTGCAGCTCTACCGGCGCATCGCCCACTGGCTGATGAAGGAGCCGGAGCTCGAGGAGGAGCGCCTCACCGCGATCGGGCGCGGCATGACGCTGGAGATCGACCGGCAGACGATGAGCGACGATCCGGGGCCGGCGCAGGTCATCACGCCGTCGGGCAAGACCGTCACCGTGCCGCTCGCCGCGTCGACGCCCGGCGTCTTCGCCGGGTCGCTGGAGACCGACGAGATCGGCCTCTACCAGATCGGCAACGGCGACCTCTCCGCGCTCGCCCATGTCGGGCCGGTCAACGCGCCGGAATTCGCCGACACGGTCTCGACGACCGAAGTCCTGCGGCCCTTCGCCGAGGCGAGCGGCGGCAGCGTGCGGCGGCTCGGTGCGGCGGCTTCCGTCGACCTGCCCGGCATCGTGCCGGTCAGGGGAACCGCGCAGGCCGCCGGCCGCGACTGGATCGGCCTGCGCACGACCGGCGATTCGATCCTGAAGTCGGTCAGCCGCATCCCGCTCTTCGCCGGCTTCCTCGGCCTGATGCTGCTTTTGCTGGCGCTTGGCTCGATGTGGTACCGCGAGGGACGGTAGGGAAAGCCGCTCTGCCGGCAGAGCGTTAGTCGGCGCTGAAACGTCCAACTTGCACAGACAAAACGACTGGTGGCCGGGTGCAAACCACTTATAATTGTATATTGATCAATAATACAATCTAAAGTAGCGTACCTCTCGTCAGGCGATGCGGGAGGGAAACGCTATGGGCTTGTTCAGCGGATTCGGCGGAAAAGATTTGTTGGATAGGGAGTTCAACACATACGAGGCTGCCAGCGGTGTGCTCCTCAGCATCGTGGCTAGCGACGGTGATATTTCTGATGAAGAGGTCGACACGTTTTCCTTGGTCGCGAACCGGCATCCGATCTTCGCTCGCCAATCGCCGCACGAATTCCGCCGAATGATCGACGAGCAGTTCTCGATTCTCAGAAAGCGAGGTTGGGAGGCTCTCGCGGACAAGGCATCTTCGCATGTACCGGCCAATCTGCGACCCACGATCTTTGCCCTCGCCGTCGATCTTGTGCTCGCCGACGGACGGGTCGAAGCAACGGAAGAGCGGTTGATCGAATCCCTCCGAAAGAAGCTTGGCGTCGATGAAGGCGACGCCAAACGGATCGTCGACGTTCTCGCGCTCAAGAATGGGATTTAGCGGGAGACGGATATGTCGGACGAAATTGTCGAAGTATTCTACGGGAAATACTCGAAGTTCGAAATTGAGAAGCGTAAGACTACCTGGTCAACGGCTTTTCGTGTCCTGAAGGACGGGACTCGATTGCGGGAGTTCGATTCCCTCGCTCGCGCGGTCGAATACGCAAAAGAGCAAGCCGGCAAGTGACCAGTAGCGGTTAGGCGCCTGCCTCTGATCGCCGGCTTCCTCGGCCTGATGCTGCTTCTGCTGGCGCTTGGCTCGATGTGGTACCGCGAGGGCCGGTAGGCGCAAAAATCCGCGGGTTGCCCGGCGCGCCCTCCACCATGCTTCGCATGGTCCCCTCCCCCGCTGCGCAGGGGAGGATCAGGCCGGCCTCAAGCCGTGACGCGCAACTGATCCTCGTGGTCGATCATGCCCTGGATCAGGGCGACGGCGCCGGGCTTCAGTTCGCAGGCGAGCACACGGGCGAGATCGACGGGCCTCGGCATCGACACCTGGCCGCGCGGGATGCGCTTGAAGCCGAGCGGCCCGTAATAAGGTTCGTCGCCGACCAGGATGACGGCGCCTGCGCCCGCCTTCCCGGCGGCCTCGATGGCCATTCCGACCAGCCTCCGGCCGATGCCGACATTCTTGTAGGCGGGCTTCACCGCGAGCGGACCGAGCATCAGCGCCCGGCCCGCCCCGGCGGCGACGCGGGTCATGCGGACGGAGGCGATGACGTGGTCGCCGTCCATCGCGACGAAGGACAGCGCCCGCTCGTGCGGCCCGCCCTCGCGGATCCTGTAGGCGGCGCGCACGAAGCGTCCGGGGCCGAAGGCCTCCTCGTTGATCGCTTCGATTTCGGGGTCGTGCGCCGGGGTCTCCGGCAGGTAGGCGACGTCGTCGGCAGTCATGATCTTCTCGTCCGGTCGTTCTGGCGAATGGATGGCCGCATGGGCGCGGCTTCGGCCTGTCGGCGCCTGATCAGGCGCGGGCGCTCATTCGTCGTCGGTCGATCCGGATCGTGAAGCTCTGCATCATGGTCCGCCCCGCTATCATCATTTTCCGGCCTCGTCCATTGCCATGTTTGCGCGGAACGGACCTCTCCTGCTCGCGTTCGCACATGGTGACAGACTGTTTCCGGCCGGAACGATGGCTTCCCGCCGCGCACGGCCCTACATGGGCGGCAGACGAGAAGGAGACGACGATGGGCATGCTGGTCGACGGAAAGTGGCACGACGTGTGGTACTCCACCAAGGAGACCGGCGGACGCTTCCAGCGCCAGGACTCGCGCTTCCGCAACTGGGTGACGGCCGACGGCACTCCCGGCCCGACGGGCGCCGGCGGCTTTCGCGCCGAGCCCGGCCGCTACCACCTCTACGTCTCGCTCGCCTGCCCCTGGGCGCACCGCACGCTGATCTTCCGCGCGCTGAAGAAGCTCGACGACGCAATCTCGGTATCGATCGTGCACCCGCTGATGGCCGAGCACGGCTGGACCTTTTTGGCCGAGGACGGCGCCACGGGCGACGGCCTCTACGGCCTCGACTACCTGCACCAGATCTACGCCCGCGCCGACCCGGCCTATTCGGGCCGCGTCACCGTGCCGGTGCTGTGGGACAAGGAGCGGCAGACGATCGTCAGCAACGAATCCTCCGAGATCATCCGCATGTTCAATTCGGCCTTCGACGCCTTCGCCGACGCTTCGCTGGACTTCTACCCGGTCGCGTTGCGCGGCGAGATCGACGCGCTCAACGCAAAGATCTATCCGGCGGTGAACAACGGCGTCTACCGCGCCGGCTTCGCCACGACGCAGGAAGCCTACGAGGAGGCCTTCGACGAGCTTTTCGCCACGCTCGACATGCTGGAGGACCGCCTGTCGCGGCAGCGCTATCTGGCGGGCGACCGCTTGACCGAGGCCGACTGGCGGCTGTTCACCACGCTGGTTCGCTTCGACCCGGTCTATGTCGGCCACTTCAAGTGCAACCGGCAGCGCATCGCCGACTACCCGAACCTGTCGAATTACCTGCGCGATCTCTACCAGGTGCCGGGCGTCGCCGGGACCGTCAGCCTCGACCACATCAAGCGGCACTACTACCAGAGCCACACCGGCATCAACCCGACCGGCATCGTGCCCAAGGGCCCGGCGATAGACTACGCCGCGCCGCACGACCGGGGCCGGTTCGCGGCGCCAGCCGTACGCCGCGCCGGATAGAGGGACGGGCAACCGCCCACCTCCCCCTTGCGGGGAGATCGACGCGAAGCGTCGGGTGGGGTGGTGGCGAAGACGCCGAAGCTGCCGATCTCCCCCCGTGCGGGCGGGTGAGGAGCGGTCCGCGAAGCGGACGGAAAGCCAACTGCTTGGCTTTCCGAGAGACGAACGGCCGGCAGGTCAGAGAGGGGTGTTGCGAGGAGCGCCGCGTGGTAGACAAGGTACTGAAAACGCTTTCATTTTAGTCGTCGCGTTCCGTCCACCACCCCTCATCCGACCTCGCTTCGCTCGGCCACCTTCCCCCGCAAGGGGGAAGGGAGAGGCCCTCACCAGTATCGCGACACCGCCGCCCCGTCGAAAACCTCGCCGATGCGGCGCAGCGTGGCGGGCGTGGTTTCGGCGGGCAGCGCGTCGAGCGGGAAGAAGCCGGCCTCGGCGATCTCGCGGTCGGGGAGCCGGGGCGCGGTCTGGTGGAACGTCTCGACGACGTAGAAGCCGACATGGTCGCGGCGGCTGGAGCGGGCATTGAAATGCAGCGAGCGCAGCACCGGTGGCGCCGTCAGCTCGATGTTGCCTTCCTCGGAGAGCTCGCGCGCCAGCGCCTCCTCCATGGTCTCGCCGACCTCGACGCCGCCGCCGGGCAGCTGCCAGCCGGGCACGTAGGTGTGGCGGATGAGGAAGACGGCACCCGCGGCGCGGTCGTGGACGAGGCCGCGCGCGCCGAGCGTCATCGGCCGGCGGGCGAGGAAGTAGAAATGAAACAGCCGCGCGCGCAGGCCGGGCCAGCCGGTCTGCCGGAACCGCGCCTCGTCTTCGTCATTCATTGGACCGCCTCGGGTTCAAATTGCCGAATTCCTCCCGTAAAGGAGGAAGGATGTTCAGGCTCGCCCACCTCTCCGACGTCCATCTCGGCCCGTTGCCGGTGGTCACCTACGGACAGCTCGCGTCGAAGCGGATGCTGGGCTACGTCAACTGGCACCGCAACCGGCGCCAGTTCCTCCACGACCACGTCATCGACGCAATCCTCGCCGACATCAAGGCAGCGGAGATCGACCATGTTGCGGTCACCGGCGATCTCGTCAACATCGCGCTCGACATCGAGATCGACATGGCCCGCCAGTGGCTGGAGGCGATCGGCGCGCCGCACGACGTCTCGGTGGTGCCGGGCAACCACGACGCCTACGTGCCGGGCGCGCTCGACAAGGCTTGCCGCGCCTGGGGCGCCTTCATGTCAAGCGACGGCGCCAACGTGCCCTTCGACAGCAACGCCTTCCCCTATCTGCGCGTGCGCGGCCACGTGGCGCTGATCGGCGTGTCTTCGGCCGCCGCGACCGCGCCGTTCATGGCCAACGGCTTCTTCCGCGACAGGCAGGCCGACCGGCTGCGCGAACTGCTCGACGAGGCGGCCGGCCGCGACCTGTTCCGCGTCGTCATGATCCACCACCCGCCGCTGCGCAACGCCGTGTCGCAGCACAAGCGGCTCTACGGCATCCGCCGCTTCCAGCGGGTGATCCGCGAGCACGGCGCCGAGCTGGTGCTGCACGGCCACTCGCACCTGCCGACCGCGAGCGCCATCGACGGGCCGAAGGGCAGTAAGGTGCCGGTGATCGGCGCCGCCGCGGCCGGCCAGGCGCCCGGCGGCCGTCACCCGGCGGCGCAATGGAATCTTCTCGAGATTTCCGGCAGGGCCGGGCGCTGGGCGGTCAAGCTCACCCGGCGCGGCCTGACGGGTGCGGCGACGCCGGTCGGCGAGCTGGCGAGCGCGGAGCTTTAGGGCGGAGGTGAACCGGCATTCCCGGCTTCTGCCGCGTTTGCACGTTCCGTTACCCGATCCAGCCCTTCCGAAATGTCCTTCCAAGCGAGGAGTACGAAGTACCTGCCGAGCCGGACCAGCGCGTCCGCATCTTCCGACGAGTACGTATCCTCAAGGGTTTCGGTCTTGCGAAAGACATCCGTTGCGCGAACGATGTCGGCGCCGACGACACGCACCAATGTCCACCAACGGCAGGACGGTAGATCTGAGTGCGCCGCATCGCCACTAAAGCACCGCTCGTCACGCGTGTTGACCTCCGAGGGATCCTTCGGAAAGCGAGCGAATGCCTCTCGGGCGGCAGCTTGATCCGGAACGAGCTTCACAATCTGGTCGAGGATACCGTCTGGAAGGCCGTAAGGTCGGAAGAAATCATACAGAGCCCATTCGGATGCTGACCACGGATAACCGGCAAGGACCGCGTCCGGTGTCGGTGCAATCCGCGAGGCCTGCGAGAGGAACACCTTCGGTAGATCGTCATTCATTTCAACCAGTCGAAGCACGCCCGTATCAAGTCCGACGAGATCGATAGCGCGGCTAACTTCTTCGAGCGCCCCGCCGATATCGTCCGCTTCGAGCGCCTTGCCGCCATCCGAAACGATGATCACGTCCGACGACCAAACGGGGCCGGGATTGTAGGCGCTCCAGGAAGAGGACAGTGGATTCTCGCCCGTAACGATCTTGCGCGCCGATTCCAGTAGCTTCAGGCCCAGATTGTCACGTATTCCGCCATCGGCGAGCGCCAACTGGATTTCGCGGGTGTTCTCGCTCAGTGACAAAGGCACTCCGTCGACCGTGAACTTCGCCTTGGTGCGAAAGGCGGGAAACGCCCCAGGGAAACTCCCCGAGACGGCAACGAGGTCGGCGAGGTCGCCAATATCGTCAACGATGACCGCCTCGTCCCAGGCGAAAAAGCGAGAGCTAACCGGACCAGCGAAGAGGACGCCGTCCTGGGTGAATCCAAGGCTCATGCCTCGGACGAGATCGGTGGCGGAGACCATGAGTGAGGGACCGGCGGGTATGTTGCCAGTTCCCTCCGGTTGCGACAGCAGAACACGGCGTACCATGCTGGCCTGGACGTCGCGGCGCGAGTAGTCGCCGAAAGGGTTGAGCCAGAACGGCAGACTGAATGGGGATAGAAGTTCACGGCGCAATCGGAACCGCCCGTCACGCACGGCCGCGACGAAGTCCATTGGATCGCCGCCCCGCGCGACGAAGGCGGCGAGAATGGATGCGCCAGAGACCGAGCTTATAGTGTCTACGGGCACGCCGAAGCGGCCGAGCTGGTCAATGACGCCGGCATGGACGAGCGCCGCCCTGTAGCCGCCGCCGGAAAGAGCCAGTGCAACCCGGGGTGCCGCATAACGTGGGACGGTTGTTTCCGGGCTAGACACGGCCCCGCGGAGCGGAACGGGATGTCTTTCGAAGACGAAATCGAGCACTCCAAGCAGCAGCCATGACGTGATCGTCCAGCCGGCGGTGAGGTGGAAGAGATCCCGAGACCACGATCGTGCTGCGCCATTTCCGCCGAGCGCCTGCGGTCGGCGCGAAACGATCCGCCAAGTCGCATAGAGCAGCATACCGGCAGCCACCATGCCTACGAGGTCCCTTGTCCACGAGTAGCTGCCGACAAATAGCAGCCAGCCTCCAAGTAAAAAGAGCGGGAAGAGGACAAAAAACCAACTCATGATGAGGCGGAATAATAAATTCAAATACTGCGAGATTTTTTCGACCAGCATTTTGGTCCCACCCAAAAAAATTTGAAATTATCTCACTTTCAATTTACGAGTAAAGTTCAGAGACGCCTGAAAGGACGAAAAATCGCCTGCCGCCTAAACCTATGTTAGTGATAGGTCAGCGCGGAAACTGCCCGCGCTGTGGTAGGGCCCTACTGACTGCCCCAGCCGCCCCACATCGCGACGAGGCGGTCCCACAGGATCACCGCGGTGACGAGGAGGCCGAGCGCGGCGCCGGCGAGCGCGAGCCCGACGCCCGACAGGACGGGCCGCCAGGCAAAGGCCGGGCCGGCCGACCGGTCGGCGAGATCGCGGAGCGGCGGGCGGGCAAGCATGGCCACCGACGGCGTCGCGCCGCCGTCGAGCTGGTGCTGCCGCTCGACCAGCCGCTCGGCGATGTAGCGGGTGACCTGGTCGGCGACGGGCTTCATGTCGTGGGATTCGGCGAGCACGACGCGGCCCATGCGGGTGTCGCGGACGAAACGGTAGCTGCGCTTGTCGCGCCCCATCGCCACATGGCTGACGGCGTCGATCCAAAGCCTGGGCTGCAGGCCGCTGGAGATGGCGAAATCGAAGATGTCGACGTCGGCGGGCACGTCGGCGAACACCGGGGCGAGCTCGGCGGCGATCAGTTCGAGGCG
This sequence comes from uncultured Mesorhizobium sp., assembly GCA_964371125.1. Classification (GTDB taxonomy): domain Bacteria; phylum Pseudomonadota; class Alphaproteobacteria; order Rhizobiales; family Rhizobiaceae; genus DUSC01. The sequence goes on along the minus strand of CAYJMY010000104.1, from coordinate 3,361 downwards.
CATGCGCTGCGCCTCGCGCATGTCGACGACGACGTCCTCGCGGTCGGCGGCGGCGTTCTTCACCTCGCGGATCGCTTCGGCCAGCCGCCGCGCGCCGTCGGCCGCGCCGTTGCTCGTCTGCGCCCTGTCCCCTGCCTCGCTCATGCCTTCATCGGCCCTTCGCACCCCATGGTTAATGAACGATTACCACAGGAAAACGGCGAAATCACGCGCGGAGGGCCTAGGGTGTCTGGCGCTGCGCGGTCCAGCTCGGAGTAGGCTGCGCAACGGATATGTGCGGCACGCATACCCCCACCCCTGCCCCTCCCCACAAGGGGGAGGGGAACTTGCGCGTTTCCCCCCAGGCGCGGCCGGGTGGCAACGGGGGGGGCGGG
>CAYJMY010000104.1:0-2977 GCA_964371125.1 uncultured Mesorhizobium sp. | reverse complement strand
TCGTGGTGGAGGGCACGACCGGAAGGTTCCCCTCCCCCTTGTGGGGAGGGGCAGGGGTGGGGTACTTCGGGCTGGGGTATTGCGACGAACAGGCCCGGTAAAATCCTACCAGTGCGACCCGCCGCTCAGCGCGCGGCGCGGCGGACCGTCCTGCGGATCGCCGCCGTCACCGCCTTGCGCGCCTCGACGGGCAACATGTGGCCGACGCCGGGCAGCGAGACGAACTCGAACAGCGAAGGCAGGTTCTCGCTCTGTACATAAGGCAGCATCGGATCGGCCGTGCCCCAGACGACCGTCACCGGCATGGCGAGCGTCGCCAGCGTCTGGCGCGGGATCTCGCCCTGCTTGCTGTCGCGGGCGATCATGCCCCAGATCGTCTCCAGCATCGCCGGCTGGCCGGGAATGCCGCGAAGGGCTGCGAGCGCGGCGACATACTTGGTCTCGAAGGCATAGCCGGGCGCGGCCATGTCGTTCATGGCGGCGCGCAGCGCGTCGGCGGTGGCCGGCGTGGCGAAGCGGTGCAGCAGCGGGCCGTTGATGAAGGGCCCGAAGCCGCCGGGCGCGAGAAGGGTCAGCGAGGCGACGCGGTCGGGCGCGCGCAGGCCCATCAGGCAGGCGACGGCGCCGCCCATCGAGAAGCCGGTGACGTGGGCCTTTTCGATGCCGCGCTCGGCGAGGTCGGAAAGAATCGCCTTGGCCATCGCCGAGGCGTTGCCGGCCGCCGGGTGGGCGAGCGACCGCCCGTGCCCGGGGAGATCGTAGGCGAGCACCTGCCCGTCGCGGGCAAGGTCCGGCTGGATGTCGTACCAGTCGTCGCAGCCGCCGCCGAAACCGTGCAGCAGGACCATCGCCGTGGTCCCGCTGCCCTTGACGCGCGCGTAGAGATCCTCCCCCACGGCGACCTCAGCCGAGGATGCGGTTGGCGGCCGACACCACGGCCTCGAGCGAGGCGGCCACGATGTTGGTGTTGATGCCCACCCCGAACAGTTTTCCCTTCGGATGCTCCATCTCCATGTAGCAGATGGCCGAGGCGTTGGAGCCGCGCTGGATGGAGTGCTCGGAATAGTCGAGCACCGAGAGGTCGATGCCGATATGCGTCGACAGGGCGTTGACGAAGCCGTCGATGGGACCGTTGCCGGAGCCGGTGATCGTCACCTCCCTGCCGCCGTCGCGGATCGTCGCCTCGACGAGGCGGGTGCCCTTCGACACCGGGTCGGGAAAGGTGTGGTGGTCGACGAACTTCAGCCGGGCGCCGGGCTGGTCGACATAGAGCTCGACGAAGCGCTCGTAGATTCGTCTGGCCGGCACTTCCTTGCCCTCGGCGTCGGTGATCGCCTGGATATCCTGGCTGAACTCGATCTGCAGGTTGCGCGGCAGCTTCAGCCCGTAGTCGGCGTCGAGCACGTAGGCGATACCGCCCTTGCCCGACTGCGAGTTGATGCGAATGATCGCCTCGTAGGTGCGGCCGACGTCGGCCGGATCGATCGGCAGGTAGGGCACTTCCCACAGCGGCTTGTTGGCCTTCTTCAGCGCCTTCATGCCCTTGTTGATGGCGTCCTGGTGGGAGCCGGAGAAGGCCGTGTAGACGAGTTCGCCGACGTAAGGATGGCGCTCGGGGATCTTCAGCTGGTTGGAATACTCGTAGACCGCCTTCATCCGGTTGATGTCGGAGCAGTCGAGCATCGGATCGACGCCCTGCGTGTACATGTTCAGCGCCAGCGTGACGATGTCGACGTTGCCGGTGCGCTCGCCATTGCCGAACAGCGTGCCCTCGACGCGGTCCGCACCCGCCATCAGGCCGAGCTCGGTGGCGGCGACGCCGGTGCCGCGGTCGTTGTGCGGGTGCAGCGAGATGATCAGGTTCTCGCGGTTGTCGAGGTTGCGGCACATCCACTCGATCATGTCGGCATAGATGTTGGGCGTCGACATCTCGACGGTCGCCGGCAGATTGAGGATCAGCCTGTTCTCGGGCGTGGGCCGGACGATCTCGGCGACGGCGTTGGAAATCTCCAGCGCCACCTCGAGTTCGGTGCCGGTGAAGCTCTCCGGCGAATACTGGAAACGGAAGCCGCCGCCGGCCTTCGCCGCCATGTCGGTGATCATCTTCGCGGCGTCGGTGGCGATTTTCTTGATGCCCGGCACGTCCTTCTCGAAGACGACGCGGCGCTGCAGCTCCGAGGTCGAATTGTAGAAGTGCACGATCGGCCGGCGGGCGCCCTGCAGCGCCTCGAAGGTGCGGGCGATCAGCTCAGGTCGGCACTGGACGAGCACCTGCAGCGAGACGTCGTCGGGCACACCGCCCTCCTCGATCGCCCAGCGGGCGAAGTCGAAGTCGGTCTGCGAGGCCGACGGGAAGCCGATCTCGATCTCCCTGAAGCCCATGTCGATGAGCAGCGCGAACATGCGCGCCTTGCGGTCGTGGCCCATCGGATCGATGAGCGCCTGGTTGCCGTCGCGCAGGTCGACGGAACACCAGATCGGCGCCTTGTCGATGCGCTTCGCCGGCCAGGTGCGGTCGGCAATGTCGATCTGCGGATAGGGCTGGTACTTGACCGCCGCGTCGGGCATGCCCTTGGCCGGACGGATTTCCTGTCGTGGGTTCATCGTCGTCTCTCCCGCGCCGGCCGCCGCGTTACGCGTGGGCAGAACCGTACGCCTGTCTTTCTTGTTCAGCTTCGCATGGATGGCAAGGAGCGTCGCCTGGTCGGCATATCGACCGCCGGGCGCTCCTTCAGCGGGCCCGGCGATCGCCGATAAGGCCGAGGAGAAGAAGCGTCGCGGAAAGCGCGCGCAGCGCCTCGCCCGCGAAGGCGGACGGACGGGAAACCTGAGTGGTCGGGCGCGTCGACATGCGCGAGGCTATACAGGAGGCCCGGCGCGGAGGCAATACTGTTGACGGCTGCCCGCGCGCGACCGCCGCGAGCGCCCCTCCCCACGCGCGGCGGGCCTACTTCCTGCGCACCGGCTGGCGCAGCAC
>CAYJMY010000103.1:0-17049 GCA_964371125.1 uncultured Mesorhizobium sp. | reverse complement strand
GGACGTTATGGGCGAGGCTATCGAGTGGTGGGATAAGGAGCTTAGAGCAATCGAGCATGAGGTCGCTCGCAGGCGACCGGCGGCTAAGTAAGCGGGCTCTTCGTTTCAGGAATCGCGGCCGGTAGCGCAGGTCAATCCTACTTCAAATCGTAGACCGAACGAAGAAGAGCGATGGCCTCGTCGCGAGTGAGCGGGACGTCGAACGCTTTGGGGTCAAGGGCGTCGTCTGCCTGAGCCAGTTCGAGGAATTTTCGCAGATCCTCCTGAATCGGCTCGGTTAGGTTGACGGAGGCGTCTCTGGGTATCAGCTGGACCAAGCGGAAGACATCGTTGCGATGCTTCTTGATGTTCTTGCCGTCGATTTTCTCGCCTCCATCGGCGCGAGCGGTCAGATCAAGAAATGCGCGGGCCTTGAAGGGAATGAGCAGCGTCTCGTCTATCACCGTAACGCCGTCCACTTCGCGTTTGGCCGCCTGTATAGCCTCGTAGTAGCCCTCGTCGAGGAGGATCGCCGAGAGGCTGACGATGTCTTCTTCGACGGGAATGGGCGTGAGGGCTGCGTCCTCCGGAAGCTCCAGCGCGCCTGGCTTGCGCGAAAATAGCTCGATCATGAACGGGAAGCTTTGGTCCTTCGGCTTGTGGAAGCGATAGAATTCCTTCTTGCCGTCGCTGCGCTCGCGCGCCTGATATCCCCCTGCATCGAGAAATGTCTTGAAAGCCGCGCCGAATGCGGGGTCGACCACTTCGACGCAGAGCACCATGTCGATGTCCTTGGTCGCTCTGAACGGAAGACCGGCCGCATCGAAGAGCAGGTCGCAAGCGGCGCCGCCGATGATCGCATAGTGATCCTCGTGTCCGGCGAAATGTTCTCGGAACTTCTCGATACCGGTCACCATGCGATGTTCTCCAACAGATGTTCTGCGGCCATGGAAACCCGCTCGTCACGGTCATCCCTAAACTGTGCGTAGAGCGACAGGGGATCGACGATATCCGTGTCGGACAGAGCGGCGGGGTCGTAGGACCAGGTTTCGACGACGAGATCGGCTTCGTCGCGGGTGGTTTCAACGAAGCCGGAAGCCTGTGCAATGGCCTTCCAGTCGGAGGCCGCGACGGCGTAGGTAACTATCGAAGGCCGGGACAAATCGGTGAGCGCCGCAAGTGCCCATTCGCCCCCCTGCTTGAGCGTTGCATGGAATTGATTGCCTCGGACGAATTTCGTAGCGCGTACCGGGCTGCGTAGGAGATCGTGCGCTGCGTCGAATAGCTGGCGTCCCTCCTTATTGAATCGGAGGTGTCTTTCTTTGCCGCGCTTTTCGGTGCGCGCGAGACCCAATGCAGCCAGATCGTCGAAAGCGCGACCGATCGACATTGCCGAGTAGTGCAGTCGCGCCGCGATGAATGATGGGATCATCTCATCGTCGGCGTGCCGCAGGAGATAGTCGAACAGCACGGCCTGCGCGGACGGCGAAAGGCCGTCCTCATGCCTCTGTCTGGGCGCCCGAAAGTGCTCGCGCAGATCCATTGCCAAATCAGGGACGTAGAGCTGATTTCCGGGAACGACGAACGGAACGTGCTGTCCGATCAGCCGGGAGCGGTTATGTGCGCTCAGCGACGGGGCAGCGAAGATGACGATTGCATCAGTGGACTTGCGGACTAGGCCGATGTGCTTGGCAATATCGGAGGGGGTGGCGGCCTCGTCCAAGGCAGCTAGAAAGACGCAGCGTCTTCCCGCTATCCGTGCCTCGTAGAGACGGTAGGCGCGCTCGATGAATGAAGGAAGGCCTTGAACGGAGACAGATTTCTGGACCCGAACGCGCTCATGCAGCGTATCGCCGAGATAGCGTTCAAGCGCCTCGGCAAAAGCTCCCTCAGGGGTGATGTCATCGCTTCCTAACATTCGAATGCACACTAACGCCGTTAGTGTTAAAATGCAATGGTCATGTTAGTAATCTCAATGGCCTGTCACATGAACAGCCGCACCGGATAAGAATGTGGAGCTAGCTTGGGCATACGCTTCACGATTGTAGCCAGCGTACCAGCGAAATTGAGTGTGACGGGCAAGCGATCGTAGGGACCGTCATTGTTCCAGTCCATTTTGGTCAGCGCGAGGGTCTCACGGCAGAGATCGTCCATGGCGCCAAGACCGGCATGCCTTAGAAGCAGCAACGGTTCGGGTGTGCCCTTACCCTCCTTGTAATAGTCCTTACCGCCCGCAACCGCAGGGAGATTGCCCTGGGTCCAGAGTAGAGCCTCATGCAGCCCGAGTTGGAACGCGGTGCCGCGACGAACGGGATAGCCATGCGGCTGTTGAGGGGCCGAGATGAGATACCCGCGCCACCCGCAATTCTGCTGCACATGGACGAGCTCGACGTTCTCGGCGCCAGAAAACGCATCGAAGACGCCTTCGATCTCCTCGGATCGAAACTCGGTATTCTTATGTACGACGATCCGCTTGGGCGGGTCTCCGGCATGTTTGCGCTGGTAGATCGCGAGGCTCCGCGTCATCACCTTCAGCATTTGCTCGCGGCGAAGATAGGGGTTCTTCCCGAACATGGTGACGCCGTCGGCCTCGTAGGCGACAAATTCAAGTCCAGAGCCTTCCGCATCGAATACTTGGCTGCAGCAGATGGCGAAGCGGTTATCAGGTGCTCCACCTGCTTTCAAAGCATAGTCGATGCCGATGAAGGCGGTGCCCGGATCGACGTCGGCGAGCACCCACGGGATCCCGCCTGCCTTGGTGTAAAGGGCGATGCCAAGCCGCCAGGCTACACTGCATCGGCAATGATAGTTCAGGGCGCTGTCCTCACGCAGGAACTGAATGCAGATACCTTCTGAAGCGGCGTAAGCCTTGATATAGTCGTGGAGATCGAAGTCCTCGCCTTCCGGGCCGCGAAAGGCCGGTCGCCAGCTCTCGCGCAGTAGAATGACGATGACGTCGAACGCGTCGCGCAGGTTACGGAGTGCAAACAGCGCGCGGGTGAGTGCGTCCGCGAGAAGGACGTGCGGGCTCGGGGAAGCCTCGATCTCACGGTCGAGGTGGTCGGAAAGCGTGATTGCGGTTCCTTTGCCCCCACGCGTGAGGCGGACTCCGAAGATCTTCTCGAAGCCCTCAAATGGGGGAAGATATGTCTTGCGTTCCCGTGGCTGATGCTGCTGCTCAAGCTCACGCATCTGCGCAACGAGCCGGTCTTCGAGACCTGCAGGCATGATCATGCCGATGCGGATCGGATTGGCGACAGCCGACAGCTTGTTCCGGCTATAGGGTCCGAAACGAAGCAGGCCTTCCATTGGGTGAATGGAAACGTCGCGCGGGTCTGGCGATCCGAACCGTAGTGCAGGTTCCGGATGTGCGATGTGGCCGGGGAGGCGGAACGGCTTAGGCTGAGCGGTCATGGCTGATCCCGCTGAACCCGGACGTACGAAGAATTTCGAAATCTGCATCAATCCCGTCGGAGATGCCGAAGGCGCGCAGGCGAAGGCTGGGCACCTTGCCAACGATGAGGCTGATCCAGCCGTCGAGCATCGCGTTGGCCGCACGATTGTGCCGCCGCGCGCGCCGCTCGCGAACGAATTCGCGGGTCATCTCGACTATTTCGTTCGGCGCATCGACTGGCAGGTCGACAACCACCGTCGGGTCGAGGAGCAGCCATAGTCGATCGAGGCGATAGTCCACGCGCAGGCCGCAGGCCTCCGTCCAGGGAACGGTCGTTTTCGGTACGACGCCCGATAGCCGGTCCACCGGCTTGACCTTGTCTGTGTTGAAGATGGTGGCGCTGACTTGGCTCGGCGCCGGGTGTAACCGCGTTGTGCTACGACGGCGATCAAGTATCAGGCCGGATTGTCGAGAGATAGCGCGGAACAGCGCGTCGCGAACGACTGCTCGTTCGCCGCCTTCCTTGATCAGCCGGCGTGCAGAGAGCGGATATTGGTCGAATAGCTTGATACCATGCGGCTCGAAGACCTTGCGGACGTCCGAATCGCGACCGAAGGCGAGCACCCCGTCGCGGACGCGGTGGGCGACGATTTCGACGCCAGCCCGCGCAATCGCCTCGTCGATCTCCTTATCGCCGCCGATATTGCAGTCCACCAGCCGGCAAAGTGCCGGGTGCGAGGTAATGGGCAAGGCATTGGTTCGGACGGCGGGAGTCGTGGCGGTGCTGATCCGTGGGGTCGCTTTCACGAGCCTTGGTCGGCTGGCGCCGGACAGCGCAGCCAACTTGTCCGCTGTCTGCGGGAGGTAGCGGAGCAAATCCGAGAACAGCTCATCGAAAGACTCCGCCTCAACGAGGTGAGCGTCAACTCCAAGCGACTGAGCCTTGGCGATGAGATCAATGACGGCCGGATACGGCACATCCTGGCTACGCTTGAACCAGAATAGTCCTCCCGGGAATCCCCGTCCGTCATCCAGGGCCTCGGCGAATGCCGCCATCACCGAGGCATCGCGTCCGCTATAGCCGACAACGGCGAGACCCTGCCGGCAGCAAGCGTCGACGAGGTTGCGGCGCATCTCGGCATCTTGCTGCCGAAGCTCGGCGTCGGTGTTCTTCAGGGCGTCGGAATGGTAGTCGCCGTGAAGCTTTCCATAGACCGGCCAGCGCCCCTCCTCAAAGGCGCGCCGAAACTTCTCGGGCTCCTTCAGGTCGGCTGTCACCAATTTGCCGGTACTGCCGAGAATCTGGGCGGCAGCGTCCTCGACTGTTCGGTCGAAGTTAGTCGTCCAGATGATACGGGAAAGATCCTCGGCCATCAGCAGGGCGAGTGCCAGGTGGCCGAACGAAGGTTTTCCGCGTGCGAGCAGTTCGTCGAGATAGGCGCGTCGATCCCTGGGGGAGTGGTACGTCGCTTCAAAATAGGCGGAATATTCTGCTTCGTGGCCGGCGGGAGGAAAGGTTCCCAAAGCTTCGAAATGCGCCTGGAGGCGTCGCTGAACGGCGGGCTCGCCGATGTCGGTGATTGCCGACGGAGATAGTTTCTTCTGGGACCTGTAGAGCCGCTGCTTGAAGTCCCAGATCATATCGCCAGCGGTTTTGATGCCCGCCGCCCGCGAGGCACCGGCGCCCAGAAACCACATGATCTGGGAAGTGCGAAGCTGAAACAGGCGAAGGAACGCCGGTGTATCAAGCGGCCGAATCGCATCTCCCTCCGCCTGCGTCGGCGGTGCGGCGAAGTCGGAGGTCTGAGCCTCGAGGACGGCCGGGTGGTGCAAGCGAACGGCGCTCCTTTCGGTTATTGCGGCCGTTCAAGCGGTAGCGACTCCACGGCGGCTAAAGGCGATTCCTTCCAAGGATAGCGTAAAGCGGGAGATGTGAGAACAGAAAGAGAATCTTGCCCTGCCGGTTTCCATCCGGACCAAGCGATACGGCACCGCTGAACTCCGACGGCACGACTGTTTGCGGCTTTGCGAAATTGTGAGGCCGCGCGGGTGATTAGAGGTCCCGCACGATGCTTGTCAGGCAGCAGCCTTCAGCACTGCGGAAGGTATCGCATCCTGTTGCCGCGATCGGCGCAGCCAAGCGGAGCGAGTGGCATCCTCCGCGGCGTCGAGAATAACCTGCGAAATCCGCTCCTGCTGCTTGCGAAGATGATCGCCAAGCAGTCCATCGCGCGTGATGTACCCGGCGTTCACTCCTGGCAACGAGTGGTTCATGAGAAGGTGAATGTCGAGCTGCGAGATGCCGGCAGCCTGCGCTAGCGTCCGATACGTCTGGCGGAGCTCGTTTCCCCACTTGGAGAGATCGCTGCGGTCCTCCTTGTGTTCGACCAAGTGGCCTGACTTGCTGTCGGCTGGGAAGAGCCAGAACTCCGCCTGGTCTGGATAGGCAACCCGACCAACGCGCAGTGCGCGGATCACGCAACGGATCATCGGCCGTGACAGTGGGATGTCGAACGCTCTCTCTTCACCACCCTTGGGCTTCGGGATGTGAAGGAGCCGGCGCCGCAAGTCGATATGCTCAATCCTGATGCTCTTCAAAGCGGTCGGACGGGACCCGCTCAACAAAGTCAGCAAGTGAAACTCTCGCCGGACGGCATTGTCGAGCATAGCGAGTTCGACGAACCATCCCGCCAACGGACCTGCGCCCATACCGGTGTCGCGGCGGCGCTCGGCGTTCCAGTCGACCGCCGTCACCGGGTTAACCTTCGGCAGATCGAGATTGGTCTTGCAGGCATGATTGTAGACGGCCCGCAGACTTCGCATCGCGCCGTTGGCGATGTAGGCGCCATGCTCCCTGGTGATCTTCTCGTGCCGCTCGGCGACGAGATTGGGCTGACGGCCGAGTCGCGCCAACGGCTTGTCGAGCCAATCCTTGAACAGTCGCTCCATGTGATCGCGATAGTTCTCGATTGTCCCGGCACTGCGACCCTTGCGGATCATATGGCCGTCGCGATAGCGATCCCACGCGGTTCGAAGCGATATAGCCCCACGCTTTACCGAGCGCTCGTCATCCGGGCGCTCGCCACGCGCGATCTTCGCCAGAATGTCCTTCGCCTTGCTGCGGGCGTCTCGGGAGGTGATCTCGCCTGCTTCACCAATCTTCTTCCGGGCGGCGAACTCCCTCATCCCGTCGCGCCAAAAGGCTCCTTGGGCTGCGAAGGTCTTTGTGCGTTTTCCAACCACAAGGACAAAGCCCTTCAGCTCCGTATCGTTGACTTTGTACTGACCGGAAGAGGCGTAGGGCAGCTTGGCCAGCGCCTTGTCCGTGATCAGCATCGACCGCTCTGCCATGATCGCACCAAAAATTAGTCTGCGATTAGTCTGCGGAACATTGCGGTGAAAGTCTGCGAGGTCTGACTACGCAAAATCCCGAGGCTGTACGAATCTAATAGCAAAATCAGTTGTTTACGTCAACTGGAAAAGCGCGTATCGAACGGTGGCGGTGCGCCGAAAGGCCAGAGAACCTTACTACGAATCTGGGGGTCAGGAGTTCGAATCTCTTCGGGCGCGCCATTATTTCAATAGCTTAGCCTCACCCTACCTCGCTTCCGGCATCCTCATGGATGTCCATCCGGGGCTCCTGGAGAGGTATTTGTCGTGTCGCAACAACAATCTCCCATCCAAGCCTCGGACAGACAACCTCTATGGCAACGACACCTGGGGGAGGCAGGCGTGCCGCGCCCGGCCAGGAGGCCGGTGGCGGCCTCCGCGGGCTGCGGCGGGGCGATAACCGCGGGCGCTGGGCGTATCGGTCGCCCCATGGACGGAAGGCTCGCGGCGCAGGGCTGAGTGGCGCGAGCAAACGAGGGGTTGCGGCCGTCACGCCAGGTCCGGCTGGGCCAGGAGCAGGGCCAGCGCGCGCCGGTTGCGCGCGAGACCCTCGGCGCGGCGCGCGCGCTGGGTGGCGGTGAAGTAACGATGGCCCGAGAGGAAGTCGTGCTGGCGGCGATACCAGTCGCGCGGCGCGTATTCCTGGCCGAAGGCGGCCAGCTCGGCGCGGAGACGGTCACGCCATTCCGGGTAGTCCGCCCGCCCGAGCGTATCGAGATCGGCGTCGACGAGGATCATGGCGCCGAGGTCGGCCGGGGCATGCGGCATGCGTGTCGCCAGGATCAGGCGCTGGATGCGCGCCACCGCATCCGGCGCGTAGCCGAACCCCGGAAGCACGTCCCCGGCGAGCCGCGCGCTGACCGCCTCGTGCCCGTCGCGGGTCTCGGCATAGCCGAGGTCGTGGAACCAGGCGGCGGTGAGCAGTTCGAGCAGGTCCGGTCCGGAGACGCCCTCGATCCCGGCAAGCTCGGCCGAGGCGGCGACCACGACGTCGCGGGTATGGCCGATGTCGTGATAGGCGAGGCCGGCAGGCATGGCGTGCAGCAACAGGTCCGTCGCGTAGGCCTCTGCCCTGCCGATGTCAGCCTCCATAGCGCCGCGCTCCGCGTCCACCATGCCTTTATTCTAGCAGGCGCCGGCAGCCTCCGCCAAATCGCGATGACGATCCTTCCGGGGCGAAAGCCGATCTGCTAGACTTATTAATTGTGAGGCGCCCGCCGGGCTCGGTTTGAGCGGGAGCCGAACGGGGCGTAGGCGATGCAGATCTGTCCCAGCTGTGGCGTCGGCAATCCCGACGGCCAAAAGTTCTGCGGTAACTGCGGCACGGCACTCGACAAACCCCGGGAGGCGGAGGGCGAGCGCAGGTTCGCCACGTTCCTCTTCGCCGATGTCGCCAATTCGAGCGCGCTCGCCGAAGGGATGGACGCCGAGGACTGGACGGCCGTGATGAACGGCGCCTTCTCGCTGATGAACGCGGCCGTCAGCCGCTATGGCGGCACGGTCTCGCGGCTGATGGGCGATGCGGTGCTCGCGCTTTTCGGCGCCCCCATCGCGCATGAGGATGACGCGCTCCGTGCGGTGCGCGCCGGGATCGACATCCAGGCCGCCGCGCGCGGCTATGGCGAGACGGTGAGGGCGCGCCACGGCATCGACTTCCGTCTCCGGGTCGGCATTCACTCGGGCAACGCGGTCCTCGCCTTCGTGGGCGACGCCATCCGCACCGAATATACGGCGATGGGCGATGCCGCCAACGTGGCGGCGCGGCTGCAATCGGCAGCCGAGCCCGGCAGCGTGCTGATAAGCGCCGACACCTATGCGCTGGTGCGCGGCCAGGTCGAGGCGCGTTCACGCGGTCCGCTGGAGCTGAAGGGCAAGCAGACGGCGATCGAGGCCTACGAGGTCACCGCCGTGCTCGAGACTCCGGCGAAGGGGCGCGGTCTCGAGGGCCTGTCCTCGCCCATCGTCGGCCGGGCGGGCGAGCTTGCCATGCTCGGCGACCGGTTGGCCGGGCTCGGCCGCGGCCAGGGTGCGGTCGTCGCGATCATCGGCGATGCAGGGCTCGGCAAGTCGCGGCTTCTCGCCGAGTTCCGCGACGACTGGCAGGGCCGCACCGGCGGGAGCGGGCTCTGGCTCGAGGGTCGGGCGATCTCCTATGGCCAGTCCATTCCATACCTGCCCTGGCGGCAGATCATCCGGCAGATCCTGGGCGTCAGCGAGACAGAGCCGGCCGCCGGGGTCCGTGCCAGCATCGAAGCCTTCGCCAAGGCGCATGACCTGCCAGTGGCGGACGCGCCGCTCATCGAGACGATGCTCTCGGTCGACAGCGAGACGAGCCGGGCCCGCGTGGCCGGGCTGAGCGGCGACGCCGTGGCCGAGGGGATCGCCGGGGCGGTGACCGATCTTCTTCAGGCGGCGATGGGTCGCGGCGGCGCGGCGCGGCCGCTGGTGCTGGTCCTCGACGACCTGCACTGGTCCGACAGCGCCAGCATCGAGCTCGTTGGCCAGGTCGCAACGCTGGCGACTTATGCCCCCCTGCTCCTCGTCTGCGTGATGCGGCCGCGTCGCAAGGCGGCGAGCTGGCAACTGCTCGACCGGCTCGACGCGAGCCTCGGCGGCGATTTCTGCCGGATCGCGCTGGAGCCCTTGAGCGCGGCCGATGCCGACGCGCTCCTCGGCAACCTCCTCGACGTGCGGGGTCTGCCGGCCCGGATGCGGGCGCTGATCCTGGAACGGGCCGACGGCAACCCGTTCTACATCGAGGAAATCCTACGCTCGCTGATCGACGGCGGCCAGATTGTCCGCGAGGGCGATCATTGGCGGGCGACGACCGCGATCCTGGAGACACGCATTCCCGAAACGCTGGCCGGGGTGCTGAGCGCGCGGATCGACCGCCTGCCGGCGCCGACCAAGCGGGTGGCGCAGACCGCAGCCGTCATCGGCCGCATCTTCCCGCACCGGCTCCTGCAGACCGTCTGCCAGGACGCGCCGGAGAACGAGCGGGTCGACCGGGTCGAACCCCATCTCGCCGCGCTGTCGCTGGAGCAACTGGTGCGCGAGCGGGCCCGCGACCCCGACCGCGAATACATCTTCAAGCACATCATGACCTGCGAGGCGGCTTACAACCTCCTCCTCCGGTCGCGCCGGCGGGAGCTCCATGCCCGTACCGGCCGGGCGCTCGAGCGCGAATCCGGCGATCGGATGGACGAGTTTGCCGGCGTCCTCGCACACCATTTCGCCGAGGCCGAGGAGTTCGGGCTGGCCATCGCCTATTCCCGGCAGGCGGCCGACCGCGCCGCGGCGCTCTCGGCTTCGCATGAGGAGCTGCAGCACCGCGAGCGGGTGCAGGCGCTGCTCATGCGGATGCCGGACCCCGACCCGGCGACGCTCGTCGATTCCACCATCGCGTGGCTCATCGTGCGCCACAAGCTCAACCGCTACGAAGGCGCGATCGAGGCGATCGAGCGCGCCGTCGCCGTCGCCCGGAAGGCGGAGGACAAGCCGCGGCTGGCGCTCGCCCTCTCCTGGCTCGGCAATGTGCACATGCTGATCGGCCACCCGACGCGGGGGATCCCCTATGTGCTCGAAAGCCGCGGGCTGGCCGAGGAGATCGGCGACGAGCAGCTCATGCTGCTGCCGCTCTTCGTCTCGACGTTCTTCCTGGCCGACCGCAATCCCGAGGCGGCAGTCGCGGGGCTGAAGGAGGTGATCGAGCTTTCGGCCGCCCACCGGCTCAGCGACGTTCGCGGCCATGCCATCGCCACGCTGGCGGCCTCGCTGGCGCGGCTCGGGCGCTTCCCCGAGGCGCGGGTAGAAATCCAGCGTGCGCTCGCCACCGAGAACCAGACGATCTCGCCCGTGAAAAAGGCCGACATCCATATCGGGGTGAGCCAGGCCTATCTGGAGATGGGCGAGTGGGAAAAGGCGGCCGAGCACAGCAGCATCGGCGCCGAGCTTGCCGGAAAAGCGAACGGGTTCGAATGCGTCTGCGCCGCCTATTTCGGCCTCGGCCGTAGCCATATGGGCCTGCGCCAGATCGAGGTCTCGCTGGCCGATTTCGAGAAGTCGCTCGCCGCCGCCCGCAATGCCCGGACCGAAGCGATGCAGGTCTTCTCCAACTACATCTCCGGCAGCATCGCCGGAGTGCAGTTCGAACAGGGACAAGCCACCGCGATCGACCGGATGCGGGACTCGATGAACCTCACCCGCTCGAGCGGTGACGATTTCGGCGCGGCGGCCTTCGGGGTGCAACTCGCCCAGGCTCTGCAGAAGCTCGGCCGCCTGGACGAGGCTGACCAGCTGGTCGCCGACGCGCTGGCGCTCTTCCGCGAGCGCCACATGGCATCGCGCGTCGCCGACGCTCTGGGAGTCCTCGCTGATCTGCGCGCGGCTCAGGGCCGGGGCGAGGAGGCCGAGGCAGCGCGGGCCGAGTCAGCCGCCCTGCGCGCCAGCTTCGAGACCGTGCCCCAACCCGATACGCCCATGGAGCTGGCCTGACATGGACAAGCCCATCATCCTCGCGGTGGACGACGAACCTTCCGTTCTCGCCGCCGTCGGCCGCGATCTGCGCAAGCGCTACGGTGCCGACTATCGAATCCTGCGGGCGGAATCCGGCGCCGCCGCGCTGCAGGAGTTGCGCGAGATCCGGCTCAGGGGCGAGGTGCTGGCGCTCCTCATCGTCGACCAGCGCATGCCGCAGATGACCGGGATCGAGCTTCTGAAGGAGGCGCTGCCGCTCTTTCCGGAGGCCAAGCGCGTGCTGCTCACCGCCTATGCCGATACCGAGGCCGCGATTCGCGCCATCAACGAAGTGAGGCTCGACCACTACCTGATGAAACCCTGGCACCCGCCCGAGGAATTGCTCTTCCCGGTGCTGGACGACCTCCTGGACGACTGGCGCGCCAATTTTCGCCCGGTCTTCGAAGGCGTGCGCGTGATCGGCGACCGCTGGGCGGCCGAGGGGCACCTGATACGCGACTTCCTCGCGCGCAACCTCATCCCCTATCATTGGCTCGACATCGAGGGCGATGCCGAAGCTGCGGGGCTGCTGTCGCTTGCCGGCCTCGCCGGCGCGCCGCTGCCCGTCGTCCTCCTGGCCGATGGCAGCACCCTGTCGCGGCCGAGTGTCGCCGAGCTGGCGGCCAAACTCGGCCTCCATGTCGATGCCGCAGCCGAGAGCTACGATCTCGTCATCGTCGGCGCCGGTCCGGCGGGGCTGGCCGCGGCGGTCTATGGCGCTTCCGAAGGGCTGAGAACGCTGCTGATCGAGCGCGAGGCGCCGGGCGGCCAGGCCGGGACCAGCTCGGCCATCGAAAACTACCTCGGCTTCCCCTCCGGCCTCAGCGGCGGCGATCTCGCGCGCCGCGCCGTGGCGCAGGCCAGGCGCTTCGGCGTCGAAATCCTGGCGCCGATGGAGGCGGTCTCGCTGATCACCGAGAGCGGCTACCACCGGATCGGCCTCTCGAATGGTACCAGCGTGACCACGCAGGCACTGATGGTGACCACCGGGGTTCAATACCGGATGCTGGACGTGCCCGGTGCCGACCGGCTCGCCGGTGCGGGGCTCTATTACGGCGCGGCGATCACCGAGGCGCTGGGGGTCAAGGGGGAAGAGGTCTTCGTCGTCGGCGCCGGCAATTCGGCCGGGCAGGCGGCGCTCCATCTCGCCCGCTATGCGGCGCGGGTCACGATGCTGGTGCGCGGCAAGTACCTCGCCGAATCGATGTCGCAATACCTGGTCGACCGGCTGGAGCACACCGAGAACATCGTCATCCGTACCCGCGCCTCGATCAAGGAACTGCACGGCAAAACCCGGCTCGAGGAGATTTCGGTCGTCGACGCCGACAGCGGCGCCGTCACGCGGGAGCCTGCTCGCGCCGTCTTCGTCTTCATCGGGGCGGCGCCGCGCACCGAATGGCTGGGCAAGGCGCTGCGGACCGACTCGCACGGCTTCGCGTTGACCGGCGTCGACCTCGAGGCCGAGGGCGGCGTGCTGCCGGCCGGCTGGCCCCTTGCGCGCAAGCCCTTCTGGCTCGAGACGAGCGTGCCCGGCATTTTCGTCGCCGGCGACCTGCGACACCGCTCGATCAAGCGCATCGCCTCGGCTGTGGGCGAGGGGGCGATGGCGGTGCAGTTCGTGCACCAGCACCTGAGCGGGGCGGCCCTGCCGCTGGCCCCGGCCAAGACCTGAACCGCCGTGTCCACGGTCAGCGCCCAGTTTCGCAGGTTGCAGGAGTTCATCGGCAGGCTGCCTCTGTTCTCGGGACTGTCGCTGGCCGACATCGAGCAGCTCTGCCGCTCGGCCACGCTGACCCTCCTGCCGCCGGGCACGCGGTTCATCCGCGAGGGCGATCCGGGGGATTCACTCTTCCTCGTGCTCTCCGGCAAGATCGAGGTTTCCAAGCGCGACGGCGAGCAGGAGGTGCTCCTCGCGGTGCGCGGCCCCGGCGAGGTCGTCGGCGAGATGTCGCTTCTCGAGCAGTGGCCGCGCGCGGCCTCGGCCGACACGGTAGAGCCAACCGAGGTGCTGGAGATCGGACAGGGAGCATTCCGCAAGCTCCTGGAGCGCAGCCCCGCGCTGGCGGCCTCGATCCTCAGGATCATGGCCGGGCGGCTGCGCAGCACCGAAGCCTCGCTGATGCAACAGGAAAAGCTCGCCTCGCTCGGGACGCTGGCGGCGGGTCTCGCCCACGAGCTCAACAACCCCGCCGCCGCGATCCAGCGCAGCAGCCTGGTGCTGCGCGATTCCTTCGAGACCTGGCGGCAGAAGACCCTCGACTTGCACATGCTGCCCCTCAGCGCCGAAGAGCGGGCGGAGCTGATGCGGATCGAGAACCAGATTCTCTCGGGCCGCCCGCCCCGAACCTCCGCCGTGGCCGCGAGCCGCGAGGAAGATGCGTTGATCGACCTGCTGGAAGAGCTCGGTCTCGCCGAGCCCTGGGATCTGGCGCCGCCCCTCGTCGCCTATGGCTGGAACGTGGCCCGCGTCGCGCCGCTGCGTGCGGCCTTCTCGCCGCAGGTCCTGCGCCTCGGCCTCGAATGGCTGAGCGCCGGGCTGGCGGTGCAACAGCTCATCGAGGAAATCCTGATGGGCTCGGAAACGATCTCGCGGATCGTGCGGGCGGTGAAGTCCTATGCCTATCTCGACCAGGCGCCGGTCAAGACCGTCGACATCACCGCCGGCATCGAGGACACGCTGATGATCCTGCACCACAAGATCAAGAACGGCGTCACCGTGAACCGCGACTTCGCGCCCGACCTGCCCCTGGTCGAGGCCTATGCCGGCGAACTCAACCAGGTCTGGACCAACCTCATCGACAATGCGGTGCAGGCGATGGAGGGCACAGGTGTGCTCGATCTGCGCGTCCGCCCGGCGGGCGAGATGGTCGAGGTCAAGATCGCGGATGACGGCCCCGGCATTCCGCCCGAACTGCAGGCGCGCATCTTCGATCCCTTCTTCACCACCAAGCCGCAGGGCGTGGGCACGGGGCTCGGCCTGCACATCGCGCGCAACATCGTCGTCAACCGCCATCGCGGGCGCATGAGCGTCGAGTCCCGCCCCGGCCGGACCGAGTTCACGGTGCTCCTGCCCCGCTCCCTGCGGCGCGAGGCCAAGGCGGCCGAAGCCAAGGGCTGACCTCGCGGCGTCCGAAAGAGCCTTTGTCCCCCTCGGGATGGAAAAGTAGCTCGATCGTCTAGGTCGGCTCATTCTGGCGCGGGCGGAAGAGGTGGTTGCGAGACAGAGAATTCAACCTGATCGGGACGGACTCTGATGGATCTCCTGGCGGGAAGTCTGGATGGATGACAGGGGCGTCCGTCGTCACCCTCTCCGGCGTCGTTTTGGTTCAAACGAACGAACCGAAATCATCGTCCACGACGCTCGAATCACCCGCGCCCGCTTTTTTTGCATTGCACAATCGTAGGCGCCGGACGAAATTGCGATCATGGCGGCATCCGCGCTCAAGATACTCGTCATCGACGAAAACAGGATTCGCGCCGCCATCATCGAGGCGGGCCTGCGCGAAGCCGGCTACGAGCGCGTGACAGTGATCGAGGATGTGGCCGGCATCGCCCGGCGCATCGCCGAGATCGAGCCGGACGTCATCGTCATCGATCTCGGCAACCCCAACCGCGACATGCTGGAATCGATGTTCCAGCTGTCGCGCGCCGTGAAGCGGCCGATCGCCATGTTCGTCGACCGCTCGGACACCCAGTCCATCGAGGCCTCCGTCGAGGCCGGCGTGTCGGCCTATGTGATCGACGGGCTGCGCAAGGAACGCGTGAAGCCGATCCTGGACATGGCGATCAGCCGCTTCAACGCCTTCTCGCGCATGGCGCGGGAGTTAGAGGAAGCGCGCGGCGAGTTGGAGAACCGCAAGGTCGTCGACCGCGCGAAAGGCATCCTCATGAAGTCGCGCGGACTGTCGGAGGCTGACGCCTATGCCCTGTTGCGCAAGACGGCAATGAACCAGAACCGCAAGCTGGCCGACGTGGCGCAGAGCCTGGTGACGGCCGCGGACCTGCTCGGACCCGGAGGCCTCTAGAAATGGCGGAACACGAGATCAATGCCGGTTTCATGCCTCTGTTCGACAGCGCCGTGCTGGTCGTCGCCCGCGAGATCGGTTTCGCCGGGCGAGAAGGCATCGAGCTCAAGCTGTCGCGCGAAACATCATGGGCGAACATCCGCGACCGCATCGCGATTGGCCATTTCGACGTGGCGCACATGCT
Organism: uncultured Mesorhizobium sp.; assembly: GCA_964371125.1. Lineage (GTDB taxonomy): Bacteria > Pseudomonadota > Alphaproteobacteria > Rhizobiales > Rhizobiaceae > DUSC01. The sequence continues at coordinate 1,562 of CAYJMY010000103.1, read as the reverse complement.
GGGGCCCATGCCCCTCGCCTGCAATCTCGGCCTGACGCCGCTCGCCTCCGACACGATCGTGCCCTTCTCGCTGGGGCTCGGTGGAAACTGCGTGACGGTTTCGAACGCGGTCTGGGATGGCATGGCCGCGCAAGGTGCGCTGCCCGATCTCGACCCCACACGAAGCGGAGCGGCGCTTGGTCGCCTTATCCGCGCCCGCGCGGCGGCCGGTGAAAGCCCGTTGCGCTTCGCCGTGACCCATCCTCATTCGGGCCACAACTACGAACTCCGCTACTGGCTGGCCGGCTGCGGCATCGATCCGGCACGCGAGGTCGAGATCGTCATCGTTCCCCCGCCGTTCATGGCCGATGCGCTGGCTGCCGGCCGCATCGACGGCTACTGCGCGGGCGAGCCGTGGAACAGCGTCGCCGTGGTTGCCGGCACCGGCCATATCGCGACGGTAAAGGCGGCCATCTGGCGCGCCAGCCCGGAAAAGGTGCTCGGCGTGCGCAAGTCCCTGGCGCGGGACCATCCCGAAACCCTGTCGGCGCTGCTGCGCGCGCTTCATCATGCGGCGCGTTGGTGCCAGGACCCGGCCAACCATCACGACCTGACGGCGCTGATGGCGCAGCCGGCCTTTCTCGGCAAGCCGGCGGAGATCCAAATGCGCGCCCTGACCGGCCGGCTCGACGTGGGTGGCGGCGCGATGCGGAAGGTCGACGACTTCTTCCTGCCTTTCGACAAGGCCGCCAACTTTCCGTGGAAGAGCCATGCGCTGTGGTTCTACACCCAGATGGTGCGCTGGGGAGACGTCCGGCATTCCGCCGCCCATGCCGCGATCGCCCTCGACTGCTATCGTCCCGACCTCTATCGCGCGGCGCTGAAGCCGCTGGGCGTCGCCCTGCCGGGCGCAAATGCCAAGGTCGAGGGGGCGCTTTCGACCGCGACTCCCGTCGGCTCGGCCGGCGCCAGTCTCGTCCTTGGGCCGGACGGCTTCTTCGACGGCCGCATCTTCGATCCGGACAGGCTCGACGCCTATATCGAGACCCAGGCCTCGAGCCTGCAAACGATCGGCTGAGCGAGCCTTGCTGCGCGTGCACTGCACGATAATTGTGCAGTGCAAAATAGCTGACTGCAAAAGAGACAGTTATCCCCGCGCGCTCCGGATCGGCATCGCTGACCGACAAGTTGCTGAAATTCCAGCATAAATCCATCATGGCCGAAACTGGCACGCTTCGTGCTTTTACCTAGTCGGGCCGTGAGGCCACCAAATCGGCGTCCAAGGACGGGCGCCCCACAGGCAAAGCTGCCGCTCAGGACTTCGCGCTCCCGGATGGACGGACGCGAGGGTCTGGCCGGCAGCTTTTCTTGTTTCTGACACCAGCAACCGACGGCCCCTCCCAGCCGTCAAGCCCGGAGACCGAGATGACCGCAAGCCAGACGTCAAGGAAGACCTTCGCCCCGAACCGACGCCGGTTCCTCAAGGACGTGGCGGCGACCACCGCCCTGCTCGTCGCGGGCCGCCAACTGCTGCCTTCCGGCGCCCATGCGGCCGCCTCCGGACCGGAAGTGACCGGAACCAA